>SCSX01000036.1 GCA_004297825.1 Spirochaetota bacterium
AAATATATTGAGGATCAAGGCAAGGAGCCCACAGATACCGACTTTAAAACTGATGATGATCTTTAGTCGGCTTTAGCCGAACACGAAGCCACCGCCTTCAGGCGGTGTGTGGTTCACTTCATTACGGATTAGTTGAGGGAGACGGGAAAAACGGACAAAAAATTTACCGCGTGATCGCCGCTATTCGACCCCGGTATTCCGCACCGATGCCTTTGGAATGGAACGGTATCCTCCCGGAACCATCAGCCGTATCGTCTCTCCGCGGCCGATGATGGCGCCGCGTACCGTCTCCCCTGAATAGAGATATACTACATCGATGCGACCGTACTTCGCCCTGATCTCGTCCAGGGTGCCGGGAATCGATTCAGCCTTGGGCTTGTTCAGGGTCGCGTCGATCTCGGCATCGTTTTTTTGCACCAGCGCAGCCAGGTCTTCAAATTCCTTTTGCGGCGCATCCATGGGATCCTTCATGAAGGGGATGCGGAGCACGCGCTCGATCTCGAGTCGTTCGGTCCGGGTGATGGGGCGTTTCACCAGCTCGTCGCCCCCATCGGCGGCGGCATCCGCGTTTATGAGCTGCCCGGTTCCGTTCTTGTCGTGCTTCACCGACACGGTCCCCTCGGCCACGGCGACGATATCAGGTGCGCCTGCGGTGACGCTGAATGCGGTGCCGCGCACGGAGGCGGTCACCGTCTGGGCTTTGACCGTGAAGGAGCGGTCCTTCACGAGGCCCTGAAGCCTGGCCAGCACCGTTCCGGAACGAAGGGACAGCGCGAGGTCGGGGTCGCTCAGCAGGGATTCTACGGACAACTCGCTTCGCGGCTGCAGGCGCACCATGATGGTATCGCCTATCTGAACTATCGCCGCTGCATCTTCACCGGTTTTGATTCGGTCTCCTTTTTCCAGGAAGTCCCGCGTTTTCAGGGGCGCCGTCGTTCCATCCGCGCCGCTGCGCGTTACCTCGCCCAAGGCGAAGATGACCACGCCGCTATCCGGGTGCGAGGGAGCGATGAGCGGTCGCGATACGGTTAACAGCCCCGCGAAGAGGACGCAGAACACCATGGCCACCATGGCGGATGCGGCGATCCTTCCCTGCCGGAAGGTGGGGGCTAATCCCATGCCGCGTATCGCCCGGTACAGGGGCAGGGCCGCGCGGACACCCATAGAGAGCTCCCCGCTCTGCTGTAAAATGTGCCTGAGGGTTTTGCGTTTGTCGCGCACCATGCGGGCGCGTACATCTGCCGGCACCGGCCGGCGCAGGCGGTACTTTTCCAAAAGTTGGAGGAATAACCCGGAGCCGTTCATAGCAGGTCCTCCAGGTTGGTGATTCCCCGCGCGCGGAAATGTTCCGTAAGGCGACGTACTGCCAGTCCAAAGCGGTACTTGGCCTGTCGCTCGGACATGCCCAGTTGCGCGCCCGCCTCGCGGTAGGTGAAGTCATAGCTCGCCACGAGTTCGAAGAGGACGCGATCGTTTTCGTCAATGAAGTTGGCTTCGCTTTCCAGGGCTTCCTTTATCATGAGCCTGGTGTCCCGGAAACCGTTTACAAAGACCACTCCCAGGTCGTCCATTTCCCCCTCGGTGAGGTCCGGCTTTTTTTTCTTCATCATGTCGAATACCACGTTTCTCAACGTGCCATAAAGCCAGGTGCGCGGCTCCCGGACCTCACTTGACTTGCCGTGAAACCGGATGAATACCTCCTGGGCGGCGTCCATGGCGTCATCCGCGTTGCCCAGCTTGGCATAGGCGGTGCTGTAAATGAGCCCATAGTACCGCTCGTAGACGTCGACGAAGAGGTCTCTCCCTTCAGCGATGCCGGGCATGGCCTTCTCCAGATAAGTAGATTGAGGGGGTTTTTAGGGACAATATTTTTTTCCTGATTGCGCTTTTTGGCGGCGCATTGTTACAACATACAACGTTCTCGATTTATCAGGGCGTAAGAAAAAATCAATCATTAAAATATTCTTTGTCCCTTTAATTATTCTTGTTCAACTTATGGTAGTCGGGTTCACTATTTCACAGGGCCCTGATTATTTCATGCATTGAAGAGGTGTTGCCATGAAGAGAAGTATATGCGCACTGTCGGGAATTCTTGCCCTTACACTTGCGATATCGTGCGCGAGGGAAGGAGCGGTTACCCCTGTAGTAGTGCTCGCCGTGGGAGACGTCCAGGTGAAAGCCTTGGAGGGAGAGTATACTCCGGCTAAAGTATCGCGAGTAATTGTGAAAGGGGACGTAATAAAAACGGGGCCGCTGTCGCACGTTACCATCCAGATGGGCGAACGCGGGATCGTGCAGGTCCTGCCGAACAGCAGCATTGAGGCGGTCACACTTTTTGAATCCGGGGAAAGCGAGCTGAACCTTTTCCACGGCACGGTGCTTTCAAGGATCGACAAGCTTGGCAAATCGGAGGATTTCCGGGTGAAGACCCCCACCGCCATCGCCGCGGTGCGCGGAACGATCTTCAGCGTCTCGTATGATCGCGGGACGGGAACCGTAGGCGTGTCCAGGGGTAGGGTAGAGGTGACCGAAACCGTCTCCGGGAAGGCCGGGGAGGTGACACAGGGGAAAGCCGTTGATGTAAAAGCCGGAATCACGGCGCGCGGCCTCACAAAAACGGAATCACTCGTGTTGAGCAAGGCCGAGGCGGTAAACTATATCGAGGGGATTCGGACAATGGCGCCGGGAGCGCTGGAGGAGAAGGGCAAATCATTCCTGCCTGCGCTCGAGAAGATAGACGAGGAAATCAAGGATCCTCCCCCCGCGACCATGGAGGAGATAAAGGCAAAATACGGTCGCATAGACGTGGTGACCCTTTACTCCGGGAAGGTATACCGGGGCGCCATCATAAGCCGCGGCGCCATTCTTAGAATACGCACGACCGAGGGGACGGTGGAGGTGCCGAACGAGAAGGTGAAGAGCACGGTAACGCAGTGACGGGTTGATTGAGACGATAGCCAAGATCAATTACAGAATTTTTAAATATACGGGGATCCTGTACTTGAGACGACGCGGAGGATTCTAGGTGTACGCGTCCTTTCGGTGGCGCACATGCATCACCGTGACGACACGGGCATCATCGTCGATCTGATATATGACGCGATAGTCCCCGATACGAATTCGGTACGAAGATATGGTGTCCACCAGCTTACGGGAACCCTGTGGACGCGGATCGCCGCCTAGCAGTTCAATTTATTCGAGAATACGGCGGTAGTGTTGACGGTCGATGTGCTTGAAGTCCTTCTCGACCGCAGAAGAGACTATAATCTCGTACATGTAACTATTTAATACGCTTTTTCAATTCTGCAAGCGAAATGGTGCCGGCGTCCCGACGCTCCGCGATCACTGCGAGGTCGTGGATGTCTTCCAGAAGCTCATGGTATTCATCGATGGGTAGAATCACTGCGCTCTTTTCGCCATTCTTGTCGATGATATATTGTTCATGGCGTGTCTGCATATAGTTTCCTTTCCTGTATTGTAATAATATACTCACTGATCCTCTTCCGCATCAACTCTTTTTCTACTTCAGCCCTCCTACCTCCAGGGATGACAGCGATGCGCCTCTACAAGGAAATCCACGACGAGGAACTGAGCCGCCTTAAAGGGATGGTAGATTGACACTCGTCGATCACTTGGTCCACCACGACTCAACCTGTTCCCTTAACGACCTGAAAAGCGCTTTCGCTTTTTCCAACAGGTAAAACCCTTCATCCTGTTTCCCGTCCACCGATCGAGGCTCGATAACGGGAATTTCCCGCACGGTGTTTTTCGACGGGCACGCCGGGCAGTCTTCGGTAAATTGAATTTCCTTCCCATGATACTCGACCGGGTAGCGCAGGTCTCCCGTGTACCTGCCAATCATTCCCTGGTATTCACTCTGCGGGTAGAAATACGCGATTTTCGAAAAATAATACCGTGAGGTCTCCTGCGCGCCGATAAGGCCGAATCCCTGCGCGATCCGCCAGAGGAGCATGTCTGCATCGGGCGCGGTGACGGTCATGGACAGGGCGGCCTGGAGCATCTTGAGCCCCTCACGGGCCGTGTAGTAATAGGAGGCGAGCCGCGTCCCCTCACGCACCAGCGCATCGTGCTCTCCCGGCTGGACGGCGACGTGGAACGGCAGCGAGACGATCATGGCGCGCCGGCCCCATGTGTTTGCGAACTCCAGGCGGATGCGGTGCGCGCCGGGATAAAGCCTTCTCCCGTAGTCCAGGGAATACCTTCCCGGCTTCATGCGCGAGGCCGTGACGGGGATGTTGTCCAGGGTGACACGGATCGTCGAGTCGTCGATATCGACGCCCGGGGCGCCGGGGTCCAGGAGGAGCATTATCGCGGGCTCGCGGTCTTTGAGCAGATTTTTCAGATAGCCGGTATTCTCCACGCGGCAGTTTATCTGCGCCCGGGCGGACGGTACGCCGCGCCGGAAGTATTCGGACACGGCATTGAAGTACGCCCCCGCCTCGTGCTCCCGGTACTGCGCGTCGCGCAGGTGGATCGCGTGGCGCTCGTCGGAGAAAAATCCCGCTTCGCCGATAATACCCGGACACAGGTCGTGCGTCTCCCTGAGCATCATGGACCCCGTTTCGGGAAAGACCGAAAAGTCGCTGAGCACGCTTCCCCGCGCGTCCATGATGCGATGAAACTCACCCAGGAGCAGGTTTGCAAAATCGAATGACGCGGGGCTCACCCCCGGGCTTCCCCAGACGAGCACGCACGGGTAATTGACGCCGTCCATGCGTCGCATGGTCCCGTTGTGATGAACGCTAAGGAAAAGGTCCGGGGAAAATTCCCGCGCCATCCGGACGCGCTCGATGAGCGGAACGTCGAGGTCCTTTTCCCTCGCGAGCGCGACGACCGCGCCGGCGCCTCTGAGCATGGACGCGAGGTGGAGCGAGACCGCGAGGTTGACCTCTTCCTCGGTGAGGCCGCCCGGCCCGCTGCGGAAGCTGTCCGCCGCGGCCGTTCCCCCGTGCCCGGGATCGATGAATATTTTCTTGCCCTTGAGCCAGGTGTGGGAGCCCACGGTTATGTTCCCCTGGTATTTTTTTTCGCACGCGGCGAAGACGAGCACACACGCGCACGCGATCAGTAGTTTACGCGACCTTAATGGGACCATGGGCCCTCCCTTCCACGAATTGCCTGAGGCGTTCGTCGCCGCTCGCCATGAGCTCCGCCGGCGCGCCGTCGAACACGATGACCCCGTCCAGGAGCATCGCGACACGGTCCGCCACGCGCGATACAGATTTCATGTCGTGGGTCACGACGACCGAGGTGATACCCAGGTCGTCGCGCATCTTCCGGATGAGCCGGTCCACCGAGCCCGCGGTGATGGGGTCCACGCCGGTGGTGGGCTCGTCGTAGAGCATGATCTCCGGCTTCATCGCGATCGAGCGGGCGAGTCCCACGCGCTTTTGAGTCCCCCCGGAGATTTCCGAAGGCATTTTGTCCTCGATGCCGCGCAGTCCCACCATGCCCAGGAGCTCCGGCACGCGGCGCGCGATCTCTTCCTCGGGCACGTGTTTCCTGCGAAGCCCGAAGGCGATGTTGTCATAAATGGACAGGGAATCAAAGAGGGCCGCGCCCTGGAAGAGTATGCCGTAGCGCGACTGGAGGGCGATGCGCGTCATCTCGTCGGAACCGGTGAACGGGACTCCCTCGACGAAAATATCCCCGGAGTCGGGCCGAATGATGCCGACAAGGTGCTTCAGGATGACCGATTTCCCCGAGCCGCTCTTCCCGATTACACAGAGGATCTCCCCCTCGTACACCGAAAGGTTCACGCCCGCGAGCACGGTCTTCCCCGCGAATCCCTTGTGCAGATCGACGATCCTGATTTTTTCCTTCATGATTGGGCGCATGCCCCGAATCCGGGCAGGCACAATGATACCGCGGAAGAGATTGAAATCAACCCAAAAACAGGCCGGCTATTCGGTGTCCCGGAAAAAGTCGAACACCGCGGGGAGCTCCGAGTCCCAGTACGCGAAATCGTGCGCCGCGCCTGCATCAAGATGCAGTACCGTGCGCAAGAGGGGATAGTGCGCGCGCAGCGCGTTGTAGAAAATTTCGGTCTGCGCGTACGGGCACACCGCGTCCTTTTTCCCGTGGCCAAGATAGAGCGGCATGCGCCACTCCGCGATCGAGGTGAGCGGGTTATCAACAGCCTTCCAGCGCGCGCCGTTCTGCGCGAACGCGCCGTACTGCTCGGTGTAGAGCGGTTCGCTGGGGAGGAGGGTCTGGTCGCAGTCGCCCGAGAGCGACGCCCCGGCGCGGAAGAGCCCGAGATTCTGGAGGCTCACGAGCAGCACGCCCCTGCCGCCTGTCGAATAGCCCAGGAGAAAATTTTTCCCGCCGGGCTTCAGGATGCCTCGTTCCTGGAGCGCCGGGATGAGCGCGTCGCGCACCCATGCGCCGCCGGGAACGGGCGCCCATTTCAGCACGGTCTCGGGGAAGTAGCGCGACTCATAGTTGGTCTTGCCCATTTCCGGGAATACGAGCCGGAAACCGCGTTCCCGGGCGAGCGCGAGTATCCGCGTTTCGTGCTGCCATCGCGCGCGCGGGTGGTTCCACCCCGGCAGAACGAGCACGTCCCCCAAAAGCGCGCCTGCATGTTCGGGCGTGTACACGTCCACGGAAACGCCCGTGCCCGAGTCCACCGCTACCGTGAACGAGATCATGGCGCCTGTCTCCGGCGGGGCGCATCGGACCGCGCCGCAGGGCAGCGCGGGGAGCAGGATGCACAGCATGAATATTTGACGCGCCAGGCGCGGGCGTGGATACATCGTTGATTTCCTCCTGTCGATTCCCGGTGTGATGGCATGGCATTCGGCATGGCATTATTTTCAGAAGAGGCGCGGGGGGCCGATACGCGTTATCGGCCCCCCATGAATCCCTGCAAAATGATACAAGCGGCATTGTGGAATTCAATCGTTTTATGCAGTACGATGCGTAAGATCGTGAGAACGATCAAGGGCATGCCGGTTTCAGCCGCCGACAAAAACGCGTTGGGAGGGGGCGCCCGCCGTCGCTAAAACGCGCTCAGGATCCAGCCCCCGCCCAGCACGTCGCCCTCCGCCGAATAAAATACCGCGGCCTGCCCGGGCGAGATGCCCGTATGCGGTTCGATGAACACTGCCCTTATTCCCTCGGGCGTCTCCGTAAGGCGTGCGGGAAAGGGCTTCTGGGTGGAGCGCGTCTTGACGAAGGCATCGATTCCGTCCAGGGATTCTAGCTTCATATGCGAGACGTCCCCGGCGACCAGGCCGATCCGGTTCAGTTCCTCCCGGGGACCCGCGATGACGATGTTGCGCGCGCTGTCGATGCCGGTCACGTAGAGGGGCTCGGGTGAGGATATTCCCAGCCCGCGCCGCTGCCCGATCGTATAGCGATGGATGCCGCGGTGAGTTCCGATTTTCTTTCCGGCGGAATCGACGATGTCGCCGGGAGGGGGGACGATTCCGGTGCGCCGTTCTATGTAGCGCGGGTAATCGTTGTCCAGCACGAAGCATATCTCCTGGCTCTCCGGCTTGTCGGCGACGCAGAGATTGTGTCGGAGCGCGATCGCGCGGATGTCGGCCTTGCGAAGCTCCCCCAGGGGGAACAGCACGTCCTTGAGTATTTCCTGGGACAGTGAAAACAGGAAGTAGGACTGGTCCTTTGCAGGGTCCGCGCCGGCCGAGACGAAGGCGCGGCCTTCCGGGCTCATCCCGGTGCGCGCGTAATGGCCGGTCGCGAGCTTCTCGCAGCCTATTGAGCGCGCAAACTCCAGGAGGCTCTTGAACTTGATGCGCGCGTTGCAGTGGATGCAGGGGCTCGGGGTCCGGCCGCGAAGGTACTCGGTGCAGAAGGGATCGATCACCTCGCGCGAGAAATCCTCCTCGACGTCGAGCACCGTGTGGGGGAAGCCCAGGCGGTGCGCGACCTCCTTCGCGTCCCGGATGCTTTCCGGCGAACAGCACACGTCGAAGCGGGGCTCGCACCCGTCCATGTCGGCGCAGAGCAATATCTTGGCGGTGATGCCGTAGACATCGTGACCCGCTTCCCTGAGCAATGCCGCCGCTGCCGAGGAATCCACGCCGCCGCTCATGGCAACCGCGATACGCATATCCTGGTTAATCCCCCCTGTACTGCCTGTAGGAATTATCGCACGCCGGATTTAGGCAATCAAAATTAATGACGGGGCTTTATATTGTTGCCAAAATTCTGCATTCTTGTTATCAATCGAAAGACCGGTAACGCGCCATGGAACAACGGGTCGAAACGCTGCGCTCGGAAAGGCTCCGGCTGGAAATGATGACCGTGGACGACGCGCTCGTGAAGGGGGATTTTTTAACGTGATCGAAACCAGGGAAGTGACGGACGAACAGCTCGCGGCGCAGATAAAGGAGCTCGCGCGCGAAAAAAACGCGATCATACTCGCGCACAATTACCAGCGCGACGAGGTGCAGGCGATCGCCCATCACACCGGCGATTCGCTGGAGCTCGCGCGGATCGCCGCCTCCAACAACGCAAATATCATCGTCTTCTGCGGGGTGCACTTCATGGCGGAATCGGCGTCAATGCTCGCGCCCATGAAGAAGGTGCTCCTCCCCGACCCGGACGCCGGCTGCCCCATGGCGGACATGGCCGAACCGGCCGACCTCGCGGCGATGCGCGCGGAGCGCCCGGACGCGACGGTCGTCACCTACATCAATTCGAGCGCCGCGGTGAAGGCCCTGTCGGACGTGTGCTGCACCTCGGCGAACGCGCAGCTGATCGTGGACCGCGTCGAGGGGGATAAAATCATCTTCGTGCCGGACAAGAACCTGGGGAGCTGGGTGCAGCGCTTCACGAAAAAGGAGATCATCCCGTGGAAGGGCTTCTGTCCCACGCACGAGAAATTTTCGGCCGAAGACCTCGCCGCGGTGAAACGGGAGCATCCCGGGGCTCTCGTGATGGTGCATCCCGAGTGCAGGCCGGAGGTGGCGGATATGGCCGACCAGGTGCTTTCCACCGGCGGCATGGTGAAATTCGTACAGACGGTGCACGGGAAAAAGATAATCGTGGGGACCGAGACAGGAATGCTCTATAAGCTCAAATCCGTCGCGCCCGACAACGAGTACATCCTGGCGGGGAAATCGTTTATCTGCCCCAATATGAAAAAGATCACGCTTCCCAAGATTTTACGCGCCCTGGAGACCGAGACGCCGGTAATCACCGTGCCGGCGTATATAGCCGAAAAAGCGGTGCGCTGCCTGGAGCGGATGCTGGAACTGTCGCGCTAGGGGCGGCTATAGATCGCCCAGGATGGGGAACACCTCGTGAAGCTTGGTCATTTTTAATAGCGCCACTATGCTGGGCGCGGCGTTGGTGATGGATATGGTGGTATTCTTTTTTTCCAGTTCCTTGTGTATACTCATTAAAACGCTCAGCGCGAAGCTGTTCACGTAGGTGACGTTCTTGAAATTCAGGACGACCTTTTTGTATTTCGGGTCATGCCCGGAGATCACCATGTCCTTGAGCTGCATGACGTTTTCACTCGTAATGTCATCGAGTATTTCGAAAACCTGGTAATCCTTAACAACCCTTGATTTTATTTCCATTGGCCGGTTCCTTTTTCGACGGGAATATCCTTAGTTTTCAAATGTGTACGTAATCGCGGATAAATGCAAGAAATTTCCTCCGCGGAACGGCGCGCGCGTCTACTCGATGAACTGCAGCAGGTAGGTGAGGAAGTAGTCGGAGATGAGCACCGCCATCGATGATTTGACTACTGCCTGTATGGTGGATTTCCCCACGCCCTCGGCGCCGCCGGACGTGTTGAATCCCTGGTAACAGGCGATAATGGCTATCTCGACGCCGAAAAATACGCTTTTGAATATGCCGGTGAGAAAATCCAGCGCGCTCAGGTTCTGCAAAATGTTTTCGATGTACTTGTCGAGCGTGATCCCCAGGCCGAAATAGGCGACAACCCCTCCCCCGAGGACCCCCACGATATCCGTGAGCACGGTGAGCATGGGCGTCATCACCAGGCACGCCAGGAACCGCGGAACCGAGAGGTACTGCACCGGATTGGCCGAAAGGGTGACCAGGGCGTCGATCTGTTCGGTCACCTTCATCGTGCCGATTTCCGCCGCGATGGCCGAACCCACCCGGCCGGCAAGCAGGAGCGCGGTGATCACGGGGCACAGCTCCCTGAACATGGAAATGGCGACCGCGCTTCCGATGAATATCGAAGAGCCGGTGAGGATTTTGTCCATGGCTTTTCCGATCTGGAGCGCCATCACCATCCCGGTGAAAAAAAGCGTTACCGTGGTGACCGATATCGAATTGTAGCCGATCTCCACCATCTGGGTGATCGCGTTTTTCGCGTCGAATGGGGGGCGAAAGGTCCACTTCACGGTGTCCGTGAAAAAAAGAAGGTACCCTCCCAGGCCTTCCAGGAACCGGATGACCCTGCCATGTTCGGATCGCGCCGTCATGCGCCCGCGGTCGCCTCTTCGAATGCGTGCACCCTGTCCAGGTTCCCGAAACGCGTGTACTGTTCCCAGAACTTGAGCTCGACGGTGCCCGTGGGGCCGTTGCGCTGCTTGGAAATGATTACCTCGGCGATGCCTTTTTTCTCGCTGTCTTTCTTCACCTTTTCTTCGCGATAGATGAACATGACCACGTCGGCGTCCTGCTCGATCGCGCCCGATTCGCGCAGATCCGAAAGCTGGGGGCGCTGGTCGGTGCGCGACTCGACCTGCCGCGAGAGCTGGGAGAGCGCCACGACCGGGACATCCAGCTCGCGCGCGATCTGCTTCAGGGAACGCGAGATCTCGGCGATCTGGAGGTGCCGGTCGACCCTCGATGTGCTCGAAATGAGCTGAAGGTAGTCAACGAATATCGCCCCAAGCTTCTCCTTTTGCGCCATTCTTCTCGCCTTCGCGCGAAGCTCGAATATGTTGATGGCCGGGGTGTCGTCGATAAACAGGGGCGTCTTCTCGAGACGGTTCGCGCTCGCGTAAAGCCGCTTGAGCTCGTCGTGGGTGATGCCGCCGGTGCGGACCTTCTGGGAATCGATCATCGCGTCCACGCACAGGAGCCGGAGACCCAGCTGGGACGCGGGCATTTCGATCGAGAAAAAGAGCACCGGCTGCTTCTCCTTCGAGACGATGTTGAGCGCCATGTTGAGCGCGAGCGCCGTCTTTCCCATGGAGGGGCGCGCGGCGATGATTAAGAGCTCGGAGCCGTGGAAGCCGGTGAGCATTTCGTCGATGCCCGTGAGACCAGTAGCCATCCCGGTCACGGTCTTCTTGGTCTCGTACATCCTCCCGATAGTTTGGATGCTCTCCGCGAGTATGTCCGATATGAACTTGAAGTCGGACGTGATGCGTTTCTCGGTAACATGAAAGATGTCCCGTTCGACCTCGTCCATAAGCTCGTACGTATCACGCGCGGGATCGTAGCATTTCTGAACCACGTCCTGCGAGACCTCGATGAGCCTTCGCCTGAGGCTCATCTCCTTGATGCGCTTGGCATAGTACTCGGCATTCGCGGACGTGGCCGAGGTGCGGTAGAGATCCACCAGCGCGCCGTCGCCCCCCACCTTTTCAAGCTGGCCCTGGTCCTGGAGCCGCTGCTTGACGGTGATCAGGTCGATGGGCAGGTTTTTGCGCTCGAGGTCGTGAATCGCCTTGAATATGATGCGGTGCGCATCAAGATAAAAATCCTCCGGCTGGAGGATTTCTATTACCTTGATGAGCGCGTCCTTGCTGAGGAGCACCGAGGAAAGGCACGATGCCTCGGCCTCCGCGTCCTGCGGGGGCAGGTATTCGACGGGCATCGCCTACTCCTTCATGACCGAAACCTTGATCTTGGCGATCATGCCCTCTTCAAGCTTGATGGACACTTCGTAATCGCCGGTCTTCCTGATCGGCTCCTCGAGAAGGATCTTTCTCTTGTCGACGACATGCCCCAGCTCCTTGAGCTTCCTGGCGATGTCCATGGTGGTGACGGATCCGAAAAGCTTTTCCTCTTCGCCCACCTGCGCGCCGATCTTGATCTCGAGGGCGGTAAGCGCCTCGACGAGCTTCTCGCTCTGCTTCTTGCGCTTGTCCTTCTTTATCTTGATGAGCTTTTTCTGGTGCTCGATCGCTTTCTGGCTGGAATCGTTGGCGAGGATCACCATTTTCTTGGGAAGCAGGAAGTTGCGGGCGTAACCCTCGGACACGTCCTTGATGTCGCCGGCTTCGCCCAGGCTGGGAATATCTTTCTGAAGAATGACTTTCATGGCTGGTACCCCTGTTAATTTTTGCTCTTTGCTTCAAGCTTTCTAAAATCGGCCCAGAAATCCAGGGCCCCGATACTCAGTAATACGATGGAAAAGAACATTATGAACTCCGCGCCCAGGATCACCACCACGATCAGCGCAAGCGGCAATACGAAAGGCGGAACGTTCCTGGCGCCCATGACGAACTTGGCGATACCCACGGCCTGCAGCAGGTACAGCGACGACAGGCAAAGCGCCAGATTGAGCCCGGCGATATGTGGTACCTGGTACGACTCCCTATTGAGAAGGAGCACCGCAAGCCAGCTTCCGATAAGTCCGAATATGAGATAGTCATGCAGGCGGAAAAGCTCCAACCCCGGGGACTCTTCGAGAGCAGCTGCCCCCGTGCGCCGCAGGAGCGCCCGCGCGAGAAAGTATCCTATTAAGGCCGTGGAAAGCGCATTCAGAAAATACGCGAACGGCATCACGTCCTTTAACAGATCGAGCGAGGCGTCAAGCTTCGCGAGCGATTCTTCACGCTCGCGTTCATCCATCTGGGCCTGGGAGAAAAACTCCACGGCCCGCTGCCTGGTATCCTGAAGGAGGTCAACGCCCCCGTTCACCTTCTGGTAATAATAATTCCCTGTAAGCGCGCACCCTATGACCACGGAGGTCAGGATGGCGAAAAACTGCAGGGACTTCATGTTCCTGAAACTGTATCCCGCGACCACCCCGGTGAAGGAGGGCGCGAAAACCATTATCGCGTACTCCGCGCTCCCGCCGCCGTTCGAGGCATATGCCGCGAAAGCGATACCCACGGTCACCGGGACAATTGCCGACAGGGATTTCCAGCCAAATCGGAAAAAAACGGAAGCCGTGCCGGCGATGAACGCGAGACCGATGAGCGAGGAGAAGAGAAGTACCGCCACCGCCGTTATTGAACTATGAAGGGCAGAAGCGCCACGATTCGCGCCCTCTTGATCGCCTCCGAAAGCGCGCGCTGATGCTTGGCACACGTACCGGTAATGCGCCGGGGAAGAATCTTCCCGCGGTCGGTAATAAACCTTTCGAGGGTTTCAACAACCTTGTAGTCGATGACCAGGCTCTTGTTCTGGCAGAAACGGCATCCCTTTTTCTTAAACCTGGGGACCCGGGGGGCCTGGTAATCGCTCCCGCCTTCCGCCGGGGCTGCCGACGTAGAGCCTTCACGATGTTCACGGCCGTGGTGCCTTTCCGGTGCCGGTGCAGCCGCCGGTGCGGCAGCAGGCGCCGTGGGTGTCTCGGTCGCGGGCGCTGCCACGTCGGTACTGTCGGTACTGGTTGAAGCTTCCTGTTTTATTTCATCAGACATGTGCGTGCTCCTGTAATCTCAAAATTTCAAAATGGTATATCGTCGTCGGAGAATGAGCCTCCGCCGCCGCCCTGCATCGCGCCGAAGTCCTGCGGCGGTTCGTGGTGATCGGCGCTTTCGCCCTGTCCCGGTTTTGCGGACAGGAACTGAAAGTTCTCGATGACGACCTCTACCGCGGACCTTTTATTGCCGTCCTTGTCGTCCCACGAGCGCTGCTGAAGCCTTCCTTCCACCGCGATGCGCTGCCCTTTCTTGCAGTACTGCGCGATGAGCTCGCCGGGTTTGGCCCAGGCGACGCAATTGAAATAGGAGACCATCTCCTTTTTCTCGCCGCCCTGGGTATAGCTCCGGTTGTTCGCAATGCTGAAATTGGTCACGGAGGAGCCTCCCTGCGTGTATTTCAGCTCCGGATCCTTCACGAACCGGCCTATGAGTATGACTTTATTGATGTCGCTGGCCATAGATTTCCCCCGTACGCGGGTTAGGCGACCTTTTTCTTCTTAACCTTGACGAAGAGGTAGCGCAGGATGTCCCCGTTGAGGCGGTATTCCGTGATGACCTTCTGCACCGCGTCCGGCGGGGCCTGGATGTTCCAATTCAGGTAACAGCCGTCCTTTTCCCCGTCGATCATGTAGGCGAGCCTCCTGGTTCCCCAGTGATCCTCGGAGTTAAACGTCACCCCGTACTTCTGGAGAATTGATCTCGCTTTTTCCTTGTTCGATTCGAGTGAGTCGTTGATGCGCAGGATAACAATTAATTCATAATTCGTCACGTCTACTTCCTCCCTTTGGAATTTTTGCCGCACTGCTGAGGGGCGTGCGGCAGAAAGGATTTTCACTATCACCGACATGGGTTCAAATTATCAACAAATATTTATATAATTAATAAAAATTAGCGAATGTTCAGGTTTCAGGGTTAAATTACGCTCGTCTTCATATTAGTTATTTGACAAAAACACGGAGTTATTTAAAGTCTGCGACTGTTCGCCGGGATCCCGATACAATGAAAACGATAACAAGCACACGAAATCTCAAGATCGAATCGGCACTTCGCGTTTATAAGCGCGGGTTCGGCTATGCCAAGGTAACCGTAATCGACGTTAACGAGTACTTCCTGGCGATGCAGGTTCCGGAGGATCTCTATGAGCACGCGGCCGACGGTGATACCCTGGACGGGTATCTCTGGCGGGAGGATATCGCGTCGTACGAGTTTAAACTGCAGGTGAAGGGAAAAATTCTCGTCAAGGCGCCCATACTCCTGTGCGCCCATGCGGACACCGTATCGGCGACCAAAGAGCGAAAGTGCCTGACCGCGAAGGTCTCACTGCCCGTCAAGTACTACCCGATAAGCGTCAACCACGCGGAAAAGAGCTTTTACACCGAAGAGATCGTGATGCACGACGGAACGATCACCGAAATATCGGACAGGGATGCCGTCCTCTCATGTTCCGGCGAGCTTCCCGTGGGGCATCTCCTGAACGCCCACCTGCCTATCGGCACCCCATCGGGCCTGGAAATCACCGCGCGCGTGATTTCGCGGAACGGGGAAGGCCGGGAGGCCGAATGCAGGATTGAATACATGGGGATTCACGAAAAGGTCCGGGGGGCGATTCTCGATTATGTATTCACCGTGTACCGGGAGTAGAGGCTGCGGCGTCACTCCACGACGATTGCCCCGTCTTCAAGCACCACGTCAAAGATGTACGAATCCCGAAGCGAATTGAGCGGCGTATAGATGATGAACTGTCCCTTGAATTCGAAAATGTCGTTCTTGTGGAGCATCTTGAGGTATTCATCCCGGTCGGTGAATACAAGATACGTGATTGAAACGGGGCCGGAGCCCTGGCCCGCCAGGGTAAGCCGGTATTTTCTTTTGTAGCGGCTCACGGTTTCGACCGCAACGACGCTTCCCTTTCCCGAAATAATGCGGTTCAGGCGCGCGTCCAGGAAATAATCACGCTTGATCGGCTGGGTTTCCTGGAGGCCGGCATAGAATTCTTTTCCGAGTATGGGCGCGGCGATCTCGCCCGAGGAAGGGTGCAGGGAAGCGGCGCCCGACAGCGCACACCAGAGTGCGAACGCGGATGCAAACCTCCCAGGCATGGCGCGGCTCACTCCGCCTCGGACGCGAAGCCGATGGTATAGGTGCGGGAGTCGCGGGAAATTTCGAGGCGCGCGATGCGTGATTTGTTTTTCCTGAACACGTCGAGGAATTCCCCGCGGGATCGCACGGGCTCGCCGTTAAGGGAAATGATGATATCCCCGCGGACAAGGCCGTACTGGTATCCTGCGCCCATGGGGGACAGGTACGATATTACTACGGAGCCCGGACGCGCGTCCTCGTCGATCTCGATCCCATACAGGGAAAAAAGGCTCCGGGAATCCAGGGGAGACGCCGCGGGCTCCGATTTTTCGCGCATAAGGAGCTGATACTCAAACAGGCGGCCGTCGCGGGATATGGCAACCCTGAGCTTCGTTCCCACGGGATAATTCCCTACGACGGAAACGAGCTCGCCCAGCGTGGAAATCCGCTTGCCGTCGATCTCCTTGATTATGTCACCCCTCTGAATCCCCGCGGTCTGCGCGGGCGAGTCCTTGATGACCGAAATCACTTCGATCAGGGTCTTCTCCCCTTTCGCGAGGATCTTTTTTTCCCGGATTAGAAATCCCAGCCAGCCCCTGCGGATCTTTCCGAAGCGCATGAGCTCGTAGGAAATCATTTTCACGGTATTGGAGGGGATGGCGAAGCTGATCCCCTGGTAGCCGCCGGTCACGGTCCGGATTGCCGTATTGATGCCGACGAGCTCCCCGGAAAGATTGACGAGGGGACCGCCCGAGTTCCCGGGGTTTATCGGGACGTCCGTCTGGATGAAATCCTCGATATCGGCGAATCCGATATCGGTGCGTCCCTTGGACGATACTATGCCGCTTGATATCGACTGGGACAGGCCGTACGGGTTGCCAATGGCCAGGACCCATTCCCCCT
This sequence comes from Spirochaetota bacterium, assembly GCA_004297825.1. Lineage (NCBI taxonomy): Bacteria > Pseudomonadati > Spirochaetota > Spirochaetota bacterium. The sequence goes on from SCSX01000036.1 coordinate 16,566, forward strand.
CTTCAAGTCGGGACGAATCGCCGAAGCTGACGGGCTGGAACTTCGCATGCGGCAACGGCCCGATTTTCATGAGGGCGATGTCGGTCTTCTGGTCGGCGATATAGTACGCACCGTCGGAAAAGGGTTCGGCCTCGCATTCGGTGCCGTCGTGCATGATCACCTGGTAAAAATCGCCCTTCCGGGCCACGTGGCAGTTCGTCACCATGAAGCCGTCCTCGGTGATTATCGTACCCGAGCCGTACCCGGTTTTCGCGTAGACGCGCTCCCCGTCTTTCGTGCTCGTCTGGTAAATAACGATATTCACCACGGAGGGCTTCACGCGCTTGGCGGTATCGATGAATGCACGGTTCAGCTCCGGCGTTCCGCCCGCGGCGGCGAACGGAAAAACGGCCGCCGCAAGGCACATGCACATTGTCAGGTAGCGATAGTGTTTCATTAATTGGATGCGCGCCGATTTACGGCGCGACGATGTCGAAATAGCTTGAGTATTTAGAGATTGAATATTTTTTCAGGTCAATACTTTTTCCTCTGGGCATCACGCCCTCCTGCGGCCGGGGCGTTAACCCGGCGAACAGCGAGTATATTCCCACGGCGATGCCTTCGGCCAGTACATCGACCTTTTCGGTGAAGAGCATGCGGTAGTGCGGGCTCAGCAGGTAGCCCAGCTCGATGTAGGCGCTTATGGCGTTCACCGAGAGGGGAAGCTGCCAGACAGAATAGAAGGGCCTTCCCGGTTTTTGATCGGGATGTTCGATCTTTCCCGCACGGAGGGCATACATCATGTACCGGATGATTTCAGCCGAGGCGAAATGGTTGTCGCCGCCGTGTCCCTCCTCCCCGTCGTCCCGGCGATAATCCTCGAAGCGGGACTGCTCCCGTTCCCAGAATTTTCCCTCGGGAACGAACTTCTCCAGGGTGTCCGCATAGCGCGTATTTGCGGGGTGTTTCTTTGCCGTCTCGACCCAGCCCTCATCGTCCGCATAGGCCCAGGTTACCATGTTGTAACGGTATCCCCGGAAAGCCTCCTTATTGACCGATTTATCGGCCTTGAGAGGAAAGCATGTGTAGTAAAGCGAGGTGTCGCTCAGGAACCATTCGTATCCAGTACGGCCCGCGCTTTCGACGAGCCAGTCCTTGTATTTGCTGTTCACGAAAAACTTGTTCGATTTCTGCTCCCCCTTGAGCACGGCAAGCCCCTGGCGAAGGAATGAAGGGGGAGGAACTATAACCGGATTCATTCCCATATAGAATTGGCCGCCGTACCTGTCCGTGTGCAGCGAAACCACGAGGTGGGGCTTGAATTGGTTAATCCGTGAGATGCGACCGGGCCTGGTGGAGCCGTCGGGTGCCGGGTAGTCGAACTCCCGGAAGGCGGCGTTCGGGTCGGGCAGTTTTCTAAGTTCATCCCGGTTGCGCGAATCGGGCCGGCTCATGCCCGTTTCTATTATAATACGGGGAGTTTCGGCGTCGGTGTAGCGAGCCAGGATTGCGCGGAACGATGAAAAGTCTCCATGCGGGCCGCACAGGGCGAGCAGGTCTCGGACCTTTTCCGCCACCGCATATACTATTGCGTGCTCTTCCAGGTTTCCCTCGGCGGCGCCTTCCCGGTAGTGCTCCAGGTACTCCCCGCTCAGGCGGTCGTATCGGTCACCGTGGGTGTCGGTTTCGCTCAGGCGGAAGCCTCCATGTCCCGGATCGAGCATGACCCGGTAAACGGGAATCCCGAAGTTGCCAAGCCGGGACAGGGCGATACCGATTACGATTGCCGTGTACGCGACGGCTGCGACGACGAAAATTCTCTTTTTCATGGCGGCATGCATTCCTGGGCGGGCCTTTGTGCGTCTGCGTGATAGAAAAAGGGGGAATTTCTTCCCCCTTTTCATGCGTTACAATTTCCTTTGAGCGGCGATTATTTGGGTGTTTCTTTCTTAACGGTTTCCTTGCTTTCGGGATTCAGGATACGGTTAAGGTTATCGGCCTTGTCGGTGTCGAACTTGTTCTTCGATGCTTCGGGATCAAGCTCTTCCATTATGCGTATAGCGTACGATTTCGCCACGCGGTAATGGTATACCGAGCTCGCGAAATTGCCCTCGATGAGATTGGCCTCGGCCTCGTCCAACTGTCCGTACCCGATGCGCAGGCGCATCATGTTTTGGAAGACGACCTTGTTCTTGTTGGGATCGGATTTAGTCTTCTCGTCGAGCGAAAGGTTCAGGATGGCGTCGGCGCAATCGCTCAGGAGCTTTTCGGTCTGGCCCTTGTAGTACCCGGATATTTTCTTGTAGAGCGCCTGGATGCCTTTACGGTTGTCCTCGAGTTCCACGCGGGCATTGATCGCGTCGCGCTTGTAGAAGAGACCCACGCCCTTCTTGTAACCATCGTACAGGCCCTGGTAATCCTTGTCCCAACCCTGATCCTTGTAGTTGGACGAGATAACTTTAAGAATGTAAATTTCCTCGAGGTTTTCCCTCACCAGCCTTTCACATACGTCGATGGCGTTGAACTTGGCGAGATAGCTGTCATCCGGCTTGGTCGCGGGCGTGTATTCCCTGGCTGCCGATTCCGACTTTTCATCTTTCTTCGCATCCTTTGCGTCCTGGGCCATTACTCCCGTGGTAGCAGCTACACATACCGCCATACAAAGAATGAGTGCTTTCATCCACACATTGAGTTTCATACGGGGACTCCTTTGTTATGCAACTTTCTTAATAATAGGGCATCCTTGCCCGATGCTGCATGATGCCGACTTAAAATGATTTTAATGTATAATTTTATTATAAGCAACATTTTTTTTGTAAAATAAAAAAATTTTAACCGGAATTTTTATCTTAATATTTACATATACAATATCGCTAAACGGGGCATTAGTATTGGCCCTTCACCGGACCAGCATAATGCGCATGTCCATAACGTTGGTATTGGTGGGACCGGTGACGATCAGGTCGCCGATCTCCTTGAAAAACCTGTACGAGTCGTTGTTGGCGACATAATCGTTAACCGAAACACCCCTCGCGCGCGCCCGTGCGCAGGTCGTGCCGTCCGCCCAGGCGCCGGCGGCATCCGTGGGTCCGTCGCTTCCGTCCGTACCTATGCTCGCGGCGAGAATGCCCTCCCTTCCCTCCAGGAGGAGCGCACATTGGAGCGCGAACTCCATGTTCCTTCCGCCCAGCCCGCTGCCGGTTACGGTTACCGTGGCTTCCCCCCCGCTGATAATACAGGCCGGCAGGCGGACCGGGTTTCCGGAAAGCAGCGCTTCCCGCGCGATCGCGGTATGCATGCGCGCCACCTCCCTTGTTTCGCCTTCTATCACCGAGGAGAGTATCACCGTGTTGTAGCCAAGCTTTCTCGCGACGGCGGCCCCCGCCTTGAGCGCGATTATATTCGAGGCAATGATGAGATTGGTCACGCGCCCGAATACCGGGCTTCCGGGCTTGGGGGTCTCCTCCATTTCTCCCGCCGCGCCCCGGTCCAGGTGCGCGCGTACCGATGCGGGTACCTGCCCGCCGAGCGTATATTTCTCCAGCACCCCAAGGGCGTCCCCGTACGTCGATTTGTCGGGGACGAAGGGTCCCGAGGCGATAACGTCCATATCGTCCCCGGACACGTCCGATATCATGAGATTGATCACGGTCGCCGGGTAGGCGGCCTTTGCAAGGTTCCCCCCTTTTACGAGCGAGAGGTGCTTGCGTACCGCGTTCATCTCGTGGATGTTCGCCCCGCTGCGCAGCAAAAGGTTGGTCGCGGCAATCTTGTCATCGAGGGGGATCGATGCGGCGGGAAGCGGCAGGAGCGCCGATCCGCCGCCGCTGATGAGCGAGATAACCAGGTCCCGCTCACCGGCCTTCGATATAAGGTCGAGGATCGTGCCTGCGGCTTTCAAGCCCTGGGCGTCGGGCAGGGGATGAGAGGCCTCGATAACCTCAATCTTACGAAGCGGCTCAACGTACCCGTATTTCAGGGAGACGCATCCCGCGGAAATCCTGTCGCCAAGGAGGTCCTCGACCGCCCGTGCCATGGGCGCTGTCCCTTTTCCGCCTCCCACGACGATTATATTCTTATATTGGGAGAGATTGAATTCAGCCGCCGTCCCGCCGTCATGTGGTACGATCAGCATATTTCCCTTCAATTTGAGTCCATTGAGTACCGCGGTATGCGGACTCACGGCATCGATCCCCGCCCGGTAAATAGCGGCAAGGTCGTCGCATGTGCTTTTCATAGAGGTACCTCCGCAATACCTGATGTTGATGCGCGTATCGGCGCCGTTTCCGGGCATCGGCCGCGGGGAAGCGGGTTTGATACCGGACCACCCTGGACGTGCGGGAAGAGAACTCACCGGCCGGCCCGATTTATCGGACCCCCCCGGATTTTCCGGCACACGTGCAGGTGAACGCACCATTATTCGGCCGGCCGGAATCCGACAGGCCTTATGTAATAACAATACATGGTGTGCACGATATACTCAAACATTTTTAGACACGCCCGCGCCCGGAAAAGGCTTGTCAAGGGCGTGGGATGGAGATAGGCAGGGGATACCGCATTTTCAAGGGGGGGCGATGATTACTTTCAAGGGTTATGACGAGGTGATTCGCAGGGCCTATGATAACGGCCAGGGACACCTCTTCGATTTCTGGGACCGGCTGGACGAAGGCGCCAGACATGGCTTGCTGAAAGAAATTGAATCCCTTGATTTCGAATTGTTGAAAAAGCTGCACGCGCTGGCGTCGGGGGAATCGCTCGCGCCGATGCGCTATGACCCCGCCGAATATATCCCCCTGCCGGCGGATGACGGGGCAAAGGCCGAATGGGAGCGCGCCAGGGTGCGCGGCGAGGAGGCGATACGATCCGGCAGGGTGGCCGCGTTCCTGGTAGCCGGGGGACAGGGCAGCAGGCTCGGTTTTGAAGGCCCCAAGGGCATGTTCGGTGTCGGGCCGGTCTCGGGCAAGTCGCTCTTCCAGATCCACGCGGAGAAGATTTTAAAATATTCGCGCAAGTACGGGGCCCGGGTGCCCTGGCTCATCATGACCTCCGAGGCGAACCACGAGGACACGGCCGCCTATCTGCGCGATCACGGGTATTTCGGGCTCGACGAACGCGACGTCATCATTTTCCCGCAGAGCATGATCCCTTCCATGGATACGGAGGGACGTCTTATCCTCGAGGGGCCCGGAAGGATTTTCAGGAACCCGGACGGTCACGGGGGCAGCCTTACGGCGCTCGCGCGATCGGGCGCCCTGGCCGAGATGGAGCGCAGGGGCGTAGAAACTATCTCGTATTTCCAGGTGGATAACCCCCTGGTGCGGATACTTGATCCCGTGTTTATCGGGTTTCACGAATTGCGGGGGGCCGATATTTCCAGCAAAGGCCTCATGAAGGCGTATCCCGGCGAAAAGATAGGGGTGTTCGTAAAATTCGAGGACGGGACTACCGGGGTGGTTGAATACTCGGACCTTCCCGCGGAACTGCAAGAAGCGCGGGACGGGAAGGGCGCACTGCGGTACTGCATGGGGAGTATCGCGATACATCTCTTTGGAACCCGGTTTATCGGATCGATCACGGGCGGGTCGTCCCTGTCCCTGCCGTTTCATGTGGCCAGGAAAAAAATCCGGTCGTACACCGGGAAAGGCGCCGCCGACATCGATGGGTTCAAGTTCGAGAAGTTCGTTTTCGACGCCCTCCCGCTGACCCCGCGCAATCTTGTCCTTGAAACCCTGCGGGAGGATGAGTTCGCGCCGGTCAAAAATCCGTCGGGGGTGGATTCGGCGGAGTCCGCCCGCGCGCTCATGACGGGGCAATGCATGCGGTGGCTGGCCCATCGCGGCATAGCCCTGCCGCCGGCGGTCAAGCTGGTCGAAATTTCACCGCTCCTTGCGGTCGAACCTGATGATATCCCTGAAAATCTTTCGGTTCCGAACGAGGAGAGGGTGTACCTCGAATGAGTGCCCCTGAAGGGGATCATCCGGCACTGAAATCGACTTCGAGCGTGGGCGGGGGAAGGGGCGGACCAGACGCGCGCGAAATAAAAATGAAAAATAATTTGACGAGGCCTGAAAAACAATGAATTATACGAGTATACACAGAGAGAAAAGGAATGGAAATTAAATTTAAATCGTCCCGGCGCGGGGATGTGAGCATTCTCAGACTCGATGGCGACCTTGACCTGGAAACCGCGCCCCAGCTCAGGGAGATACTCATGCAGGAGATGCAGGCGGGATTCGTCAAGATTATCTGCAACATGAGCTCCGTGGACTATATCGCCAGCGCGGGACTGGGAGCGCTCATCAACGTGCGCAAGCTGCTGGAGGGGAGCAAGGGCGAATTGAAGCTTTCCGAGCTGAGCATCGAGGCCGAGAAGATCATAACGCTGTGCAGCCTGCAGAATTTTTTTGGTATCTACGACACCGATTCGCTTGCCCTGGCTGCGTTCTCTGAAAAGCGATAAACCGGTCCCCCATAATTTCGCACGGTATCTCCGCGCGATGGGAACGCTTAATAGTATTGACAGAATCCGGCGGCGCGTTTTCTTTAATCGGCGAATTATCAAAATCCGGCAGGGTTGCGCATGCAGAAATACATCGAAAAAGTGAAGACCCTCACCGAGTCATTCCCGTATATCCGGCAGTTCTACGGGAAAACCATTGTCATCAAGTACGGGGGGCACGCCATGGAGGACGAGGCGCTCAGGCGCTCGTTTGCCGGCGACATGGTGCTGCTGAAATACGTAGGCATAAACCCGGTTATCGTACATGGGGGCGGGCCGCAGATAGGCACCCTCCTCAAGCAGATCGGGAAAAAAAGCGAATTCGTCGCGGGACTCAGGGTTACGGACGGCGAGACCATGGACGTGGTCGAAATGGTGCTCGTGGGCAAGGTCAATAAGGAAATCGTCCACAATATCAATATGGCGGGCGGAAAAGCGGTGGGTCTGTCCGGAAAAGACGGGGGTCTCCTCGTGGCGGAAAAAATGTATCACGAGGAGGGCGGCGCCAGGCACGATATAGGACAGGTAGGCACCGTGCAGACCGTCAACCCTGCGATTATCGAGACGCTCGACAGGGATCGCTTCATTCCCGTCATCGCGCCCATAGGCTTCGGTGCTGACGGGGCGACCTATAATATCAACGCCGACATCGCGGCGGGGAAAATAGCGGAGGCGCTGAGCGCCGAGAAATTCATCCTGCTCACGGACGTCGAAGGGGTGAAGATAGGCGGCCGGCTGGCATCGACGCTCAGGATGGGGGAAATTCAGGGGCTGATTAGCCGGGGCGACATCACCGGGGGGATGATCCCCAAGGTGAACTGCTGCCTGGACGCGCTGGCGGGGGGTGTCCACAAGACGCATATCGTGGACGGCAGGGTCGAGCACGCGGTGCTCCTCGAGATTTTCACGGACGCCGGCGTGGGCACCGAGATCGTCAAATAGGGTCCTATAAATTCTATTTGACAGAATATCGCCCCCTCATAAATTACCCTGCGGAGGGTTGTCTGAGTGGTCTATAGAGGCGGTCTTGAAAACCGTTGAGTGATGAGCTCCGGGGGTTCGAATCCCTCACCCTCCGATTCATCAGGGATTGCACAGAATACCAGTACTACCGAGGAGAGATGCCCGAGTGGCCGAAGGGGACGGTTTGCTAAACCGTTGTACCAATTACGGTACCGAGGGTTCGAATCCCTCTCTCTCCGAATAAGGATGATGCGGTGACACTTACAGAAAAAGTCAGGATTTACGCCGCGCTGGCGCGCACATGGGCTTTAAAGGCAAAGGATTTTATCCTTAACCTGAGGAGCTACGAGCCGGTAGTCCGGGAAAAAATCGAGCTGGTCAGGCGCTCGCCCGGAATAGAGGAATATGCCCGATATTACGCGGCCGCGGCATACATACCCTACGTGGGATGGCTGCTGCCCCTGTACCTTAAGCGCGGGCATCGTTTCTGCGAGGCGCACGGCAGGAACGGCTTCACCGCGGCGGTCGCGTTCGCTGGCGTCGAGCTCGCGGTCTTTTTCCTGAACCTGCTCTTCGTTCCGCGCGATTGGAGGCCGGTAAGCTTTTTTCTTGTACTCGTGATCTATCTGCTCCACCTTGCCTATTTCACGATGTGTGCCTGGGGCATGCGGGAGGCATACCGTGAAAAAAACCTTGAAATCCCCGTGCTGGGAAAATATACCGGTATCATAGAATTCTAACCACGCGTCTATAGCTCAGCTGGATAGAGCGCCGGACTACGAATCCGTAGGTCAGAGGTTCGAATCCTCTTAGACGCGCATCACCCATAAAGGCGTGGACCAGTTTCCGCGCCTTTTACTTTTTCCCATGGATAAGGACGATACATATTTCATGCGGATGGCGCTCGAAGAGGCCATGGCCGCCGCGGATGCGGGGGAAATCCCCGTAGGGGCCGTCGTCGTACGGGGAGGCGAGCCGATCGCCCGGGGGCGCAATGACAACAGGGCGCGCAACAATCCCGCGGGACACGCCGAACTGAACGCGATTCAATCGGCGGCCAGGGTGTTGGGGAATGAGCGCCTGGTGGACTGCGTACTCTACGTGACCAAGGAGCCGTGTTCCATGTGCGCGGGGGCTATGGTGCATGCCCGTATCGCGAGGGTGGTGATCGCGGCTGAGGATGCGAAATACGGCGCGTGCGGCACGGTGCTTTCGGTGTGCGGAAACGAGCGTCTCAACCATGTCCCGGAAATCGAGTTCGGGCTGCTGCGGGACGAGTCCATAAGAATGCTCTCGGATTTTTTCCGAAATCTCCGTAAAAAGTAGACAAATTCCATGAATTCATTTAATATTCTTCAGATAAAGTATCATTGTCAAATTCATACATTTTGTCGTCGATATATGCTTGACATCGAATTAATACAATGCGTAGTAGGGGCGAAACAGCTGTTTGAATATTACAATCGGGTCACGCCATGAAAAAAAGTAAAATCCTGAGAATCGTTACCTTAGTAATTCTTATCATGATTGCAAATTCGGCGTTCGCTCAGGAGAAAACCGAGCCGGCCAGGGAAGAGCCCGTATCGCGCTGGGAGCCGACCGTGCTGACTCCCATTAACCTTTATGACACCTTTACCTTCGACGAGAAAAACCAGACAACCGTAAGGACATCCATGTATATTTTCGGCCCCGCCTTCGTGACCGTGTGGGGCCTTGTTGAATGGGGATGGTTTTCCGGGCACTCATTTAAAGTCCATCCCACCGACGTATGGGGGGCCGATGCGCTGGATGGCGGTTCCGACAAGCTCGGGCACATGTTTGGCGCGTATACGGCGAAGCGCGCAGCCACGTTTCTTTTCCGGGCATCGGGTGATTCCAGGCTGAAAGCGAACCTTATGGGCGCGGCGTATGCCGAAGTCGTCACTCTGATACTCGAATTCGGTGACGGATTGTCGACCGCGTATGGATTTGATCCCTGGGATGTGGTGGGTAACAATGTCGGTATCCTCGCAGGTTTCCTGCTCGACCAGTTTCCGGTACTGGACCGCATGTTCGCCCTGCAGTGCGAATGGATCCCCTCAAAGAAGTTCAGGAAAAATTTCGAGCCGTTCACCCAGAATTCAGATGTTTTCACGGACTACAGCGGGCAAAAAATCCTGCTGGCCACCAAGCTGGGGGGTATTCCTTACCTGTCGCGCACCCCGCTGCGCTACCTCAATGTCGACCTGGGATACTATGCGCGCGGCTATTATAACAATTATTACAAGAGCAATACTCAGAACCTCTACCTGGGACTCTCGGTGAATTATTCCATCGCATTCGGGGATTTGCTACCGACAGGATACACTTCTTCCACCTTCCAGTCTATATTCAATTATTATCATGTTCCGCTTACCCTGGAGGCGAAAAAATGGGAGCTGGTACGTGTTCCCAATAACGACGAATTTTAGGCGCGCGCTCCTCGTCCTGCTGGCCGTCGCCTGCGTTTTCACGGCATGCGATAAATCACGGTTACTCCCCGGGAAGAATTTTTCCGGCACCGAAAGCACCCTTGTCATGTGGGTGCATTCGGATATCCAACCGCACACCCCCTCCCAGTACTGGCACTACGAGACCGCGGTGAAGGACATGGCACGCCACCTTACCGGCGTGACCATGGCGATCGTCGCGGGCGATATCGTACAGTTTTCGAAGAGCCCGCAGGATTATGAATGGTTCCTGAAAACGCGCGAGGGGGCCCGAGTCCCCTACTGGTTCGAGATCGCGGGCAACCATGACGCCAAGGATTTCCCCACCTTCCAGAAATACTTCACGCGCCCCCTGCATTACGCGGTCACGGTGGGCAATATCCTGATCGTGCTCATGTCGGACGAACAGAACAGCCCCGATACGGATATTTCCCCTCTCACCTTTGAATGGTGGAAAAACCTGGTGGTGAACAACCAGGACCGCATACTCATAACCGTAACGCACGCCCACTTGAAAGAAAGCAACCTTGCGGCGTCATCCATCTACACGATGATAATCAAGGACGGCGAGCGGTTCGCGGAGGTATTGAAGAAGTACCGGGTGGACGTCTGGATATCCGGGCATACGCACATGCCCTACTACGTGCCGGGGAGGACGAACGCGGTACCGGAATTGAACGGCACGCTGTTCATGGACGTCGCCTCGATAAAGAAGGACTTTTTCCTGGACACGATCGATTCGCGCATCCTCATTTTCGAGCGGGGCTCGAACGTGATGAAGATGCGCGTGCGCGATCATGAAAAGCACCAGTTCGTGCAGGGCCTGGACGTGAACCACCCGCTGGGCCGCGCGTTCGACTGGGACGGAAGCCCGCCGGTGGTCCTGGAACAGTAATTACCAGCGTTTTCCCAGGAGCGAACCCAGCACCCCGCGCACGAGCTGGCGGCCGATCTGGCTTCCCGCGGCGCGCGCGAGGCTTTTGACCACCGTCTCGCCCACCGAGTCGCCGCGCCTTCCCGCCGGCTTCTTCCCGCCGGATTTTTTCGTCTCTTCTTTTTCGGCATCCTCCGACGCCTTGTCGGCGCGGCCCTTGAGCTTTTCGAAGGCGGACTCGCGGTCTACGGGCTCGTCATATTTTCCCGCAACGGAGGACGATTTCATGGCGGCCTTGCGCTCGTCGGCGGTGAGGGGACCTATCTGGCTCGAGGGCGGGCATATGAACGCGCGCTCGACGACCGAGGGCGTGCCTTTCTCGTCCAGGAAGGAGACAAGCGCCTCGCCCACGCCCAGTTCCGTGATCGCGGTCTCGATCTTGATCTTGGGGTTCGCCCGGAACGTCTGGGCGGCGGACTTCACGGCCTTCTGGTCCTTGGGGGTAAACGCGCGCAGCGCGTGCTGCACGCGGTTGCCGAGCTGTCCCAGGATCATCTCCGGGATGTCGAGCGGGTTCTGGCTCACGAAGTAGACGCCCACGCCCTTGGAGCGGATGAGCCGCACCACCTGTTCCACCTTTTCCATGAGCGCCTTGGGCGCGTCGTTGAACAGGAGATGGGCCTCGTCGAAGAAGAAGACGAGCTTGGGCTTGTCCAGGTCCCCGGCCTCGGGAAGGGTTTCGAAGAGCTCGCTGAGAAGCCACAGCAGGAAGGTCGCGTATACCTTGGGCGACTGGATGAGCTTGTCCGAGGCGAGTATGTTGATGACGCCCTTGCCCTTCACCGTGAGCATGAGGTCCTCGATGGACAGCGCCGGTTCGCCGAAAAACTGGTCCGCACCCTGCTCCTCGAGCGCGAGGAGCCCCCGCTGGATGGTGCCGATGCTCGCGGAGCTCACCTTGCCGTACTCGGTGGTGAACTGCTCGGCGTTGTCGCCCACGTGCTTGAGCATGGCGCGCAGGTCCTTCATATCAAGGAGCAGGAGGCCGTTGTCGTCGGCAACCTTGAAGACGAGCGAGAGGACGCCGCTCTGGGTTTCGTTCAGGTCGAGGAGGCGCGAAAGCAGCACGGGCCCCATCTCGGAGATCGTGGTGCGCACGGGATGCCCGTCCTTTCCGAAGACGTCTCAGAAGGCGACAGGGCAGCCCTCGCCCTTGAACGCCGGGAGTTTCATTTCTTTTATACGCGCCTTGATCCTGTCGTTTTCCTTCCCGGGGTTGGCGATGCCGGAGAGGTCTCCCTTGACGTCGGCCATGAAGACGGGGACGCCTATCGCGCTGAAGCTTTCGGCGATCTTCTGCAGCGTCACCGTTTTGCCGGTGCCGGTCGCGCCCGCGATGAGCCCGTGGCGGTTCGCCATTTTCGCGAGCAGCTCGATTTCCTTGTCGCCCTTGGCTACGAACAGGTTTTCCATGACTCCTCCAGGTGATATCGGTCGGGGACTTTTCGCGGCGTACGGACGGGGATGCGTCCCGTCGCGCGGCTTCCCGCGTCCCCACGCGGCGTGGCAGTATCGGACCCGAAAAATAGTGGGGGGCCGATTCGCCTTCATGATTTAATCAGGAACCGGAAGCACAGTCAACACCAAAAACGCGGCAAATTTGTATTGAAAAATGCGGCACGCGCGGGAAGATTGCCGGTAAATCACGGATCACGGGAGGAACCTATGTCCGGCTACCAGTTCTACATCGTCGAGAAAAAACCGCCCATCGCCTGGGTATACCTGAACCGCCCCGACAAGTTCAACGCGATGCACGAACCCGCCTGGACGGAAACCCCGCCCATTTTCGCCGACCTGGACGCGGACGATGAGATCAAGGTGGTGATCGTCGCGGGGAAGGGGAAGCATTTTTCCGCCGGGATCGACATGATGGGCATGGCGGGCGTGATCCCCGAGGTGGGGAGCCGGGACCAACTGGGCGCGACCAAGTGGAAATTCATCCCCAAGATATACATGCTGCAGGAGACCATGACCTGCATCGAGAAATGCCGCAAGCCCGTGATCGCGGCGATACATGGCTACTGCATAGGCGCGGGGCTGGATATGGCGACCGCGTGCGATATCCGGCTGTGCACGGCGGACGCGAGCTTCTCGCTGCGCGAGGCGGCCGTGGGCTTCGTCGCGGACGTGGGCGTGCTGCAGCGCATCCCGCACATCGTGGGACAGGGCGTCGCGCGCGAGCTCGCCTACACGGCGAAGAATATCGACGCGAAGCGCGCGAAGGAGGTGCTCCTCGTGAACGAGGTGTTCGACACGCAGGAGGCGCTCATGGCCGGCGCGGAGGCGATGGCGATGGAGATCGCCGCGAACTCGCCGCTCGCGGTGCAGGCCTCCAAGGACGTGCTGAACTACGGGATAGGCAAGAGCGTGGACGAGGCCCTCAAGTACGTGGCATCGATAAGCGCGAACATCATTCCCTCGAACGACCTCTTCGAGGCGATGACCGCGAAGATGGAGAAGCGGAAGCCCAATTTCACGGGGAAATAAGCCCGAACACACGGGCTTTATGCCCGGTGAAGTTTCACACCCGCCTGTCCCGCGGCCGCGGCGAGGTCGTCGTCAAGAGTTGCCAGGGCAGCCCTGTTTCTGAGCGCGCATTCCAGGTATGCCGCGTCGTACGCCGAAAGCCCGTACAACTGCGCAAGGTCGAACAGGCCTGTGAGGTAATCCGGCCCGCAGATATTTTCATCTCCCATTCCAAGCTCGCCCAGCAATGAGATCACGCCCGCCGCGTCCGCGTGGCTGATGCGTTTTCTGCGCACGGCGGTCGCGATCACATTGGCGGTTTCGTACCACCAGAGCGCGGGTACGACTACGCGGTCACGCGGTCCCAGCGACTTGAAAAATTCCGATACCAGCACGGACTTTTCGTCGGGAAGGAAAAGCGCGGAGGTGAACGAGCAATCCGTCACCCAGGCGGTCACCGCTTTCTCCCCTCGCCGATAAGCTCACGGATGGAACCGTCGCCGCGCACCGTGGCGCGGATTTCCGCGAGCCTTTGGACGGCGTCGCGGCGCGCCGATTCGCCCTTCTCCGCGAAGGGAACGATGCGCGCCACGGGCGTCCCGCGCCTGGTAATGGTCACCGAGGCGCCCCCCGCCGCCTCCTCGAGAAGCGCGGCGAGGCAGGTCTTGGCCTCGAAGGAGCCGACGGATTTTTCTTTCACTTTCATGTAAACCAGTATAATATACCAGTTGGTTAATGTCGAGCGGGAAAAATAAAGGCGCGTCCGGCGATGAAGGCACGGATACGTATCCGCGCCTTCATCGCCGGACGTATCGGCGTTTCGGTTTTCGGTGAAATCTGTGAATCGGCGAAGGGGGATGGGGTTTGATGCGCGAACATGCCTGTAAAGTATGGTTTGCCGGGAGTATGCGGAAATGAGAAGGGCCGCCTTGAGGGCGGCCCAGCGTGAGTATAATTTATTGGAGAGTTTACCAGACTATGCCAGCGGTGAGGCCAACGGCGGCTCCGGACATCGTGTAATAAATTACCTGTAGATCGATTTTTACAACGGAAATATTAAGTCCTAATCCGGCCATGATTTTTGGTCGAATAAAATAAGGTCTTTCGCCTAGTGTTGATCCATCGATGGATACCTTCCCCGGTAAAAAGGTGTAAGCACCTGGGATGTTCGTGTCCGTATTTTCAACCGCGACATCACCCGCCGATTTTAAAACGATATCCGCTTTGCCATAGCTGAAGTCAACGCCTGCACCCAAGGTCAGGTTTAGGAGCCATAATAATTGAACAGATGTTACCACGTCGACGGGAATCGTATAAGAATAGGTAGTAACACCGATGGCGACTGTGGGGTCCACCACGACATCACCTTGGAAATATAAACCTCCGCCCATATCTCCTGTGTTAAAGTGTTGTGTTTGGGTATCGATTTTCGCATCATACACTATTTCGCTCTTATGATATATTAGACCCGTCCCCAGGGAGAGCCCTCTCCATTTGAGAAATCCCCAGCCCATACCATGCTCGCGAATAAGCGCGTAGTTGGCACCAATTCCTATCAGGGTATTATTAACATCCAATTCTTCAACGGGTTTCCAGGAAACCTTACCAAATTTGAAGTTCAGATAAAGATCGTCCATGATGAATTTTGCATTGATACCAACGTTGACAAAGGAGATACCCGCGCTCAGTCCCGCATACAAGTCTCCTTTCTTTTCCAGTTCTTGTCCGATTTTATCATAGTAGGAGGGATCTACGCTTGGGGCTTGGGCGCCAAGCATTACACCAGTTGAGATTGCGAACAAGTCGTAGTTCTGATATCCCTGCAAAGTGCCCGCATGCGCAGAGTAGATATTCGCGTTCGCAAATCCGGTCGCGAGGTCGTTTTGCTTATCGTATTTTGCAAGGGTCGTGTTCGCACTGGCAATCGCACTAGTAAACGCGGAGTTTATAAAACCATTTATGGTGGCATCAAAGGCCGTCCCTGAAATTTTTGGTTCTGTTCCGGAAATCACCGCAGCATTCAGTGTGGGTGCAATTCCCACAATCATTCCTAATACTAAAGCAAATAAACAAATCTTTCTCATATCTCCTCCTTCAATCATCGCCCGAAGGCAATGTTCCTGACTATTATCTTAGTATATTCCCCTGTTGCAAAAAAGGCAATAAATTTTAGACCGGGCGGGCGTTCAGGGCGGTGTCGTGGGTGGTGCAAACCCGGTTAAAGCAAGACAACCGGGGAGAATTTACCGGGTTCGGCAAGGGAGCCTGAATAAGTATTCATGCTCATGGTGATTTTAGTGCGCGAGCATGCTCATATTGGCGCATGGTTGAACAACGTAAATTGTATCAGCCCCCTGATTTTAATAATTCCGGGTAGGAAATGCGCATTACCGAGGGCTATCGGTCATGAATTCAGCACAGTAATGTCCAAAACTGTGGGCTTCGTCAGGCGCTCGAAATCGGTGTAGTCCATCCTGATAAGCTCGCTGTGGGACCCCGCGTTGAACGCGATCTCCTTGTCCTTTGCAAGCTCGCGGGAGGCGTACACCTCCAGCCCGTAGAGGTTGCCGAACGGGGGCATCGCGCCGAGCTCGCAGTCCGGGAAGACCTCTTTGAATTCCTCCTCACGGCAAAGCTCGACATTTTTCGTAGAAACAGCCTGGCGGAGGCTCTCGAGGCTCAGTTTATGGCTTGCGGGCACGACCGCCATGGCGAGCTTCCCGTTGATCTTCACGATCACGGATTTGGCGAGCTCCTTCCCGGGGATGTGCGCTGAATGCGCTATCCCCTGGGCGGTGTAGGCCGGCGAATGCATGATGCTCACGTACTTGATGCTGTTCTGGTCCAGGAATGCGCGCAATTTCTGTCCCGGCATAGCGTCCTCCTTGTACGTTTGAGATTACCTCTAACGTACTAAGGGGGACGGATGAAAACAAGCGTCAGGGTGGTGAGAGAAGCGAGGAGTCGATTGGTTTTCCCCAGAATATTTTCCAGCAAAGGGCTCCGTCCAAGGGCTGGAGAATGATGAAATAGTTATTGAATGAATAATTATCTGTGTACGCGTCAAATTTTCTCGCCAAAATCCGGCGCACCAGCCCCTCAAGCAATTCTCCGACAGCCATCGCCACCAGCAGGGAGACGGTGCGTTTGAAAAATTTTTTCATATCCATAAAGAGGTCATGGTCCCTGGGGCACACGCAGATATGCAGCGCCTTCCAATCCTCATTTTCATCGACTTCCTGGCGCTCTACGCCCCGATTAGCCCTTCCCAGCTTCTGGTGGTTTTTCATCATCTGCTTCATTAGAAAAATAATGATCCAACACTGGGATTTGCCGGTTTGTATGGATGCATCGAGCAGGGTCTCGCGAGTGGCACGCGTGGTGTTGATACTGGTATCGATTCCCATATTTTGCCTCCGTTGACAGATATGCCCTTATTACGGAGGTGAGTGATGAAACAGAAAATATTTTTGTCTTTATCCGGAAGGCATATGCGGTTAAAGCAGAATAGTTATTCATGCATTCAACACAGACCGGCCCCCGGAATACCCCGGGGGCCGTATCAGCACCATCACTTCAAAATAATCGATTTCCCGTCGCTGTCGATCTTCACCACCTGCTCGGTTGCAACCTCTCCCCCCAGGAGTTTCACCGAAAGCGGGTTCAGGATATGTCTTTGAACCGCGCGCTTGAGCGGCCGCGCCCCGAACTGCGGGTCAAACCCTTCCTGCACCAGGAATTCGAGCGCCTTCTTCGAAAGCTCCAGGTGGATGCCGCGCTCCTTTAGGCGCCGGGCGAGGTCGCTCAGTTGGATCTTCACGATGTCCCGGATATTATCGCGCGAGAGCGGGTTGAAGATGATGATCTCGTCCAGCCGGTTCAGAAACTCGGGCTTGAAGTTCATCTTGAGTTCCTGTTCCACGCCCCTGCGCCGCTCCTCCATAGGGATGGACGCATCAGCGATATAGGCCGTGCCGATATTCGAGGTCATGATGATGAGCGTGTTCCTGAAATCCACGGTGCGCCCCTTGGCGTCCGTGAGCCTTCCTTCGTCAAGGATTTGCAGGAATATATTGAACACGTCGTGGTGCGCCTTTTCGATCTCGTCGATAAGCACGACGGCGTAGGGACGCCTGCGCACCGCCTCGGTAAGCTGTCCCCCTTCTTCGTAGCCCACGTAGCCGGGGGGCGCGCCTATGAGCCGGGCGACCGCGTGTTTCTCCATGTATTCCGACATGTCGATGCGTACGATCGCTTTCTCGTCGTTGAATAAGAATGCGGCCACGGCCTTCGCGGTCTCGGTTTTTCCCACGCCCGTGGGCCCCAGGAACACGAACGTCCCCACGGGACGGTTGGGATCCTGTATGCCGGACCGTGAGCGGCGCACCGCGTCCGATATCGCGACGATCGCCTCGTTCTGTCCCACGATTCGGTCTTCGATGATGCGTTCCATGGAAAGGAGCTTTTCCTTCTCGCCCTCGAGCATTTTGGAAACCGGGATTCCCGTCCACCGGGCCACGACCTCCGCGATTTCCTGTTCGGTTACTTCCTCTTTTAGAAGGCTTTTGTCCTTCTGGATGGTCCCCAGCTTCGCGTTCATTTCCGCGAGCTTCTTTTCGAGCTCGGTGATCTTGCCGTAGCGGATCTCGGCGACGCGGTTGAGGTCCCCCTCGCGCTCGGCGCGGGCCTCCTCGCTGCGCATGAGCTCGATGTTTTCCTTGATGGCGCGTATGGAGGTGATGATCTCCTTCTCGCGTTTCCACTGGCCCACGAGTACGTTCTTCTTCTCGTTCAGGTTCGCGAGCTCCTCCTCGATCTTCGCGAGCCTTTCCTTGGACGCCTTATCTTTTTCCTTCTTCACCGCCTCGCGCTCGATCGTGAGCTGGCGCGTTTTGCGTTCGTACTCGTCGATCTCCGTGGGCATGGAATCGATCTCCATCTTGATCCTGGAGGCGGACTCGTCTATAAGATCCACGGCCTTGTCCGGCAGGAAGCGGTTCGTGATGTAGCGGTCCGATAATACCGCCGCCGCGACGACCGCCGAATCCGATATCCTCACGCCGTGGTGCACCTCGTACTTTTCCTTGAGCCCGCGCAGGATCGCGATCGTGTCCTCGACGCTCGGCTCGCTGGTGAAGACGGGCTGGAAGCGCCGCTCCAGGGCCTTATCCTTTTCGATATACTTCTGGTACTCGTTCAGCGTGGTCGCGCCGATGCAGCGTAGCTCTCCCCGCGCGAGTGCGGGCTTGAGCATGTTGGACGCGTCCATTGATCCCTCGGCGGCGCCCGCGCCCACCAGGGTGTGCAATTCGTCTATGAAGAGAATCACCTCTCCCTCGGACTCCTCGATCTCCTGGATGACCGCTTTTAATCGTTCCTCGAACTCGCCGCGATACTTGGCCCCCGCGATGAGCGCGCCCATGTCGAGCGCGACCAGTCGCTTGTTCTTCAAGTTTTCGGGCACGTCCCCCTCGATGATACGGCGCGCGAGCCCCTCGACGATCGCGGTCTTGCCCACGCCGGGCTCGCCTATGAGGACGGGATTGTTCTTCGTGCGGCGGGTGAGGACCTGCATGACGCGGCGTATCTCCTCGTCGCGCCCTATCACGGGATCGAGCTTGTTCTGCCGCGCGAGCCGCGTGAGGTCCCGGCTGAAGCGCTCCAGGGCGTTGTACTTCTCCTCGGCGTTTTCATCGGTGACGCGCTTCGAGCCGCGGATGTCCATGAGCGTTTTCAGGATGTTGTCGCGGATGAACCCGTGCGCGTTTAGGATGCGCCGCGCCTTGCTTTCGCCCGTGGAGGAGAGGGCGAGTACCAGGTGTTCGGTGCTCATGTACTGGTCCTTGAGCTTTACGGCTTCGTTCCACGCCTCGTTCAGCACATCGCGGAGCGCCGGCGACATGGCGCCACCGCCGGGACCGCCGCCCACCTGCCGGGGAAGCGCCGCGATCGCCTGGTCCGTCTCGTTCACGATTTCGTGAGGGGACACGCCTATCCTCTGGGCGATCGTCGTAAAGATGCCCCCGTCCTGAATGGCGAGTCCCTTCAGCAGATGCTCGGGCTGGATCTCAACCTGGTTGTTCGCCGTGGCCTCGTTCTGCGCCGTGTTGAGCGCGTCCTGTGCCTTGAGCGTGAGTTTGTCCATACGCATAATGATGCCTCCGAAAAAAATGCCCCTGCGGCGCGATACAAAAACCTGGTTTTCTTTTAATCAGAATGGGGATACAGGCAATGAAAATTCTTTTTGAGTATCAAAATACATGAAAAAACGCACTGCGTCAAGCGTGTCCACGCGTGTCACACGAGCAGGTCCGATACGCGCTCGACGACGTGGTCGGCATGGATTCGTCGCGCGGGAATGAGCTCCGGCCATAGCCTGCCGATCATGCCGTGCACCAGCACCGTGGTAATGCCGGCCTCGCGGGCCCCGCGCAGCTCCTCCGACCCGCCGTCCCCGGAAAAAACGCAGCGCTCCGGGTGCTCGTCGAGCGCCCGGAGCGAAATCTCGTAGATCCCGGGCTCGGGCTTCATGAAACCCACGTCGCAGGAAAAGACAACGCTGTCGAAAAAGGGCGCCGCGGGGCATTCTTCCCAGCCCGCGCGCTCAAGCGTATCAGCGTTGCTCACGAGCCCGATCTTCATGCCGAGCCGCTTTAACGAGGAAAGCGTTCGCAGCGAGTCCTTCGGCATGTACAGGAGCGAGCGCCTGAATATGCGCTTCCGGTTCTCGGTCGCCTGGCGGATGAGCGTGTCGGGGATATCGGGCCGTATCGCGCGGGCCATGCGGGCTATCGTCGCGAACGGGTCGATATCGGACCCCTTAAGCCGTTCGGGGGATTTTACCATGAGTTGCTCGATCCAGAGATCCCTGGGCACCCCCAGGATTTCCCAGGACATGCGCGCGTCCGGGGTCGTGTCCTCAATCGAGGTGAGGGTGTGGAAAAGGTCGAACATGCACGCCCTTTTCCCAGCGAGTATCGGCGACAGGCGATCGTATGCCATGGCGGTGAAATCTCCTGAATAACTATACAATCACGGTAATTCCCGGGCGCCGTCGTGTCAATCGATTGGTAAAAATCAGATGCGGTGGCGCGGGCGCCGATATTTTCTTTTTCCGGTTGCGAAAATTTCACCCGGCAGGCGATGCTTCCGGCAGGGGAAGCGCTCGCGAAACGAACCCCCAACCCGGAGGACAACGCCATGTCAGGGAAGGACAGGCCCCACGTAGTACTGCACAACGCGATAAGCGCCGACGGGCGCATAACGGGGTTCGAAGCGGACCAGGCCCTGTATTACCGCCTGGCGGGAACCTGGAACGAGGACGCCACCCTCGTGGGCGCCGATACATTCCTTGCCGTTCCGGGCCCCTTTCCCGACGAGGACCACCACACTTTTGAGCCGCCTTTCGAGATAGGCACCGACAACCGGCCGCTCCTCGTGGTTCCCGACAGCCGGGGGAGGCTCAGGATATGGCATTACTTGAAGAGTCTCCCCTTCTGGCGGGAGGGCATTTCTCTTTGCTCGGCCGCGACCCCGCCGGAACATCGCGCGTATCTACGGGAAAGGCACATCCATGCGATAGAGGCGGGTGCGGATCACGTGGACCTCGCACACGCGCTCGCAATTCTAAAGAGCGAATTCCTGGTCAACACGGTGCGCGTGGACAGCGGGGGGACGCTCAACGGTGCGCTGCTGCGCGCCGGGCTCGTGGATGAAATGAGCCTCCTCGTGAGCCCCTGCCTCGCGGGCGGGATTCCGAACGGAATCTTCAGGGAACCGGCACTTCCGGCGGGCGCGGGGCCGATACGCCTGGAGCTCATGGAGGCGCAAAAGCTCGAACAGGGTCATCTCTGGGTACGGTACAGGATAGCGTCAGTACAATGATCGCTATGAGCACCCGGTTATCACTTGACGTTTTCAGGAAACGATTTATCTCTCAGAAAAACGGGGGTGCGTGATATGAACGCCGCTCATGCGCAATTGGAAAGGATTTTCAATCCCCGGTCGCTCGCCGTGGTGGGCGTGAGCGCCCAGGGCTTCGGCTTCGGGCGGGGCATCCTGCACGCCCTGCACGCGATCGGGTTCGAAGGCGCGCTCCACGCGGTGAATCCGAAGGGCGGCGAGATGCTGGGGTTTCCCATTCATAAGAGCATCGCGGATATTCCCGGCCCGCTCGACTTCGCCATCATCGCGCTCCCCGCGAACCTCGTACCGGAGGCTCTGGGGCAATGCCTTGAAAAAGGCGCCGCGGGGGCCGAGATACTCTCGGCCGGTTTCCGCGAGCTTGGTACCGATGAGGGCGCGGCGCTCGAAGAGGCGGTGCGCGCGGTTGCGGCAAGGGGGCTTCGCGTTATCGGGCCCAACTGCTTCGGGGTTTACGCGCCAAAAAGCGGGCTCACGATGCTTCCGGGCCCCGATCTCTCCCGCGAGCCGGGTCCCGTCGCCTTCATCTCCCAGAGCGGAGGGATGGCGATTGACCTGTGCCACGCGGGCCGATGGAAGGGAATTCGCTTCAGCAAGGTGGTGAGCTTCGGCAATGGCGCCGATCTGCGCGAAACGGAGCTCCTCGACTACCTGCGCACGGACGACGAAACAGGCGTTATCGGCGTGTACGCCGAGGGCGTGGGGGACGGCAGGAAATTTATCGAAACGCTCAGGCGCACCGCCGCCGTGAAACCGGTCGTGCTCTACAAGGGCGGGCTCTCGGAGGCGGGGGGCCGGGCGGTCGCGAGCCACACGGCGTCCATGGGCGGGAGCGGCGTCATCTGGGAATCGGCGCTTCGGCAGTGCAACGCGTGCCAGGTGCAATCGCTCGAGGAGCTCGCCGACACCTGTCTCGCGTTCTCCCTTCTCCCCGCGCGCCCCTTGCGGGGCCTCGCGATCGTCGGGGGCGGGGGAGCCCTGGGCGTCGCCGCCGCCGATGCGGCGGAATCCTACGGGCTCGTGATGCCGCCCTTTGATGCGGCGCTCCAGGAAAAAATCCTCCCGCTTCTCCCCAGGCCGGGGTCATCGGCGGGAAACCCGGTGGACGTGGCGAACCCCTTCGTCCCGCCGGACGCGATCCAGGGCATACTCTCCCACGCGGGATCGGACCCGCGGGTCGACATACTGATCCTCGTACAGCTCCTCTACCATTTCAAATCGCTCGTGCCCATGATGGGGGCACAATCGCTCATGGACATCGTGCCGGTGGAACAGTTTGCGAACGCGGCCGCCGCCGCGGCCGCTTGCACGGGGAAGCCCGTGGTCGCGGTGCTCCCCAACCACAAGCGCGAACCGGAATCGATGGACATCGAGAACGTCATGCGCGCGGCGCGCGCGGCCTATCTCGCGCGCGGCATCCCCGTCTATGACGATCTCATATCGGCCATGAAGGCTATCGGTCACGTCACCAGGTATTATTCCAGGAAAGAGGCCAGGTAGCGGTGAAAAGAACACGGCCCCGTCGCAAGCGACGGGGCCGTGCCGTGATACGTTCAGCAAATTTACTAGGAGGGCGAATCTATTACTGGAGCGTTCTCGATACGCCGAACTCCGCCCAGAAATGGTTTTTTAGCTTGCCCGAAATCCCGTCGCCGTTGATGTCCACCTCAGGCTGAAAATCCTTTGAAAGGGAGCGTGCGTAATTTACACTCGCGGTGAAGGTAGTACCCTTGTAATCCTTCGCCGTCGTGAGCGTTAGGCCGGCGTCGCTCCACCCCTTCCTGTCCAGGTACGCGTTGTTGTAATACGAAACCCAGGGATTCGCCGTGAGCTTGAAGCCGTCATCGGTCGCGATGAAATCATGGGTGAGGCTGAAGCTCACATAGTAATCCTCGTCCACGGGCGTCTTCGCGGCGCTCTCCTTCACATAATAGTCATAGTAGAAGTCGATCTTTGGATTGAGAGGCACCTTGAGGCCCAGGGAGAGGGCGCCCTCGATGAAACTCGGATCGTCCGCCGTATGGGTAACCGCGTCATGATAAAAATACTTTACGTAGGTAGCGCCCAAGCCGAGCGTGAGGGTGCCCGCGATCTCGGTGGTGTACGCAAGACCCCCGTCGAATTCATGCAAAGTTTTAGAATACTTCCGGTCCTCTGAATCCGAGGCCGCAAAATAATCCGTGTTCACGCCGCCGGCGGCGAATACGGAGAGACCAGTTTCACCCAGGTTAATCCCGGCTTGTGGCCAAATGAGCCCCGCGCCCTTTCCGTTCAGCTCGACACCCCGCCACCAGTAAATACTGTAGTAGGTGACCGATACGGGAAAGGTGAGGAAGGATTTTTCCGCGGCCGGGGCCGCTTCCTGCGCGACCGCCGGTATCGCCGAGAGGATCGCGACGAGTGCGAGAGAGACCAATGTTTTCTTCATGATGTTCACTCCTTCTTGTAGTTTCATGAAAACAGGGTAGCGCCGGGGCAGGAACACGGCAACCAATAACTGGTGATTCATGTTAATGGCGAGTTAAATACGCGGAGCGCTCGTTGGAAATATATTTCCGCTAATTAATGCGCCGGTACGCCGTGCGCAAAGCGAATCCGGCGGCGCGACCGGGGCGATCGCGCAAATCCACGGGTATTTAGGACAAAATACGACCGTGGTCCCGTTTATTAAATCCGTGTTAAATCGGGTGCGCGAGGCTTAATGTACGCGCGCGGTTCCGGACTCGTCTTCCCTGCGGCCGAAATGGAGCTTGATCCAGCTTCCGCGCTTCAGCTTGTGACGGAAGTTGGTGGTATCGTCCGCGACGATTTTGCGGAGATAATCCATGTGCCGCTCGATGGCCTCGAGGTACAGGGGTGCGTCCGCGGCGAACCGCGTCTTGAAATGGTACTGCGCGTATACATGCACTCCGCGGAAGGCCTCGTTCATGCGGGCCTTGGCGATCTCGTAGAAGTCGAGCGTTTTGCGGATGAGGTCGAACTCGGTGTTGAAGCCGGGCACGTTCGCTTCCTTGAACTCGTAGTAGAGGAAGAGCAGTTTTTCCAGGTAGGTCCTGTCGGACATCTGGCCCAGGAGGTCGGCGGTTCCCAGTATGCAACCGGCCTCGCGTTCCTGTTCGTTGTCGAATCGCAGCGAATCCACTTTAATGCTGAGTCCCGTGCACCGGATTATCTTCGCGACGAGCGCGGCGTCCTGGGCGCTCGCACCGAAATCGGAGGCGTGTGAATCCAGGAAGCCAACGCTTCTTTCAACATGGTTGCTCGTGTACTTGGCCCCGGTGCCCTCGGTGTCCCAGGATTCCTGGATGTAGCCGGTGTCGTGCAGGAGCCCGGCCAGGAGCAGGCACTCGGCCAGGTGCGCGCTAAAGGGCGGATGGTGAAGGTTGTATCCGTCTAAAAGGCGGGCGCACGCGAGGGTCGCGTCCAGGGTATGCGTGAGGTTGTGATACTCGGTATTGCACGACCTGAAGCCGGGGAAGCGCCCCTCGAAGAGTTTTTTTATCAGACCATACGATGACTTTATCTTCTTGAACCGGGTTTTGGGATAATGGTAGCAGAATATCCTCCGGATTTCTTCTATGACCGCCCGGGGATCGCGCGTATCGAGGAGGCCGGCTAGCTGAACGTTGGATGTGTGTGCCATGTGTCTCTCCTTCCCTGGATTGGCTCCGGGCGGTGAGGAGCCCGGGAAACGGCGGCTCGTACTGAAAACCCGATCGGGACTATCATCTGGAATGAGGTATTCGAGTCGCGGCGCGTCCCACCGGTGCGAAATGTCATTAATACTACGCGTTGAAACACAGGAGTGCAACAAAAAATGAAAATAAACGGGATTTCCGGAAATTATTGTACTGACACCCGGGTCTATTTATACTGAACATCGTTCAGTATTGATTTACGCCGGAAAAAGCGCGCCAAAATTGAGATTGCGGCCCGCGTCGCCGCCCCGATGGGTAAAAAAACTTTTCCAATTTTCGAGCGTGCAGATTCCGGTCATGAATATGGAATCGGGGTGAACGCCCTCGGCGGCGAGGGAGCGGGCGATATGCCGCCACAGGTCGAGGTAAATCCTGCCTTCACGCGTCTCGGTATCGTTGGGGAAGAGGCACGCGACATCCTCGTTCACGGCATAGGAACGCGGTCCGATCCCCGGCAGGACGAAGGCGCGCAGATTCGCCGGGTCGCTGCCGTAACGCTCCTTCATGAAACGCGTGGTGAGGCGCGCGATTTCCAGTTTCGTGCCCTTCCAGCCGGAATGCGCCGCTCCCAGGACCCTGCGTACGGGATCCAGGATGAATACGGGGATGCAGTCGGCGGTACGGATCACGAGGCAGAGGCCCCCCAGGGCGGTTACCAGCGCATCGGCCTCCGCGATCCACGGAAGGTCTTCACCGGGGGGCTCGCGCATGTCGACGATCGTGTCGCCGTGGACTTGCTGCAGCATGACGATGCGCGCGCCCGGAAGCCCCGTGACGGGCGCGAGCAGGGCTTTTTCCTCATGGCGGATCGCTGCCGGATCGAGGGTGTAATCGACGCGGTTGATTTCCCTGCCCACGGTACCGACCAGGGCGCGCTCCATTCCCGAAATCACGTATGCGCCGTCGGCGCGTTTCTCGAATTTCGTCATAGGGGAATGTCGTACCTGCGCCGTGCGGAAAACCCGGAGATCGACCGGTAACCCGTGCGCCTGAGCAGCTCCACGGCGCGTGCGAATTCCCAGGCGACCTCTTCGGGGGCGTGCGCATCGGACCCCAGGGTCACGGGGGTATTCTCCCTGAAGAGTATGCCGAGAATTTTTTGGGACGGATAGATTTCCCCCACGGGTTTGCGGAGTCCCGCGGTATTGAGCTCCACGGCGATGTCCCTCGATGCGCAGGCGCGCGCGAGCACGGTAATGGTATCCTCGAATTCGGCGCGTGCGCGGTGTCCGAATTTTTTCACAAGGTCGAAGTGTCCGATAATCTGGAAGGCGCCCGACGCGATAAGCCTTTCGAGGATTGCGTAGTACTCGGTGTAAATTTCGTCGATATCCCGTTCCTTGAAGCGCTCAGTTGCCGCGGGGTGATCGAACGGCCAGTCGCCGATAAAATGGCAGGAGCCTATAAGGTAATCGATCCCGGGATGGGTGAGGTACCTCCGGTCGAAGGTGTCGAAGAACGGGAAGTCGACCTCGAAGCCCGTTTTCACGGCGATGCGGCCGGCGTATTCCGCGCGTTTTCCCGCGATGAGGGAAAGGTACTTTTCGGTGTCACCGACCCGCATGGTGATCCCCTCGCGCAGGTTGTCGGGAAGCGGCGCGTGGTCGGCGAACCCGATCTCCTGAAGACCACCGTCAATCGCGGCGCGGATATAATCGTCCACGCTGCCCACGGCATGTTCGCACAACTCGGTGTGGGTGTGGTAATCGACCATGCGGCCTAGTAGCCGTGGCGCGAATAGTAGAACGAAACCTCGCGTATGAGACGGCCGGCCTCGCCGCGCTCGCGCGGGTTGCTGCGGACAAAAAACTTGTCTATGGTGGAATCGTCCGAATGGGAAACGATCGAGAGCAGGTACCACAGCGCGGGAAGGCCGCGCTCCGGCTTGTCGGGCCCCTTGTGCTCCGATTCGCGGTGAAGAAGCTCCGCCGCGGCCGCGGGAACCATCTCCGCGTACTGCAAAAAGCGCGAATCGCGCACCGGGTAGACATGGGGATGGTGCAGGTAGTATACGAGGATTCGCTTCCTGCGCAGGTAGAGCGCCATGAGCTCCATGTCGCCGAACTCTATGTGGCGCGGCCTGAGGACGATTTTGTCGATGTTGTCGAAATCGCTCTTGTACGGGTAGAGCGAAAGCAGGTAGCGCACGTGGTCCGGGCCCTTCATCACGCTCTTCGCATTGCCGTAGGCGATTCTGGGATAGACGATATCGATCCCCGTGTTCCCGTGCCTGAACCTGTCCTTCAAGTAGGGAGAGTCGAAGCGGTTGCGGAGGATATTGTCTATATCGAGGGCGATATCGTCCTCAAGCTCGCCCGTCCCCTGCATGTCCTCCTCGTCGCCGAGGTTCCTGTGCTCACGGTAGTAATCTCGAATATCAAACATACCGTAAATCTATCGAGGGGCCCTTCCGGCGACAAGTTTTTTTCACCCGGGACGGGGAATTTAGGCGTGCGCGGTCCGCGTCACTAAAAAATGCTTGAGTTAATCCCGGCTAATAAGGCTGGATTAGGCAGACAGAATGAGCTATATTGTGCGGAAGGGTTTTCCATGTTCGAACTGGCGTTCATCCTCACGCTCGCGGGTTTCGTGATCGCCTCCGTGCTCGCGGTCTACTCGCTGCATACCGACAACAGCGCCCACTACGCGCGCGCCCGCGGCGGCTTTTACGCATCCTCGGTCCTGTTCATGCTCACGGGCGTGGTGCGATTCTACGGGGACGCCCCCGCGGGACTCTTGCAGGGAACGTTCACCATCTGGGGATTTTTCTATATTTTCGTTGCACTTCTCATATTCACGCTTATTTACCTGAATTTTTCCCGCTGGAGCGCGCAATGGAAGACCTTCGCGGCGTTCGCGCTTCCCTTTATATCGGTGATCCTGGCGGCGTCCATCCCGTTCACCGGGTCAAGCCGGAAGATCATCCTTGACCTCTCGCATGGCCTGGTCCCGGTCCATATCCTCGTGTCCGTGCTCGGCGAGCTTTTTTACCTCATGGGCTTCGCCGGTTCCGTGCTGTACCTTGTCATGGAGGGACAGCTCCGCAAGAAACGCTCGATGAAATTCATCTACCGCTTTCCCACGCTCGAATCCATCGAAAACTTCAATCGCTGGGCGATATCCCGCGCGTTCCTGCTGCTCTCGGCGGGGATCGCGAGCGGCATGTTCATGACCTATACGGTGTTCGGCGCGCCGTTTCAGGGCACGGCCAAAGAGGTGATCCTTTACCTTTCGTGGATGTGTATCCTTGCATTGTTCACGCTCAGCCGCGGGAACGCGGTGGGGCCTCACAGGCGCAGCCAGCTCGCCGCGCTCGCGTTCCTCGTGCTCCTGGGCTTCGTCCTTTTCTCGAATATCTTCATCCAGCAGGGGTTCCACAGCTTCCGATGAGCGCGCGCACGGACAGCCCCGATCTCGTGATGCTCGGGATCAGCCACAAGACGGCCCCGGTGGAGCTTCGGGAGAAGTTCGCCCTGGGCGAGGGTGAGCTCCCGGCCTTTTTCGAGCGCGCCTGTTCCCAGGGTGCGGACGAGATAGTCTACCTTTCGACCTGCAACCGCATGGAAATCTATGTCGCCTCCAGGGACGTGAACGCCGCGCTGGAGGGTCTCTTTGCGCACATGGAGGCGGTATCGGCGCTTCCCCGCGCGGTGATCGAGGCCCAGACATACCGCAAGTACTCCCGGGACGCCGTGGTGCACCTGTTTACCGTGGCATCCTCGCTCGATTCGATGGTCGTGGGCGAGAACGAGATATTTTTCCAGGTGAAAAACTGCTACAGCCGGTCGGTGCACGCCAAAAAGACGGGACCATTGCTCAACCGCCTCTTTCATCAGGCGTTCAAGACGGCGAAGCGGGTAAAAACTGAAACCGAAATCTCGAAAAACCCGCTCTCGATCGCCTACATTGCGACCGAGCTCGCGGGCAAGATATTCGACAACCTCTCGCGGCACAACGCGCTCCTGATAGGCGCGGGCGAGATGGGCGAGCTGATATTGAAATACCTGACCAAGGCGCAGATCGGCGGAATCACGATCGCGAACCGGTCGCTCCACAACGCGGAACGCATCGCGCAGGAAATAAACCGCGAGGCGCGCATCGTGCCCCTGGACGAGATCGGCGCGGTCGCCCCGGAGGTCGACATCATCATTGCCTCGGTGACCGCGCCGGGGTACGTGATCGACGCCGCCGCAGCGCGCGCGATCCAGAAAAGGCGCGGCGGAAGGCCCATATTCGTCATCGATATCGCGGTGCCGCGCAACGTGGACCCGGAGGCGGGCAAGCTCGACGCGGTATTCCTGTATAACGTCGACGACCTCCGCTCCATCGCGGATGAAAATTTGAAAAGCAGGCTGCGCGAGGTGGAGTTCGCGAAAAGACTCGTCGAGGCGGACGCGGACGAGTTCATCCGCTGGTACGACGGCCTCGCCCTCGTGCCGGCCATCCAGAAACTACAGTCGGCCTTCGACGAGATCCGGGTCGCCGAGCTCGAGCGGTACCGCCGGAGAAGACTCAAACACCTCGCGGACGAGGATTTCAGGATCATCGAGGACCTCACGCGCCAGATAATGACGAAGACGCTGCATAATCCCATCTCCACGTTAAAAAAACATTTGGACGCGTCCAGGGAAAACGGGGACGCTCATGACGTGCGCGATACGAAACGCATAATCGAGGAGCTTTTCGAAAAATGATGAACACGAACGCGCCCAGGCTGGTGTTCTGGGAGCTCACCAAGCGGTGCAACCTGCGCTGCGTCCATTGCCGCGCCCAGGCGGACGAATCCGTGTTCGAGGGTGAGCTTTCCACCGATCGCGTGAAGGGCGTGCTAGGCGATATCGCGTCATTTGCCAAGCCCATCATGGTGCTCACGGGCGGCGAGCCGCTCTACAGGGGCGACCTGTTCGAGATAGCCCGCCACGCGGCGGGCCTGTCGCTTCCCGTCGCGCTCGCGACGAACGGGACCATGATCGACGGGGAGATCGCGCGGGAAATAGGCGACGCGGGAATCAGGAGGGTGAGCATTTCCATAGACGGCGCGGGCGCGCCCTCGCACGACGGGTTCAGGGGGATACCGGGATCCTTCGACAAGGCGATCGCGGGATCGCAGCACTTGCGCGCGGTGGGGGTCGAGTTCCAGTTCAACACCACCGTTACCAGGCGCAACGTCGGCGAGATCGAGGGCGTGCTCCGGCTCGCCCAGGACCTGGGGGCCGCGGCGCTTCACCTGTTCATGCTGGTCCCCGTGGGCTGCGGCATCGAGATCGCCGAAACCGACATGATATCGAAAGAAAAATACGAAGAGGTGCTCCTCTGGTTCTACCGGAAATCGAAGGAAACCAGGCTCGAATTCAAAGCGACCTGCGCGCCGCATTACTACCGCATTATCCGCCAGGAGGCCAGAAAGGAGGGCCGCAGCGTGAGCGTCGAATCGCACGGCATGGCGGCGATGACGCGCGGCTGCCTGGCCGGGAGCGGGGTGTGCTTCATCTCGCATCGGGGCGACGTCCAGCCCTGCGGCTACCTGCCGCGCATCGCGGGCAACGTGCTCGAGACGAATTTCCGCACGATCTGGGAGGAATCCGCGCTCTTCCGGGAACTCCGGAACCTTTCCAACCTTAAAGGCAAATGCGGGGCCTGCGAGTACAAGGCCTTCTGCGCCGGTTGCAGGGCGCGCGCCTACTACGCGACCGGGGACTGCTTCGACGAGGAGCCGTATTGTGTGTATGTCCCCCGCCGCGCGCACCCCTGATTCGAATCAAATGGGAGAATAAGGATGACACACCAGGGTGAACTCGCGGCGCTCCTCACCGCCATGTGCTGGACGGTGACCGCGCTCGCGTTCGAATCCGCGGCGCGCCGGGTCGGATCCCTTCCCGTCAACATCATCCGCCTCGTGTTCGGGTTCCTCTTCCTCGGGGCGTTCACGCTCGTCACCAGGAACCTGCCGCTCCCGCTCGATGCGGGCGCGCATGAATGGCTCTGGCTGAGTGTGTCCGGCCTCGTGGGCTTCGTCCTGGGCGACCTGTGCCTGTTCCAGTCGTTCACGATGGTGGGGGCGCGGGTCTCGATGCTCGTGATGACGCTCGCCCCGCCGCTCGCGGCGCTGGGGGGCTGGCTGATCACCGGCGATCGGATGAGGGCACCCGAGCTCGCGGGGATGGGGCTCACCCTGGGCGGGATCGCGCTCGTGGTGACAAAAAAGAAGCCCGGCCTGGAAAAGTTCTCGTTCTCGTATTCCCCGCTGGGACTGCTTCTCGCGTTCGGCGGCGCGCTCGGGCAGGCGGGGGGGCTCGTGCTTTCCAAGTTCGGGATGGGCGGCTACGATGCGTTTGCGGCGACACATATCCGGATCATCGCCGGGCTCGCAGGGTTCGCGGTCATATTCCTGGTATCGGGGAAATGGCGCATCGTCCCCGCGGCGGCGGCGGACCGGACGGCCATGGCGCGCACGGCCCTGGGGGCGTTTTTCGGCCCCTTCCTGGGGGTTTCGCTTTCCCTCTATGCGCTCCAACACGCCGCGACGGGGGTGGCCGCGACCATCATGGCGCTGGTGCCGGTCTTTCTTATCGTACCCTCGGTATTCCTGCTGGGGGAGCGCGTCGGCTTCAAGGAGATTATCGGCGCATTCCTTGCCGTCGCCGGCACGGCCGTCATGTTCATGGCCTGATTCCCGGGAACGCAAAAAGCGTTGACCTTTTAGAGTATTTACTTTAGAAGTGCCGTCGTACGCGCCATGAAAACACGGGACAGGATCATCCAGGCGGCACTCGATCTTTTCAACGATCGAGGCGCCCATTCGGTTACCACCAATCACATCGCGGCGTCCATGGGTATAAGTCCGGGGAACCTGTATTATCACTTCGCCAACAAGGAGGAGATAATCAGGGAGATTTTCGAGCGGATCGTGCGCGAATTCGACGGCCTTTACGGGCGTCCCGCCGATACCGCATTTTCCGCGGCGGCGCTCCTGGACATGTTCTCGAAAAACTGCGACCTGTATTACGCCTATCGCTTCTTTTACCTGGAGCTCGCCACCCTTTTGGCGCAGGACGCGCTGTTAAGGAAGCGCTACAACGCCAATTTGAAGAAGCGCCTGGAACAGCAGGAAGCGCTGTACCGCTCCATGCAGGACGCGGGCATCCTCGCCTCCATGCCGCCCGCCGAGCTCAGGGCGAGCCTGATAAGCGGGTGGATCGTGAGCGACTTCTGGCTCACGTACCTGTATATCGGGGGCGGCAGGATCACCCCCGGGCGGATACGCGAAAGCGTCTTCCAGGTCTACTGCCTCCTGAAACCCCACCTCGCGCCCGCGGCCCTGGCCCAGATCGAGAAAATCCTGGCCTCCCCCCGCTGATCCACTCGTATCCCGCGTGAATATTTTTTCCCGGGACGCGTCATTTTTGTTGACGATTAGAGTATTTGCTCTATATTTGTATCAGTGGATATCGACGCGTAGGTGTCGCTGAAGATCGGCAATTTATTCGACATTTGAAGGAGGAATACCATGAATACATACGACCTGCACAATCTTATGGGAAGGGCGCAGCGAAACGGACGGCAGTGCCGACGGAATTTTTTACTTTCGGCCACCGCGGCGGGGCTTGCGCTCGCCGGACTATCGTGTGCCGGGGTGACGAGAACCGCCCTGCGCGAATCGGCGGGAGATGAGGGAAAAACGGGTTTGTCGCCGGATGAATACGAAATTCTGCGGCTGGCGTCGCTTGCCCCCAGCGGGCACAACACGCAGCCGTGGACGGTCCGCGTCGCGGGAAAGGGAAACTGGATTATCGGCGCGGAAAAATCGCGCATGCTCCCGGCGGTGGACCCGGAAAACAGGGAGCTCCTGCTCTCGCTGGGGGCGTTCATGGAAAACCTGGTCGAGGCCGCGGGCGCGCGGGGATTGAGCGCGGAGTACTCGGTCGTCGCGCGCGGATCGCACGACGCGGAGATACTCGATGTGCGTCTGTCGGGCGGCGCGCGCACCCGCGACACGGACGCGGCAATCGTCTCCCGGCGCACGGTGCGCAAGGGGATGCTCCGCGATGAGCTGCGCGGCGCGGATGTCGCGCACCTGTCGGGCGGCGAGCCCGGTTTCATGTTCTTCACGCCGTCCTCCGCGCAGGGCGCCTGGCTCGCCCAGGCGACCGTAGAAGCGAACCGCGCGCAGGCATGGCGCGACGACGCCCAGACGGAGCTCGCCGACTGGATCAGGTGGAGGGATGCGGACGCGAAAAAGCACCGCAACGGTCTCACCCCCGAGGGGATGGAAATAGGGGGACTCGCCGGCTGGTTCGTGCGGAATTTCTACGATCGCGGCGACGTGCTCGGGAAGGATTTCCGCGACCGGACCGTCGACATGACGGCCGACCAGGTGAAGAACTGCGGCGGATGGATGCTCCTGGTTTCAAGCGGCGCATCGATCGCCGAACTTATCGAGACCGGGAGACGCTTTCAGCGTATGCTCCTGCGCGCGCGGGAGCGCATGGTCGCGGTGCACCCGATGACGCAGATACTCGAGGAGTCCCCGTGGCGCGGGCAGGCGGTGCGCGCAGTGGGCGCGGAGGGTACGGTGCAGTTCATTCTTCGCACCGGCTATCTTGCGAAGTACCCGGACCCGGTAAGTTTGCGCAGGCCGGTGGAATGGTTTTTAAAGGCGTAGCCGCGCTGCGCGCCGATACTACCTGTCCCGGTATTCGCCGTCATGCACGGAATCGATTCCGTGCATGGTGCACGACTTCACCGCGCATTACAGTACAGACGGTTCCGGTGTGAAAACGGGACCGGCAGGCCGATTTTTCGCCAAACTGTTGGTTGACTTTTACGGCATCCGGATAAATCATGCGCTACGCTTCACCGATACACGGCACAGGATATTCCGCAATGTCACCGCATTTCACCAGGACCCAGGAGCTCATTCTAAACCGTATCCAGCGCGATATGCCGCTTTCGGCGGACCCGTACGCGGGGCTGGCGGCGGAGCTTGGGCTGGATATAGATGAGCTTCTCGCGGAGATCCGCACTTTAAAAAGCGCGAACGTCATAAGGAGAATCTCGGCGATCTTCTCGGCGCAGGCGCTCGGCTACTCGTCGAGCCTTGTCGCCTTCTGCGTTCCCGGGGAAGAGGCGGACGAGGCGGCACGCATCATCAACGCGCACCCCGGGGTGAGCCATAATTACCTGCGGGGGCACCGCTATAACATCTGGTTCACGCTCGCGGTTCCTCCGGGACAGGCGATCGAGGACCATGCGGGGGTACTCGCGCGGCGGTGCGGCGCCCGGGATTTCCTGGTCCTGAAAAACGAGGAGATGTTCAAGATTGGCGTGATGCTTGCCGTGGGCGATGCGGAACCGGAAGATGCCCCCCTGGCGGCGAGGCCCGGCGGCGCGAAGAACACGGTCCAGGGCGAGGACGAGGTCCTCGCGGTCACGCTCCTCCAGACGGACCTTCCGGTCGTGAAAAACCCGTTCGCCAGGCTCGCCGCGGAGCGCGGCGTCGTCATGGACCCGGGGCTTCTCGCGCAGACCGGCGAATCGTTCAAGGAGAGGGGCATCATGCGACGGTACGCGGCCGTCCTGCGCCACCAGAACGCGGGCTATCGCGCGAACGCGATGACGGCATGGAAACTCCCCGTGGCGCGGGAGGCCGAGCTCGTATCGGTCTTCGAAAAATGCCCGCACATCACGCACCTCTACCGGCGCACGGTATTCCCCGGTCGGTGGGAGCATCCGCTCTTCGCGATGATTCACGCAAAAAGCGACGGGGAGCTGGAAGGTATTATCGGCGCGCTCGCGCGCGAGTCGGGTCTCGATGATTACCTGGTGCTGAAAAGCCTTAAGGAATACCAAAAGCGGCGGGTCATGTATTTCACGCCGGACTTCGGGAAATGGGCGGAGAAGTATCTTTCAGGTGTTTAAACCCGGGTGGCTGCAGTAAATATTTGACAATCGGCCGTTCCTGGGTATAATTAGACATAGAATGGATTAGTACCGAGGTTTTATGAACAATGCACAATTGATTAATCTGAGCTTGATAATTATAGGCATCTCGGGAAGCATTTATGCCCTCTATTCGATATTTATCCGGGTTGTCAGGCGTGAAATAGCGAACACGGTTAAAAGCAATCTCCTCGAATTGAAGGGACAGATCAAGATTCAGAATGCAAATCATCGATAAACTGATCGTCCTGTCCGCGATTCTGACCATCTCCCTCGCCGTTTATTATGTTCTGTATTTTTATACGAGCGACGTGGTAGTAAACTTGCTGGCAGTGATTATCGGGATAGCCGGTTTTTTGCTCGGGCTGCTTGAATTTATCAGGAAAAAATAGGAACGCCATGATCGATATAGGAAAACTCTACTGCGGGGGATCATCAACGGGCGACGGACTGCGCTACGGCACCGAGGCGCACGGCGACGCGCACGGGAACGCCCCGCACCAACGGCAGGTGCTCGCGAGCGAGCGCAGGCCCATCATTGTCTGGAGCACGACGCGCAGCTGCAACCTGAACTGCGTACACTGCTACACGGACTCCGATAACCGGAAGTACGACGGCGAGCTCACCACAAGCGAGGGGCTCGCGCTCGTGGACGGCCTGGCGGAGTTCGGCATCCCCTCGCTCCTGTTCTCGGGCGGGGAGCCCCTCATGCGCAAGGACCTCTTCACGCTCATCGAGCGCGCCACGGAAAGGCGGATCCGGCCGGTAATTTCCACCAACGGCACGCTCATCGACCGCGACGCCGCGCGCGCAATCAAGGACTCGGGCGTGGTGTACGTGGGCATAAGCCTGGACGGGATGGAGGGCGTGAACGACAAATTCCGCGGCGTCAAGGGCGCGTTCACCCGCGCGATGAAGGGGTTCGAGAACTGCATCGCCGTGGGCCAGCGCGTGGGGCTGCGCCTTACCCTGACGAAACGCAACTACGAGGACCTTGACGGGATCTTCGATTTCATCGAGCGCGAAAAAATCAACAGGGCGTGCTTCTACCACCTGGTCTATTCGGGACGGGGGGGCAATCTTTACGCGGACGATCTCACGCACCGCGAGTCCCGCGCGGCCATGGACACCATACTGGAAAGGACCCAGGATTACTTCAACCGCGGGCTCGATATCAACATCCTCACCGTGGACAATCATGCCGACGGGGTGTACATCTACCTGAAGCTCAGGGAGAAGAATACCGCGCGTGCGGAAGAGGTTCGCGAACTGCTCACGTGGAACGGGGGCGGCGCGCATTCGACCGGGGTGGGAATCGGCAACATCGACTTCGTGGGAAACGTGCACCCGGACCAGTTCTGGCAGGACTATACCCTTGGCAATATCCGCGCGCGCAGCTTCGCCGACATCTGGATGGACGAGGGCGAGCCCCTCATGAAGGGCCTCAAGCACAAGGCCGACTACATCAAGGGGCGCTGCCGCGTGTGCGCCCACCGCGCGCTCTGCACGGGGGCCATGCGTGTCCGGGCGTATCGCACCTTTGGCGACCCGTGGGCGCCGGACCCGCAGTGCTTTATCAGCGACGAGGAGATCGGGCTCGACGAAAAGAAGAAAAACGAGCTTCGCGCGTGCGGGGAGGAGTTTTCCGTGCCCGAGGAGCTTAAGCGGTAGATGAAGCGTATTCTTATGGATTGTTAATTATTGTCCTTCACTCAATAATCCCACCAAGAAAAGCTTTTTTCTTGACAATTTAATTCGATAATATAATTATATTAACCCTAAAGGTTAATATAATTAGATGGACATTGTTTTCGGCAATACTGTGGTCAGAAAAATATGCCAGAATGCGGTTGGAAAACTGAAAAGGCGTCTTGATGACATCAGAGATGCGGATACCATGGAGGTTCTGCTCACCCTGCCGGGGCGCTGCCACGCCCTCGTTGGAAACAGGAAGGGCCAATGGGCAATGGACGCGGAGCATCCCAGGCGTCTAATTTTCAGACCACTCGGAAATCCCTTGCCCGTGTCGAAAGACGGACGAATTGATTTAAAGCTGATAACCGCGATAGAAGTTATCGACGTGGAGGATTATCATGGTAAATAGAATGATTAACGAATATAATCCGGAAACAGTAACCCATCCGGGCGAGACCCTCAACGATGTGTTGGAAGAAAAGGGAATGTCCCAGGCGGAGCTTTCCGAAAGGACAGGCCGCCCTAAAAAAACGATAAATGAAATAATAAAGGGAAAGACGTCAATTACCGCTGAAACCGCGATTCAATTTGAGAGGGTTCTGGGAATTCCCGCGTCTTTCTGGAATAACCGGCAAAGAAGATTCGATGAATTCGTTGCGCAGAAAGCGGAGGGAGACAAGCTGCTGAAACACCGGCAATGGATAAAAACCTTGCCGATAAAAGAGATGATTTCAAATAACTGGCTTCCCGCCATAAAACAGGAAAAAGCGCTGTTAAACGAGGTTTTTAAGTTCTTTGGGATCAACTCGCCGGACGAATGGACTTCCGTATGGGACAAACCTTCCATTGTATATCGACAGTCAAAAGCATTCACTAAAAATCCAATAGCGACATCGGTATGGTTGAGGGCTGGTGAAATTGAGGCTCAGAAAATACAATGTAAACCCTTTGATAGAACTCGATTTAAGATTATTTTGAATCAAATAAAGCCTTATACCAGGGAAGTGCCGGATCTCTTCGCAGAAAAAATGATCGAAATGTGCGCCGCAACCGGTATAGCTTTAGTTTTTGTACCTCCATTAAAAGGTGTTCCCGTGTATGGTGTGACAAGGTGGCTTAATCCCGAAAGGGCGCTTATTCAATTGAGCCTGCGTGGAAAATACGAGGATATTTTCTGGTTCACGTTTTTTCATGAGGCAGGGCATATTCTTCTGCACGGCAAGCGGGATGTATTCATTGAATCAAATATCGAAAATAATTCGAAGGAAAACGAAGCTGACAGTTTTGCCAGGGATATTCTGATACCACAAGAAGAATGGGAGAAGTTCATCCAGGCGAATATTTTCTCAGCAGAAAAAATTAAGACATTCGCGAAGGAGATGAATATATCACCTGCGATTGTAGTGGGACGACTGCAACATGAGCGCAAGATCGCATTTGCCCAGTTGAATGGCCTGAGAAGGAAATATGAATTATCTTCCAACGATCAATAAATAAATGTTATACTACCCTGTATTACTCGACATTAAAGATAAACTTGTCGTTGTCATAGGCGGAGGCGAGGTTGCGCTGCGCAAGGTCGCGGACCTCTGCCGTGCGGGCGCGCGCGTGCGCGTGATCGCGCCGCGCGTTCACGAGGGAATCGCGTCGCGCGCCGCGGACGGAGCGGTGAGCATCAATACCCGGGAATACGCGGAGGGCGACCTGGAGGGCGCCGCGCTCGTGTTCTCGTGCACGAACGACGCCTTGGTGAACGCGCGCGTGTACCGGGAGGCGCATGAACGCGGCATCTTCATCAACGCCGTCGACGATCCGCCCCACTGCTCGTTCATCGTGCCCTCGTTCACGCAGAGGGGCGATTTCCTTCTTGCCGTTTCCACGAGCGGCGCTTCGCCCGCGATGGCGGCGCGTCTCCGCCGCATGATCGAAAAGGCGGTGCCGGAAAACGTGGAGGTCATCCTCGAGGCGCTCCGCGAGGCACGGAGGATTATCCAGGGGGACGCTTCATTCAAGAAGCTATCGGCGGACGAGCGTGGTGATATCATGAAACGCATTGTGAACGACGACGCGCTCCTGGACGAGCTCGCTGCCGCGTTTCGGGAACACACACTCTCCCATTACCTGCGCATCCGCGCGGGCCTTCCCCCCGTCAGCTGAAATCGAGACAACGCACGAACTCGTCGTTGAATTCCGGGTGCGTGGAAAGTTCCACGACGCGCGCCGCGTCGCGCAGCTCCCGCGTGCGCGCCATGAAGGCCGGATCGACGCACGCGCGCGCGGCCGCGGCCAGGCTCGTGTTTCCCGAGAAGCTGTACACAGCGCGGGGGAACAATGGAATGAAGGAAAGCCGCTTGAAATGGTCGATCGAAAGGTTTTCCCCGAAGGCCCCGGCAATAAACACCTGCCCGATCTCCCCGACCGCGCATCCCGCTTCCTTTAAGAGAATATTTGCCCCGGCCAGGGACGCCCCCTTTGCGAGCTGAAGGCTTCGAATGTCCTTCTGGGTGATGATCACGTTTCCGCAAATCCGCACCGCGGAGATACCGTTATGCGAAACTATTCTGAACGTCTCTTTGCCGCCGGTCCTCGCGAACGCGCCGGACGCGCCGATCATCCCCGATCCGCGCATTATGGAAACCGCGTCGATAAGCCCGGTCCCCGAGATGCCCACGGGCTCCCCCCCGCCCATCACCTCACAGGACGGCACGTTCGCATTCATGTGTACGTGGGTGAGCGCGCCCTCGTCGGCCGTCATCCCGTGGCTGATATTCATCCCCTCGAGCGCGGGACCCATCGCGCACGACGCGGCGAAGATATCGCCGGAGGGCGTGCGCAGGAACATCTCGCCGTTGGTGCCCAGGTCGATGAAGAACACGCCCCTGCGGTGACCCTGCCCGTCCAGGAGCGCGAGCCCGCCCACGAGGTCGCCGCCCAGGTACGCGGACGCGACCGGGAGGGCTTCGATGCGCGCGCCCGCCCCGAACGCGCGCGCGTCCGGGATTTCGATCGCGGCAAAGTCCCTGTGCGCGGCGGTATAGGGAAAGGCGCCCAGGGGCTTCACGTCGAGTCCCGCGAAGAAGTAGGTCATGGTCGTGTTTCCGGCGCACACCATGTGCTCGATGCGCGCGGGCGGGATGCCGGCCTGCACGAGCGTATCGGCGACGGCGGAAAAGATGGATCCGCGCAGGAGGGAAACGAGCGCCCGTCCGGCCTCCGGGTCCGTCGACGCGGCGATGCGCGAAACCACGTCATGGCCGTAGCGTCGCTGGGGATTCATGAACGATGCGAGCGCCTGGGTCTCCCCCGACGCGAGGTCGGCGAGCGATATTTGAATGGAGGTGGTGCCGATATCGACGGCCAGTCCAAGCCCGTGTCCCGCCGGGGGGACCGATACGCGTCCCCGGCCCGCGGCGAAGACGGGCGCGCGCTTCACCGTCACGTCCCCGCGCATCTGCGCCCGGCACGCGAGCCGCATTCCGGGGACGCCGCCGGTGAGCCTGGGCTCGAGCTCAAGAGGCTCGCTCAAGTCCCCGCGCGCCTCGATCGCGCACTTCCCGCAGAATCCCTTTCCGCCGCAGGGCGTCCTGAGCACCATGCCCATATCGGCGCACGCGTCGAGAAGAAGCGTTCCCTCGTCGAACGCGCGCGATTCACCGCCGGGAAGAACCGTGAGCAGGGGTTTTTTCATGGGCACCTCATGCCGCCTATCCTCGACGGGGGAGGCGGCGAAATCAAACCCTTTTCCGGCCGGGGTCGGGACGGGGCCCGAGTTTTTTTAATTGATTTTTGATTTGCGATTGCTACAGTGGGCCGGTAACGAGTCGCATTATGACACATTAGGGACCGTGCGTTTTACGGCCGTCCCGGCGCCGATATCACCCATGAAAGACTTTACGATCATATCATATCCCGGGGCGAACGAGGCCTCGCTCCTGTCGCTCGCCGAAAAGCGGTCGCGCTACATGCTTCCCTTCGGGGGACGCTACCGCGTGGTCGACTTCACCATCCGGAACTCCGTGGCGGCGGGCGCCCAGCGCACGATAATCTACAGCAGCGTGGAGGACAGCCTCGCCGATTACGTGGAGCACTACGGGCCCTTCAAGCACCAGAAATTCCCCGCCATTCGCGTCGTCTCGAGGCGCCACTCGGACATACAGTTCTGCTACAACCTCATTATGGACGCCAACACCGACTACTACGTGATCTACGCCGGCGACAATCCCTCCATCATCGATTTCTCGTCGGTGGTGGAGCGCTATAGGAAGAAGCGCGCGGGCGCCGCGCTCTTCACGCTCAAGCTCTCACAGCGCGAATCGATGGCGCACGGGATCCTGGTCACCAACCAGAAGACGCTGCTCGAGGTGGTGAACGGGGCTATGGAGGAGCGGCGTCATTCGCCCAACATCTTCGAGATGATCATCAACGTGATGATCAACCGGGGCATCCGCCGGGAGAGCCTCGAGGCGCGCTACTGGCCGGTGAAGAACGTTCCCGAGTATTACCAGGTCAACATGGACATCATGAGGAGCAAGGTGCTGTTCGAAACGGTGTTCTCCGACCGGTCGCTCAAGAGCCAGCTTCGCTCGGAAAAGGTCGCGTTCCTGGGGCCCCACGCGAAGATCATCAACAGCTTCATCTCCGACGGCTGCCAGGTCCACGGTACCGTCCAGAATTCCATCGTGTTCCCCGGCGTGGAGATAGGGGAGCGTGCGGTCGTCAGGGATTCCATACTGCTTCCCTTCTGCCGCATCGGCGCGGGGGCGCGCGTGTTCTCCTCGGTGATCGACGAGAAAACCCTTCCCGTCCCGGAGATCGCCCAGGACGGCACGAAAAAAACGCCGCCCGACTTTTTCACCGTGGGCGCGCACTGCTACGTGGGCAGCGAGACGGAGGGCCTCAAGAACAACGACTTCCCCCGGTCGCTCTTCAAGAGCATCACCCTTATCGGCAGGGATTGCGAGATCCCGGACGCCTCGCGTATCGGCGGGGCGTGCTATATCGCGCCCGGGCTGGGCAGGGAATACTTTCTGAAGTCCCGTTACCTCTACGACGGGCTCTCGGTGAAATAATGCTCATCCCCTACCGCGACGAGAACCCGACCGAACGATTCGCCCTCGTCACCTTTATGCTCATCCTCGCGAACGTCGCGATGTTCGCCTACCAGGTGCTGGGACCCGCGGGCTTCGCGCGCATTACCGCCGAGTACGGATTCGTGCCGCTGGAGCTCTCCTCCGGAAAAAACCTTCCCGCGTCGCAGTTCGTGAACCCCTTCCTCACGCTTATAAGCTACATGTTCTGCCACGGGAGCATCCCGCACCTGGGATTCAACATGCTCTTCCTGTGGATATTCGGCAATAACGTCGAGGACCGGATGACGCGCGGGGGCTTCCTTGTGTTCTACCTCCTCACGGGCGTGATCGCGGCGCTCGCGTTCGCCGGGATGGCGCCGCAGTCGAAGGTCCCGCTCGTGGGGGCCTCGGGGGCGATATCGGCGATACTGGGGGCGTACCTGTTCATGTTCCCCTTCGCGCGCGTCTACGTGTGGATGCTCTTCTTCACGATGCGCCTGCCCGCGATGCTGTACCTGCCCGTCTGGTTTCTCATGCAGATACTCGGCTTCATAGGCGGGTCCGCGGGCGGGAGCAACGTCGCGTGGGTGAGCCATATCGGCGGCTTCGCCGCGGGGGTGATCCTTTTCAAACTCTTCGTGAAACGGTACCGTATCCCATGAAAGGATTCGTGACGGCAGTCGTAGTATCGGTCACCCTTGCCGCGTGCGCGCCGGCGTTCGCGGAGGTCGCGGTGATACCCTACCGCGTCGACAACCCCTCGACATATTTCCCCGAAAAATCGGGCGACGAATACGCGAAGCTGCTGGGCGTGGTCCTCGCGGTGCGCAAGGGCATGGAGGTGTACCCGCCGCGTGACCTTGACGCCGACATGAAAAGTTTCGGGATATCGTCGCAGGGGACCATCACCGCGGAGGGCCTCAAGGCCCTGGGCGCCGGGCGCTACCTGGACCGCATCGTGCTCGGGAAGATTTCGAAGACGGGCGAAACCTATGTCGCCGAGAGCACCCTCTACGCACCCGGACGCGGGAAGGTCATCGCGCGCACGCAGGTGAAGGGTCAGAGCCTCGCGGCCTGCGCTGAGAAGGACGCGGCGGAGCTTTTCGTGACCGCGCCCGACGCGCCGCTCAAGCTCGACCCGGCCGCGGACCAGGGCCTCGCGACGGTGGACCTCGTCGTGGTGACCGATACCTCCTACGCCATGAGCGCCGAATGGGAAACGGTGAAGGCCGGGATCACCGGCTTCGCGGGCGCGCTTTCGGAAAACTGGAGCGCGCCCATCCGGATATATGTGCTCGGGTTTTCGGACGCGCAGAAGCTTCCCTCGTACGCGCAGCCGGTGGGCTCGCCTGCGGCGCTGCGTGCGGGCCTGGACGCGACCCCGCCCCGCGGCGGCCCCAGTACCGATGCGCTCGAGGCGGCCCTGCGCTTCGCGGTCACGAACGTGCCCTGGGAGCGGGGAAGCGTGAGGCATATGCTCGTGGTATCGAACTCCCCGGTGAGAAGAAATTCGCAGGTAGAGCTTTCCGGGATGACGGCGCAGAAGCGGGGAATCGTCGTGAGCGCCGCCGCGGGCGGACGGTGCCAGTGGGAGGATGCCGAAACGCTTCGCCAGCTCGCCGTCATGGGCAAGGGCAGGTTCGCGCAGTTCGCCTACCGGCAGCGCGTCTACGATGCGCGCGGAAAATCGATCGACCTCTTCATGGAGGGCGGGCGCTTCTTCCAGGGGCAGGCCTACGGCGCCCAGTGGAAGGAAGGGCTCTTCTCCTTTTCGGGAAAGGCGTCCTCCTTCATGCAGCCCAAGCCGTTCCTCGCCGAGATCATGGCGGACCGGAAGAAATACGAGCTTTCCCCCTACGCCATGAGCGAGCTCTACCCCGAGATCGCGAACGTCGCGCTCGTGAACGCCGATCCCGTCGAGAATAACGCGGACGTTCTGCTCCCGGGGCTGGGGGCGGGCGCTTCTTCCAGGGGCAGGGCGGGCGGTCCCCATGCGCTCGCCAAGGCGCTCCTCTCTGATGGGAAGGTATCGATATGGGTGCGGATCGCCTCGCAGGCGGACCTGGATTTTTTCAAGAACCGTGAATCGATGCGCGCCTACTTCACGCTCGGGGTCACCGTGCAGCGCAAGCCCGACGAGGCGTACGGCTTCACCTTTCACCCCGCGCGCTTCATCACCCGCCTGGGGGACGACCAGGTTCCGGATGCGGCGCGCGCGGGGATCAACGAGATGGCCGCGAGGCCGGACTTCTACATCAACAACGGGTTGCTCAAGCCCCCGGTCTGGTTCGTGCGCGTGAAGGTGGAGGC
This sequence comes from Spirochaetota bacterium, assembly GCA_004297825.1. Lineage (NCBI taxonomy): Bacteria > Pseudomonadati > Spirochaetota > Spirochaetota bacterium. Next base: position 60,509 of record SCSX01000036.1, read on the forward strand.
GCTCGAGCCGGTGAAGGAAGCGGAGGATGTCAGGGACTAGGCTTTCCTGCCGCGACCGGTAATCGCAGGCTGCGAATATCAGTCGAGCATTTCGATGATCCTTTCCTGGAAGGCGAGGAGGGTGGCCGCCGATTCTTCCTTGCTCTGCTCGAGTATTACGGAAAGCATGGACATGCCTTCCAGGAAGGCCACCACCGCGGTGCTCATCCTGCGGGCAATGATCTCGTCTTTGACTGCGCCGGCGATCACGGCCTGCACACTCCGGATCCACTCGCGGTACACCGCTTTGAGCTTCACCCGGACCTTCTTTTCGTAAAGTCCGATCTCCCAGATCTCCACGAATATCCGCGAGAGCCTCCTGTCGAGTGTGATCCTCCGGTTCACGAAGCTGAACATTTCCGAGATGACCTGCCGCGCGGGGGCGCCCTCGGGGGTATGGGCGCTCATGTATTCGTAGAACTCGCCCTTGTATTTCAGTAACATGTGGTCCAGGAACGTGAGGAGTATCTCCTCCTTCCCGGTGAAATAATAATGAAGCACGCCGTGGTTGACGCCCGCGGCCTTCGCGATGTCCTTTATGCTTGTTTCCTTAAAGGGCTTTTCCATCAGGCAGCTGAACAATGCCTCTATGATTTGCAGCCGGCGCTCTTCCTGGACGACTCTTCTTCCCATATCTTCCCACGCGTTTTGCGGTATTTAGAATTTGCAGTACCTGATAACAGTATTCGTCCGGCACCCGTAGCTGTCAACAAAATGAACGCGCGGGGATTGGCGTACGTACGTGCCGTTGCCGCGGGCGCGATTTTAGTATATAATTAGTCTTATGACTAATATTTCCCTTGACAAGAATACCCCCTTGGAAGTTAAGTTTAGTCTTTCAACTAATTTATATTATTTTTATATGATGGCCAGGGAGGATCTTTTCCATGAAAATCGGGATTCCGAAAGAGATTAAAACACGGGAGCAGCGGGTCGCCCTCACCCCCGCGGGCGCGGGCATGCTCGTGAATCACGGGCATGCCGTCTTCGTCGAGCACGATGCCGGAACCGGCTCGGGTTTCAGCGACGGGGAATATGCCCTCGCAGGGGCGCAGGTTCTGGAAAGCGCGGGTGAGGTTTGGGGCGGGTCCGATATGATCATGAAGGTTAAAGAGCCCATTGGTCCTGAATTTGCACACATGCGCGAGGGCATGGTCCTCTTCACCTATCTGCACCTTGCCGCCGACGAGCACTTGACCAGAACGCTACTTGAACGGAAGGTCGTGGGCATCGCCTACGAGACCATCCAGGCAAAGGACGGCTCCCTCCCGCTCCTGGCGCCCATGAGCGAGGTCGCGGGGCGGCTCGCGATCCAGATGGGATGCGCCTGCCTTGAGTCGAAAAACGGGGGCAAGGGGCTGCTCCTGTCGGGCGTACCGGGAGTGGCGCCGGCGAAGGTGGTCATACTGGGCGGGGGTATTTCGGGACTAAACGCCGCGCATCTCGCCGTCGGGATGGGCGCCCGCGTGACGGTGCTGGACGTGAATCTGAACCGGCTCCGCTACCTGGAAGACATTTTTCATTCGCGGATCGTCACACTGGCGTCGAATCCCGCGAGCATTCGCGAAAGCGTAACGGAGGCGGACCTCGTGATCGGCTCGGTGCTCATCCCGGGGGCGAAGGCGCCCAAGCTCCTTACATGGGAGCTTATCGAGGCCATGAAGCCCGGTTCCGCCTTCGTGGACATCGCGATAGACCAGGGCGGCTGCGCCGAGTCGAGCAAGCCCACCACCCACGACGATCCCATTTATATAGCTAAGGGCGTGGTGCATTATTGCGTAGCGAACATGCCGGGGGCCGTTCCGCGTACCTCGACGTGGGCGCTCACGAACGCAACACTGCCGTTTGCGGTACGGATCGCGGACATGGGCTGGGAGAAGGCCGCGGAAAAAGACGAGGCGATCGCGAAGGGACTCAACGTCCTGAAGGGAACGCTTACCTGCGCGCAGGTGGCGAGCGCCTTTAAGATGGAGTGCAGGGAATACAGGGTCGCATAAAAATTAACTGTGCCCGGAAGCTCGCCTGGGGCCACGGGGCGCAACGAAAGGTTCACATGATGCAGAAAAATCAACACGAATCTTTTCCCTATTCGCTTTGCGGGAATACTTGGAATTAAAGCAATGAAGTGTTTCGCATACATACAAAAAGAGGTGACCCGGGGTCACCTCTTTTTGTCAAAGCCGTGCGACCGATATTACCCGCACTTTGAAAATCCGCACAGCCTGCACACCGAGCAGCCGGATTCGAACTCCAACGGGCCGTGGCAGTCGGGGCATACGCCCACTATAGTGACGTTGCCCTGGCCCTTGCCGTTCGTCTCGGCGAAATTTTTCGCCTCGTCGGTCGCGCTCCCGGTCTTCCGGGAATCCATTCCAAGGTGACGCTCGAGCGCCTTCGCGATCGCGTCGGCGCAGGAGTAGATGCGCCCGCCCTTCTCCCATGCCTGGTTGGGGCAGCGCACGCCCTTGATCTGCCGGATTATCTGCTCGGGCTCTATGCCGCAGCGAAGGGAGAGCGATATGAGGCGGCTCACCGCCTCGGTCTGGCTCGCGGCGCAGCCGCCGCCCTTGCCCATGGTCGCGAAGACCTCGAAGAGCCCGTCTTGGTCCGCGTTGATCGTCACGTAGAGCGAGCCGCAGCCCGTGGTCATCTTGCGCGTGGAACCGAAGGTGACCTCGCCGCGCGACTTGGGCGTCAGGTGGGAGCCGGGGGTACCCTCCTGCACCGCTTCCTTCTTGTCGCGCTGGACCTCGAGCACCTGGTTGTCGCGGGAGCCGTCGCGGTACACGGTCACGCCCTTGCAGTTGAGTGCGTAGGCGAGCCGGTACACCTTTTCGATGTCCTGCTCCGTCGCGGTGTTGGGGAAATTCACGGTCTTGGATACGGCGTTGTCCACGTATTTCTGGAAGGCCGCCTGTATCCGGATGTGGCTTTCCGGCGAGATGTCGTGCGCGGTCACGAAGACCCGGCGCACGTCCTCGGGGACGCCCTCGATGTGGGCGACCGATCCGGATTCCGCGACCTGCTTCATAAGCTCGTCGGTGAGGATCTTCCGTTCGCGCGCGGTCGCCTCGAAGAGCGGGTTCGCCTCGACGAGCGAATTGTTGTCCATGACGTTGCGGACGTAGGCGAGCGCGAATATGGGCTCGATCCCGCTCGTGGTATTGGCGATGATGCTGATCGTGCCGGTGGGCGCGATTGTGGTCGTGGTGGCGTTGCGGAGCTTCTCCTCGCCGCGCGCGGCGTACTCGGACATGTCGAAAAGGGGGAAGGCGCCCCGCTCCTTCGCGAGGGCGCGCGACGCGGCCCTGGCCTCGTCTTGGATCGCGTGCATCACCTCTTCCGCGAGCCGGATGGCCCCGTCCGAGTCATAGGGAACATTCAGGCGGATGAGCATATCGGCGAAGCCCATGATCCCCAGGCCTATCTTGCGGCTGGCGAGGGTTTGCTCCCTGATCTCGGGCAGCGAGTACTGGTTCATGTCGATAACGTTGTCGAGGAAGTGCACGGCCTCGCGCGTGAGCTCCTTGAGCTTCGCGTAGTCGAGTGTGTCCTTCCCGTCCCTGCGCTCGAGCGCGGTCACCAGGTTTATCGATCCCAGGTTGCAGGACTCGTAGGGAAGCAGCGGCTGTTCGCCGCAGTTGTGAAGCATAATCCCCCCGGCGTCGAAACGGTTGATGCCGGGCACCTGCACATCGTAGACCTCTTCCGTGCCGTCGGGTATGAGCTCCCGCACCTCCGTTAGGAATCTTTCCCTGTTCATTTCGCGTCCGTATGACGCGAGAAGGCTCTGGAGCCTGAGCGCTTTATCCTGATCGGTGAAGCCGATTGTCTCGCTAAAAATCCGTAGGTTGTCGCGTGCAATGACGAGTTCATGCTGGGCTCGTGTTCGGTACTCCTTTTGCCCTCCCTTCCCGTCGGGAAGCATGGTCGTCCCCTCGGGTCTTCTTTCCTCATAGATGGAAGACACGATTCCGAACCGGAGAAGAATGCGCTGTACGGCTTTGAGCATCTCCATGTCGCTTTGCGCGAGGCGGACGCTGATTCCCTTCGCCTGCGTACCCTGCACGGAGCCGTCGGTATCGAACAGCCCGCGGAGGAAACCGCGGTTGAAATTTGAGGAGCATGCCTCCAGTTTGGGAGTGATAGTTTTGTTTCCCGGGGTGATTCCAAGGTCGGCGCATATTCCCTTCAGCGCGCCGATCGCCATGCGGTACTCGCCCCGCCCGCGGACCTCGCTGAAGCCCTGGAAATCGGCGCGGTGCGGAAGGGTATACGCGCACTCCCGCGCGAGCTCCATTACGGCATCGGGTAGTGTCTCCCCGTTCGCCGCCTGACGCCTGGGCCAGACGGAAATGATCGCCTTGTCCTTTTTTATCGTTCCGTCGCCGTAGAGGAGGCCCGTGAGGTAGCCTTCTTCAAATCCATAACGTCCTTCCCACCCGGGATTGGCGCGATGATTATGCAGGCATATGCGGTCCCCCGGCTTCAGGTCACCGGCCCTCACCCATTTCGTTTCCACCGAAGAGCGGGTTACCGAGGCGGCGACGAGGACAGGGTGGTCGGCGGTGAGGCGAACCTCATACCCGGACCGGGTAACGAGCCTGAAGACGGGCTTGACCCCGGTGCTGAAGAATCCCTCGGAGGAACTCAGGCTGGGAAGGCCGTCGACAATCGCCGCGAACCGGCGGCCGACAAGCTCGCGTACGAAGCGGGGTCCTTCGGCGGTGAAGACCATGGTGTCGCTGGTCACGCAGGGATTGGTGCTCTCGATGGGCCCCACCTTCGCGAGCGGGTTGTACTCGTTGATGCGGTCGATGAAGACGATGCCGGGCTCCCCGTTCTGCCATGCTTTTTTCACGATCAGGGAAAAGACATCGCGCGCCTTAAGGCGCTGGACGGTGACGTTACCGCGTGGGTTGACGAGATCGAACTCGCCGTCGGTCTCCACGGCGCGCATGAACGAATCGGTGAGCGCGACGGAGCAGTTGAAATTCGTGAGGGCCGAGGGGTCCTCCTTGGCGGCGATGAAGTCCAGGATGTCGGGGTGATGGACCGAGAGTATGGCCATGTTGGCGCCGCGGCGCGTCCCGCCCTGCTTGATGGTCTCGGTCGCGGTATTGAAAATCTTCATGAAGGAGACGGGCCCGCTCGAAACGCCCGAGGTTGAATTCACCACGTCGTTCTTGGGACGAAGCCTTGAGAACGAAAAGCCCGTTCCCCCGCCGCTCTTGTGGATGAGTGCCATGTTCTTGATCGAATCGAAGATGTCGTCTATCGAATCCCCCACCGGGAGGACGAAGCAGGCGGAGAGCTGACCGAGCGGCCGTCCCGCGTTCATGAGCGTGGGACTGTTGGGGATGAACTCGAGCCGCGCCATCATCTCGTAAAACCGGGCCGCGATCCGGTTCGTTTCCTCCGGGGTCTTCCCGTATGCAAGATCGGCCGAGGCAATGTACTTCGCGATGCGCTCGAACATCCCCCGCGGGTCCTCGACGGTCTTTCCGTGCTCGTCCTTCGCGAGGTAGCGCTTGCGCAGCACCACGAGCGCGTTGGCGGACAGCTCGGGCCGGACCTTCGAGTCGATGACGATATCGTTCCACCTGCCGGCGGTGCTTTCCTTTGCGTTGGACACGTGATCCCTCCCTTGTTCCCTGCGGGTATTCTTCCGGACGTTTCGAGATGAAAAAACGGCACGTCGTCATGCCGTTGTCCTGCGGCGCGCGCACGCGCTCTTTATACCGCGGTGACGAGCCTGCGGAACTCCTCGAAGAGGTACCGCGAATCGTGCGGTCCGGGGCTCGACTCCGGGTGATACTGCACGCAGAAAAACGGCAGCGTTTTATGACGGAACCCCTCGACGGTGTTGTCGTTCAGGTTCATGTGCGTGACTTCAATTTCCGGCATGCTCTTCATGGAGTCGTAATCGACGGCGAAGCCGTGATTCTGCGAGGTGATCTCGACCTGTCCCGAGGCCACGTTTTTCACAGGCTGGTTCGCGCCCCGGTGCCCGAACTTGAGCTTGTAGGTGCGCCCACCGAGCCCCAGGCCCATGATCTGGTGTCCCAGGCATATCCCGAAACAGGGCAGCTTCGCGCGCACGATATCCTTCACGAGATCCCTGGCGTAGGGAACCGCGGCCGGGTCCCCGGGGCCGTTAGAAAGAAAGATGCCCTTTGCGCCCGCCCTGATCACGTCCGCGAGCGGCGTGTTCGCCGGATATACCATTATGTTGAACCCGCTCGCCTTGAGAAGCCTGAGGATGTTGGTCTTTACACCGAAATCGTAGACCGCGATAGTCGGGTTTGCCGGATCGTTCTCCCCGAAGCCGTACGCCTTGGTGCAGGAGACGCCGGTCGCCAGATCGAGCCCTTCCATGGTCGGGTACTCCTTGAGCCGCGCGACCGCGCCCTCGCCCTGGAAAAATATCCCCCCGCGTAGCGCCCCCTTGTCGCGGATGTGGCGCGTGAGCCGCCTCGTGTCCACGCCCTCGATCCCGGCGACGTTTTCGCGCACCAGGTAGTCCTCGAGCGACATGGTCGCGCGGAAGTTGGAGTAGCGCTTGCTGTATTCCTTGACCACGAAACCGGCGACGTACACCCGCGCGGATTCGACGTCCTCGGCGTTCACGCCGTAGTTGCCGATCATGGGATAGGTCATCGCCACGATCTGGCCGTGGTAGCTGGGATCGGTGAGCACCTCCTGGTAGCCGCTCATGGAGGTGTTGAACACCACCTCGCCCATGGACTCCCTGTCGCTCCCGAACAGACGGCCCTTGAATTCCGTGCCGTCCTCTAGTATTAAAAAGGCATCGCGTGCCATACGTAACCTCTTGATAAGATAAGCCCCCGCGCCTGGGACCTACTGCCAGTACGACAGGCCACCGGCCTTGTCAAACACTTTCCCCGGGCTCCCGTGTTCAGCGCGAGGGGAAGAAGCTGTAGTCCATCTGCGCGTGGTCTCCCCAGAAATATACCTCCAGGGTGTACTTTTTCCGCTCGAAATTCCAGGTGAGCGCGGGCTTCTCGATGACGCGCTCGTCGTCGGGGTTCCCGTATTTCACCTTTAAGTCCGCAAGCATGCGGTCGTACTCGTCCCCGTTCATGCCGTGGATATTCACCTGGATGTGGTGGAGTATTTCCCGGTAATTGAATTCAAGGACCACCTCGTAGCGCTTGTCCTGCCTGAACATGGTCACCACGAGCGCCGGGATGCCGTAGCGCTGGTCCACGCGCTCCTCCACGGGGAAGCGCGTGTACTTGCGCTTGATCGTGTCGAGCACCTGGGTCCGCGTGGCGCCCGGCGTGAACTCCTCGTACGAGGGCGCCTTCGCGTAAAGCACACACGCCCCGAGTGTGCAGGCGACGAAGAAAGACATTCGTAGCGTCTTCATGGTTACTATAAAAAGCGCATCTTTGCCTTCCCCGTCAATACTTTTACACGCCATATTCTACTTTACTTTTCCCTCTCCGGTCCTATGTTCGCACGCATGAACGGCTGGACGGGAAGGATACTGCACGCGGACCTGTCGGCGCGAACGTTTCGCGTCGAGGAGCCGCCGCGCGCCTTCTACGAACGGTATATCGGCGGAAAGGGAATGGCGGGGCATTACCTGGGGGAGCGCGCGACGCTTTCCTGGGACGACCCGGCCATGCCGCTCCTGTTTTTCAACGGGCCTCTCACGGGCACGCCTTCCCCCTCCTCGGGACGCATGACGGTCATGGCGCGCGCCCCGCTCACCGGCGCCGTGGGCGACAGCTCGGTGGGCGGGGGATTGGGCACCCGGCTGAAGCGTGCGGGCTGGGACGGCCTGGTCGTCACCGGGCGCGCGCATGCGCTTACGGGGCTCGTCATCGCCGACAGCGCCACGGAGTTTCGGGACGCGGAGAATCTGCGCGGGGCGGAGGTTTCGCGCGTCGGGGAGGGGGCGGGCGCCGATACATCCACGGCAATTATCGGACCCGCCGCCGAGAACGGCGTGCTCTTCGCCTCCATTATCGTGGACGGCCATTACTGCGCGGGGCGGGGCGGCCTGGGGCTCGTGATGGCCTCGAAAAACCTGAAATACGTTTCCGTGCGCGGAACGGGCGCCGTGGGTATATTCGATCCGGACGAGCTCGCGCGGGCTCGCGAGGACATTTTCCGGCTCGCGTCGGCATCGCCCGCGCTCAAGGGGGAGCTCGGGATAGGCGCGTTCGGGACGGGCGCGCTCTACGACCTCATGCACAGCCGCCGCATGATGCCCACGGAAAATTTCCGGGCGACCAGGTTCGACTATGCGGAGGACATGAACGCGTTCCGGTATAAAACGCGCTACGCGACCAGGAGGACCGGATGCGCGGGCTGTCACATCCTGTGCAAGCAGACGGGCGCGCGCGGCGAGACGGTACCCGAGTTCGAGACCATGTCGCATTTCAGCGCCCTGGTGGGGAACACCGACCTGGACGCGGTCGTCGAGGCGAACCGCATCTGCAATGAGACCGGGATGGACACGATCTCCGCGGCCTCCACGATCGCCTGCCGGCGCGAGATCATGGGGGAAAATCTCACACCGCACGCGCTCACCGGTCTCCTCCGGGACATCGCGTACAGCCGCGGGGAGGGCAGGGAGCTGGGCGCGGGATCGTACCGTTATGCGGTATCCAAAGGAAGGCCGGGCGCCTCCATGAGCGTGAAGCGTCTCGAAATGCCGGCCTACGACCCGCGCGGAGCCCTTGGCATGGCGCTCGCCTACGCGACCTCCACGCGGGGCGCATGCCACCTGCGCGCCTACCCCATCGCGCATGAGATACTCAGGAAGCCCGTCGCCACCGACCGCTTCACCTTTTCCGGAAAGGCGCGTATCGTCAAGATCGCCGAGGACATGAACGCGGCCGTGGATTCCCTGACCGCGTGCAGGTTTCTCTTCTTCGCCGCGACGCTCGAGGAATACGCCCGCGCCCTCGCGGCGGTGACGGGTATGCGCATGAGCGCGCAGGACCTGCTGCGCGCCGGCGAGCGATTCTACTACGCCGAAAGGATCATGAACGCGGCGAACGGCTTCACCGCACATGACGACGACCTTCCCGATCGCTTCTTCACGGAGGAGGGAAGCTCGGGCGACGGGATCCGCGTGCTCCCCCTGGACCGGGCCGCCTTCCTGCGCGCGCGCGCCGACTACTACCTTGTGCGCGGGCTGGACGAGCGGGGGCTTCCCACCCCCGAAAAATGCGCGGAGCTGGGAATCGTGTGAAGACACTCCTCGACAGGTACGCTGCGAAGCTCGCCGCCCAGGGACTGTGCGCGGAGGGTGCGCCGCTCCTCGCGGGACTGGACGCGGGGCTCACCTGGAACAGGGAGGACCCCGCGCAGAGGGTGCTCGCGAAGGTCGTGGAGGGGCTCAATATCGCCTGCATACTTTACGCGCGCCCCGCGGAGCCGTATTTTACCATCATGAACCTCCTGGCCTCAAAGCACGCGGGCGAACCGGCGCTCCGTCCCGGGGACAGCGAAACGCGCACCTTTCTCCACGAGTTTCCCGTCGTCCCTGAATTCGCCCCGGGACCGCTCATCGGGGCGCTCAGGCGGAGCAGGGTCGCGATCGTCCCGGGCAGGGGTGTGGTCAGCAGTGGGAGCGTGGGCCCGGAACAGGCATTCGTATATTTCAGCTCGGTGTGCTTTTCGATGTACGTGAAGTTTTTCTCGGACCACCTCGCCGCGCATGAGAGGGGCGGGGCCGATCCCGTCTGGACGCCCGTCGTCCGGCGCGCCCTTGAGGACTACAGGAATTTCGTGACCGCGCGTGCGGGGGAACGATATCTTTTAGAGGGCCCGTTCGGCGCGCCCGGCGAAATCGTGCGCGCGATGGACCAGGCGGGAAAGCTCACGGTGGCGTGCCGTCTCGTGGACTCGTTCTTCGGCAATATCTCGTACCTCTCCGGCGACACCATTTATATCAGCCAGACGGGCAGCTCGCTGGACGAGCTTCCGGGCTGCATCGATCCGTGCCCGCGCGACAATTCCTCCTGCGCCGGGCTCACCGCGTCCAGCGAGTTTCCGGCGCACCGCGCGGTCTACGGCCGCACCGGCGCGCGCGCGATCCTGCACGGCCACCCGCGATTCAGCGTCATCATGTCCATGGCGTGCGCGAAAAAGGATTCATGCGAAAACCGGGAGCACTGCCATACGCGCTGCGGCGAGGGGCGCGTCATAGGCGACGTCCCCGTCGTGCCGGGCGAGGTGGGGACGGGGCGCTACGGCATCTGCACGACCATGCCCCCCGCGCTCGCCGGCGCGCGCGGGGCCATCGTGTACGGGCACGGCCTCTTCGTCACGGGCGAGCGCGATTTCAACGAGGCGTTCGACAGACTGCTTGACATAGAGCTCATGTGCGCGGATGAATATGCGTACAGGACTCGAACAGGGTACACGCATGAAACCTGAAAAAAATCCCGGATTCCACCGGTATCTCGCGGGGCTCGTCCTGGCCGCGTGTGCCCTCGCGCCCTCCTGCTCCCGATCGCCGGGGATCGACCGGGCCACGGTGCCGGTCGAGAGCGCGTACGTCGAGGCCCGCGAGGGACGCATGGCGGTGGCGCGCGCCCTGGGGCTCACCGTGTCGCTCGAACCGGTCGCGCCCGCGGATTTCGAGCGCATCCTCGACTACAAGCCCTACACGAACAAGGAGCATTCCGCGACGCTGCGGATACCGCCCCTGGAGTTCTTTCAGCTCGTGATTCAGAACGACCGCGGGGCGCCGATGCTCGTGTCGGCGGTGGGGACGGAGCTTTCCTACGGCAAGGAAACGCTGAAGCGGATACCCGGGAAGGACCTGGCCGCGCGGTTCACCTCCCCGGCTTTTTCCTTTTTAAACTTTCCGGCGTTCGAAATTCCGCGCCGTCTCGCCTCCGCGAAGACCGGTATCGCCGATATCGACTACGACGACGACCTGGGCGAGATAAAGGACGGGAACCTCGCGGCGGGGGACCGCATGCTCATGATCGTCGCCTTCGACTGGATCCCGGTGGCGCACAGGGGCTTCCGGGTCACCGTGCGCCCGGAGGGCGATCCGAAAAAAAGTATTGATTTTGATTTCACCCGCTTCGAATATAGGACGAAGGGCGAGCGATTCAAGAAGCCCGAGAAGCAGGACAAGGAGCCGTATTGATGAAGATAGACGAGAAGCAGATACTCAGGGTCGCGGAGCTCGCGCGGCTGGACCTCACCGGTGACGAAAAGAAGGAGTTCGCCGCGCAGCTGTCGGATATAATAAGCTATGTCGAGAAGATCAACGAGCTCGACACCGCCGACATCTCGCCCTCCGATCACATAGCCGAGCTCAAAAACGTCTTCAGGGCCGACACGGTCCTTCCCTCGATGGACCGTGCGGAGCTCGAGAAGATGGCGCCGCGATTCCAGGACGGCCACGTGGTGGTGCCCATCATCATCGAGGGGCAGGAATGAACAGGCTATTTATCGCGCTTCCCGTGAACGGCGAGATACGCGCCGCCCTCCAGCCCTCGTACGAATTCCTGCGCGGGTACGAGAACTTTCTGAAGCCGGTCGCCCCCGCTAACTTCCACATCACCGTCAAGTTCCTGGGAGAATGCGAGGGCAACGTCGCGACCGCGATCGAGAGCACCTTCCTGGAGATCACCGCGCCCCAGGCAGAGATCCCCTTCAGCATCTCGGGAATAGGCGTGTTCCCGGACATGAAGAAGCCCAACGTCATCTGGGCCGGTCTCAAAACGGACGCCGACGCGCTCGCGCAGGTGTTCAAAAATGTGGAAAAGTATGTGGCGAATTTCCGGTTCAAGGAAGAAAAGCGCGAATTCATACCGCATCTCACCATCGCGCGCATGAAGAGCGGCCGCAAGATCGCCGGCGAGCTGCTCAAGTTCGTCGAGAAGAACGGCGCGACCGAATTCGGCTCGTCGGCGTTCGACAGGCTCACGCTCTACTCATCGAAGCTCACCCCGGACGGTCCCATCTATACCGCACTGAAGTCGATCAAGTTCTAGGCCCTGCGTCCTTGCACGGACCGGAGCTTGCGCGCCGGTCCGTGCAAGGACATAAATCGGTCGCGGATTTCCTGTTCCTGCAAAGCATCGATTTCCCACATGATCGATAACGCCGAAACGACGGCAACGAACCTTTCCGGATGTCCCCCCTCATGAGTACGCACGGAAAAAATTTCTACCCGCATTGTTGCCTTTCCCCGCCCCCGGCATTACCTTGCTTGATTTGAGGTAAAATTCACAGGGAGGTGAATGCACCATGTATCTGCCATTGCTCGTATGCGCGTATTGTCTCGGGGACGTACTGGGGGGTCGGTTGACCACCTGCGAAAATCACCGTTATGTGCATTTCCCGGACGGCGAGTCGCTGCTGTCGATTCCCTTCATGCCGGAAAACATCCTGAACGGCCTTACGTGTCCCGACTGCAAGGTAAGGATCGGCGGCTTTCACCATCCGGGTTGTATGTACGAAACCTGCCCCCGCTGTGAGGGAAGGCTCGTCGAGTGCGGGTGCACCGAACCTCACCGGGATTGACCGGTGAAATCAATGCCTATTTCGTTCCAGTATCAGGCTTCTCCAGTATCCCGCGGGGAGGCTGTCCCCCATGCACCGGAAAAAAGCGTCCTCGGTTTCCGCGCCCCGCGCGCTCTTGAGAAGACGTGCGGTGCTGTAGGCGTCGCTTTTTCCCCCGTCGAGAAAATCGTCGTCGAAGTGGCCGATGGATGCGTACGCTTTTTGCTCCGTCGCGTCCAGGTGGGCCTCGATATCATACCAGGACCATTTCATCCTGAGCGAATAGCTGCCGCAAAACGCGACCCCGCCCGGCTTGATCTCGATGCGTGAATTCCGGATTACCTCTTCGGGAAAGATCACGGTTACGGTGTAGGTCCGATACATCTGTTCCTCGAAATCATTGCCCAGGAACATGGGGGCGTCCACCCGGTACCATGCCCCCACCGCGACATAGACGCCGGGCGGCGGGTTGAACATCACCAGCCCGCACCCCGTGAGCGCCCTGGTGGGGACGATACGCTCGTAGGGCGAAGCGGGGTCCCCGTCATCCACGCGCGCGAAATACACGATGTCGGGCCCGAACGGGAAAACCCCGAGCTCCGATCGCAGCGTCACTTTAATTCCGCCCACCGCGCCGCTCCCGGTATCACGCTCTGGCAGGACCAGGGGTGCGCACTGGAGAAGCAGCAATGCGCCGAGTATCAGTGTTCGCGGGTTCATTCGCCTCACTCCCTTCCCGGTTAATAAAGATATCCTCCGGATAAAATATTTCCATTGCATTTCGCGTGAAAGTGGCGCACACTTGATCGCACGAGGCCGGGCGCGGCGCTTAACCGCGCGCCTGCCCGGTGCCGCCTGGAATCGCCCGTACGTATAATTCCCGGGAATTGATTCGGTCGCGCACGATGTTTATTATTATCAGGGTGGGTACCGCGTTATGCGGTGACATTTTTTTTAAGAGGAGAAATTACATGCTGTATCTTTCGGTGATTTTATTCGCACTTGCGGCGATGGGGGGTATGACCCTGGTAACCCTTAAATATATGGGCAAGGAGATGCCGCTTTTCCTTTCAATAGGGCACGGCGTAATCGCGGCGGCGGGGCTCGTCGTGCTCATTCTCAATGTGCGCGCGAACACAGGCAATGTCCTCATGAACGTTTCGCTGGCCCTCTTCCTGGCCGCGGCCCTTGGAGGCTTCGCCAACTTCTACCTGCACCATGCGAGGAAGAATATATCGGACAAGCTGATCACGCTCCACGGGCTTGCCGCGCTTACCGCGTTCGTGCTGCTGGCGGTGTCGGTGTTTGGAAGAGGGGGGCTCTAAACTCGATTCGGTGTGCTTTGAAATAGTTTTTTCATGGGCGGACAAGTTACTTTGAAGGCGACGCGTAATTCTGGAAGTTCTCCTGATCCTCCAATTTAAACCTAATGGGGGATAGCGTAACCTTCCCCGCGCGGGCTTGCCATTAATTGTAAGCGGCGGGGTCAATCTCATTCTTCGAAATCTCGCCGCGGAGCTGCAGGGCCGATTCCTATATTGCCTGATCTAGGTTTTTACTAAGCAATACATGATTAATCTCAACGGTTTCTACATTCCCCTTAACGTTCCGCGGTTAAGCGATGTTTTGGCGCAGCGTACTCGCGGAGCCAAAATGTGCCGTAGTTCAAGCTGCTACTCAGGCATCGTGCTTAGCCGCTGTTATATGCTGTGGCGTGCGACTCCAGCTTGAGTTATTATGAATTCCAATTGTGGTCATATTCGAGTATGTTGTCTGTATTATTATATGTTATTCTGACTTCTTTCCTATTTTTCATTGGTGTATTATGGCTAGCTGGGTTTTTAAATGGATTCATGCCTTCAAAATATATTTTTAAAACACCATGTTTATCAAAAACTTTATCAATATGGTTCCAGTTCCCATTTTTTTTATTATGATTTGGAAATAAATCAATAGTCTTGGCAACTTCGAGTAAGGCAGCCTCAATTATTTGAGACTGCTTTTTTACGACATTTGTAGTTCCTTCAAGCAAGGCAATATATCCATCTATTGGCTCAGCAAATCTATTCCGATGTTGTGTAAAACGGTTCCAAATATCACCTTCTCCAATATAAGTTGGTTTGGCCTTTGATTTACTGTCCCAGATCACGTATACACCTAAGCCGTAAAGAATATCTCTGAAATCATAGTCTTCAAATTTTTCAAATATTACCGTAAGTGATTTCATAAAGCCTCCATGATATACTGATAATGGGACAGCCAATCACAGCGCAAAAACTTCAGCACGGCATTGCATATAACATCAAATATAATCAATAGTGAAACGGTTGCGTCGATATTATGGTCGCGGGCTAATTTAGGGAAAATATCTATAGTAGTTCCCGATAAAGTTCCTTCCATCCATTCCTGTACTGTTCCGAAATTCCTTTTCATATATAATTCAGTAATATCGACGGTGTATTCGCTTTGGTCGAACACGAGAGGAAAACCGCAAACATATAGTTCCGAAATCAGCGCAAATAACAGGGTTATATTTCGATAATAATCAATCCTTGAATTGACATTGTCATTGCATTCGATAGTAAATCGATTTTTCTATCATATTTTCAGCCAAAGAATTTCTTACAACAGCATTTACCACAGCAATTTCTTCACAAGCAGCGCCCCCGCGAGGAGCAGCACGATCACGAGCAGCATCCGGATCTTCTTGCGGTCGTCCAGGTCAAGGTCGCGCTCCATCATGAGGTAAACGTGCGTGGAGAGGGTGGCCGTGAACGAGAGCGCGGCCGAGAAGAGCGTGAGCGAAATGGCGACGAGCGCGATCCCCAGGAGCGCCCCGCCCACGTGGTGCGAGAAAAGCAGGTCCTCGATGACCGATACGAACACGCCCCGGTCGGGACTTCCCTGGAGGAGATCCGATATCTTCATGAACGCCCCCGGGACCGACGCGAAGATCCTGCCGGTGTCCGACGGGAGCAGCACGCGCGAGAGCTTGAGGGTGAGCGAAAACGCGCCCCAGTGAAGAAGATACGCGATCCCGCAGAGAAATCCCGTCACGGTGAACAGCGTGAGCGCGGCGGGGATTAAGCCAAGGTTGTGCCGTCTTATGAAATGGTACAGGTGAAGCGTGTTCTTGAATATCCCCGGCTCGCGGTACGCGATGATGGGCGGGTAAAACCACGCCCCCACGACGAGCACAATGATGAGCATAATGGAGATCAGGTACGCGGGAATGAAGAGGAGCGAGTACGCGACTGGTCCCACCAGGGGAATGTTGCCTATGAGCAGGATCACCGTGTTTCCCAGCAGGAGCAGGAGCGCGCTGTTCACGCATACCTGGGGAAGGGAGCCCGCGGCGAAGGACAGCATGCGTGGCGCGCCGCCATCCGCCCCCGTGAACACATGGTCCAGTGTCGCGCGCGCGATGAGCGATGCGGTGAAGATATAAATGAGAAACAGGAGCATGGCCGGCGCGAAATAGAGCGCGAGGCGGACGATCTCCGGCGCGGAGCTTCCCGCGGTGAGGGTGGAAAGCCCCAGGCGGTTCGCGGCGAGGAGCAGCATGACCGATACGAAAATGCCCGAGGCCGCCGTCACCAGCTTGACACGCGTGAGGGCGGACAGCGCCACCGCGGCGAGCTCT
The DNA here is from genome assembly GCA_004297825.1 of Spirochaetota bacterium. Taxonomy (NCBI): domain Bacteria; kingdom Pseudomonadati; phylum Spirochaetota; species Spirochaetota bacterium. The sequence goes on from SCSX01000036.1 coordinate 76,701, forward strand.
TTCAGACTGAAATCGCGGAAGGTGAGCCCCTTGAAGACGACCTTGTTTTGGGCAAGGCCCGGCTCCGGGGTAACGACCCTTGGACGGACCTCGCGTACCGGCAGGGGAGAGGGCCTCTCGCGCATGATCACCGGGGGCGCCTGGATCGCCGGTTCGGCGGCCCTGCGCTCCGAGAATGCCGGGGCGGCTGGGGCCGCTGCACGGACGGCGGCCGTTGCGGGGATGGCCTGCCGCGGCCTTGCTTCTATAGTGTCCGGAAGTACTGGTGGGCCATTCCTGTATTCGGCACGTGCGGGCGCGACCGCCGGCGCCGTCCGGACGTGAGCCGCGGGGACGACCGGCCGCGGGCCTGCCTCCATGGGGTCCTGGATCGCGGGAAAATCGACCATGAAGAAATTTTCGCAGCGCCGGCAGCGCAGGCGGTAGCGCTCGTCCTTGGATGCCCGGAAGCTTATCGAATATGAGGAGTTGCAGTGCGGGCACAGCGTGATCTTGATATAGGTCTTGCAGGAGGCGCACACGAACACCGATCTCGTGAGCCCCGCGATCTCGTCGTCGCTCAGGGAGTAGCGGGCCTGGCAATGGGAGCAGCTTATCTGCATGTATCGGTATCTCCGGGGGGAATGGCCCCTGTTTACCTATCGAACCTTCGGGCGGGAAAATTTAGCCCGGATGCGGCTTCCGGCCCTGCCCGGGGTTTACGCGCCGCCTTGAAAAAAGCCCGGCTGGTTCGCCTGGTCTTCACGCGTGCGGAACCGGGAATTCGCGAATCGGCGCCCCGCGCATGACCGCTTTTCAATTTTTATCGCGGTGTCTTTGCCTCGAGCTCCTTCGCGCGGATGAGCTGGTCCAGGCTCATCATGGCTTTGTGCTCGGAGGAGCATGTCACGCGCGGCTCGGTACCCTTCATGAAATATTCGTAGCGCGTAGGGCAGGCCTTCGCGGGGCGCTTTCCCGTTTTCAGGCAGATGAGCGCGGTCCGGATGTCTGCGGGGGGCTCCCTGAAATCGGCCGCCTCGCGGAAGCGGTAGACCTCGCGCATGAACTCGCCCCACACGGGCGCGGCCACCGCGGCGCCGGTCTGGCCCTGGCCCAGCGTGAAGACCGGGGAATCGCAGCCCACCCACACGGTCGCGGCGAGGTTCGCCGTGAACCCCGTGAACCATGCGTCGCGGAAATCGGAGTTGGTGCCGGTCTTCCCCGCCGCGGCCAGGCCGAACCCGGCGCCCCCCCGCACGGCGCCGCTCGCCGTTCCGTAATCGACCACGCCGCGCATGAGGCTCGTCATGAGAAAGGCGGTTTCGGCGCTGATAAGCTGTCTGCCCGGGGAGTCGTCCTCCTCGAATATCGTCGCCCCGTCCTTGTCCTTGATGCGGCGTATCGCACGGGGGGTGACCTCCCGGCCGTTGTTCGCGTAGACCGCCATGCCGCGGGTCATCTCGAGCGGCGTGAGCTCGGCGGAACCGATCGCCATTGTGGGATTCTCGTCGAAGCGCTCCGCGGGAACGCCGGTGAGCTTTGAGGTGAATTTCACAACCTTGGGGCCGCCCACCTTCTCGTAGATAAGAATGGAAACGATGTTGAGCGAAACCGCGAGCGCCTGGCGCGCGAGCACCTCGCCCTGGTAGACATCGTCGTAATTTTCCGGGGACCATACCCTGCGCAACTCGCGGTTTACGATGGGCGCGTCCAGAAAAAGGCTCGCGGGACTAATAAGCCCCGCGTCGATCGCGGCGCCGTACACGAAGGGCTTGAATGAGGATCCCGGCTGGCGGCGGGACTGGACGGCGCGATTGAGCTGGTTGTTCGGCTCGAAATGCGCGCCTCCCACCATCGCGTAGATCGCGCCGGTCGACGGTTCGAGCGCGATGAGCGCCCCCTCGACGCGCGCGGCCTGTCCCAGGCCCTCGCAATCGCCCAGGTATTTCTCGAGACACCCCGCCGCGCCGCCCGCGTTGAACAGGAGCGCGCACGCGAGGGTCTCGTCCATTATCGAGGAACGCGCGTCGGCGAGAAGCCCGGCGGCGGCTTGGACGTCGAGCACGGCCTTGCGCGGCTTTTGCGCGTTCGCGCGGGCGACCATCTCGTCGAGCGAGCCCATGCGGTAGGCGTTGTAGGGCCGCGCGACCTCGTTGTGGCGGACCAGGGCCCGTTCGAGCGATTTTTCCGCGATCTCCTGGGCGCGGATATCGAGCGTCGTGTAGATGGAGAGCCCGCCGCGGTAGACCCTGTCCTCCCCGTAGCGTTCCACCATAAGCCGGCGAATGTACTCCGTGAAATGCGGCGCGTGTGCGGCGCCACCGGTCCTGGCCGTCATCGTGGGAAACATCGTGTTCACGGTGTCGACGTACGCCGGCCAGAAGGCGCTGAACTCCGCGAGGGCCGCGTCGCGCTCGATGAAGCCCTCCACGATCATGGAATGCAGGACCTGGCGGCTCTTCTCGTAGGAGTTGCGCGGGTTCTTGATGGGCGAATAGGTTTCCGGCGAGGAGGGGATGCAGGCGAGGACTACCGCCTGGATCGTGCTGATCTCCTTCACGTCGCGGTCGAAGTACAGCCGCGCCGCCGCCTGCACGCCGTACACCCCGTGGCCGAAATAAATCTGGTTCAGGTAGCGCTCCAGTATCGTATCCTTGCCGTAGCGCCGCTCGAACTCCCGGGCGATGAGGAGCTCGACCACCTTGCGACGGACGCTCTTCTCGCCCCTTGTGTAGAGCTGTTTCACGAGTTGCTGGGTGATCGTGGAGCCCCCCTGCCGCACCTCGCCGGTGGCCAGGTTGACCGCCATGGCCCTCACTATCCCGAAAAAATCCACGCCGGGATGCGTGTAGAAATTCCTGTCCTCGGCGGCCAGGAAGGCGAGGCGAACGCGCTCCGGAATATCGGCGAGGGGGACGTAGCTCCGGTTTTCCTCGAATAGGTCCGCGATGAGCTCGCCGCGCGCGTCGTATATCTTCGTGGACAGGGCGGGGTTGAACTCCTGGTCCGCGGAGATGAAGGCATAGCTCTGCCAGTAGACGACTATGTAATAGGCCGCCGGGAGGAGGAAGAACGCGGCAAGCAACGCGGCGCTCAGCTGTCGCACACCGATTTTCATGGACGCTCCGTACCGGGGGAGAGGATAATCGGCCCCCAGTAAAAGAAAAGCAAAAAAGACATGCTCCGCCGTGAAGCCCGCGGTATGCGCGCTAAAATATCCTTTGACAAAACCCGGTCAGGGCGCTACTTATACCGAGTCGCACGAATCCATCCGAAAGAGGGCTCACATGAAACGATGCACACCGGCGTTGGCGATACTCGCCCTGGTACTTATTCTCTCCGGCGGCGCCTACGCGGCGAAGGACGCCGCGAAAAACGTATTCGACGAGGCGCGCTTCGCACCCGAGGGCTCCGACATCTTTTTTTACCTGAACTATGCGGGCGTGAACGATTTCTTCAAGAAAAACGACATCAATCCCGACGATCTCGTGGCGATAATCCAGGGTGAAAGCGTGTCATCGGCCGAGGAGCTCGACATATTCAAGAAGCTGAACAGCCAGCTCCAGGAAATACTCGTCGTGAGCCAGATCGAGCAGATCGAGAAAAAGTCGGGCGTGCTCGCCTTCATTAACGTCACCGGGAACGTGCCCGATATCACCCTGCTCGCGAAGGGGCTCAAGCCCCTCACCATCGAGGGCATGCAGGGGTATGAAAGCGAATCGAACAAGGACCTGTGCGTGTTCAAGCTCGACAACATATTCGTCGTCGGGTTCAAGGGATTCGTGACCACCTTCCTCGCCTCGCGCAAGGCGAACAAGCCCACGAACCTGGCGGGCTTCCCGGTGTTCACGGCCGACGCGAAGACGCGCACCATGCACTACACCGTGCAGGTGTCGAACTACATCAAGGCCAAGATCAAGACGGCGGTGAAGATGGGGGCCGTGCGCGGCAAGGGGCTCACCTCCAACGTGTTCATTAACGCGCTCATGAACCTTGAGAGCGTCGCCGGTTCCGTCTCGCTGGGCCAGGAGATCGAGATCGCCGGAAACATGCGTTCGTCGGTACAGGGCGACGGCGAGCGGCTCATGATGTTCAGCCATTTCGTCATCGTGGGAACGAGCCTCGCGGTCTCCTTCCTGGACGCCTACGCCGACGCGAACGACAAGAAGGGGCTCAAGACCACCGAAGACCAGATGGCGAAGATCCAGGCCACGTTCGGCAGGATCAGGACGAAGCTCTCGAAGGACGGCGTGGAGCTGGCTTTCACCTCCACGAAGGAGGAGACGAAGGAGTTCGCCGTCGCGATCAAGAACGCGATCCAGAAGGAAAAGGAGGCGATCGCGAAGAGGCAGGCCGAGAAGGAAGTCCAGGAGTTCTACGCGCTCATAGAAATGGGGGACGTTCAGAAGGTGAAGACCGCCTCCCAGAAGTTCAAGGACCTGGCGATGAAGAACCAGAACGGCGAAACGCCGCTCTATATCGCCGCGGAATACGGGCAGCTCGACATCGCGAAATTTTTCCTGGAACGCGGCGCGAACGTGAACGACGTTTCCACCGAGGAGCGGTCGACGCCGCTGCACGTGGCCGCTACCCGCGATCACGCGGAGATGGTCGATTTCCTCCTGGGAAAGGGGGCGTCCATTGACACGAAGGACAACGACGGGAACACGCCGCTGCAGGCAGCGCTCAGGTCTTCCTCCGTGCTCGCGGCGAACAAGCTCATCGCGAAGGGGGCAAATTTAAAGAATCTTAACGCCCAAAACGAGACCCTGCTGCATTCGGCGTCCTCGTCGGGTGACCTGGAGCTGCTGGCGCTTCTCATCAAGAAGGGGCTGGACGTGAACGCGCGCAACAAGAACATGGAGACGCCGCTCCATTTCGCCGCGCGCGACAACAGGTCCGATACCATACGCACACTCGTAAAAGCCAAGGCCGACCCGAACGCGGTCTCCGCCGACGGTTCCGTGCCGCTGCATTACGCCGCGTGGGGCGGTCACCTGAACGCGGTCATGGCGCTCGTGGAATCGGGCGCGTCGCCTACCATGAAAAACAACGACGGAAAGACCCCGGGGGACCTGGCGCGCGACGAGAACTACAACGAGATTGACGAATACCTTCGCGGCAAGAAGTGAGACGAAACGATAAGAACGACGAGGCGTAGGGCACATGGCCACACAGATCGAGATATTAAAGGATATATTCGAATCAAGCGTCCAGAAGGCGGGGGAGATTCGCGAGCTTTTAAAGCGCAAGAAGATCTACATGATCGACATCATGAGCTCGCCGGGCTCCGGGAAGACCACGGCCACCGACCGGCTCATCTCGATGCTCAAGGGGAAATACCGCATCGCCGTGATCGAGGGCGATATCAAGACCACCAAGGACGCCGAGAAGCTCGCCAAGCACGACATCCCCATCATCCAGATCGAGACGGCCCTCTACAACAGCGACTGCCACCTCGAGAGCGCGTGGATAAAGAGCTGCCTCGACAAGTTCGACCTGGACAAGCTCGACCTCGTAATCATCGAGAATATCGGCAACCTGATATGCCCCGCGGAATTCGAGCTGGGCGACGACGAGCGCCTGGTGATGCTCTCGGTCGCGGAGGGCGAGGACAAGCCCGCGAAGTACCCGCCCATGTTCCGCTCGGCCGGGACCTGCGTGCTGAACAAGATCGACCTGCTTCCCTACCTCGACTACGACATGAACGAGGTCATGGAGAACATCCGCCGCGTGAATCCGGCGATGCAGGTGTTCAAGGTGAGCGCGAAGACGGGCGAGGGGTTCGATGCGCTGGCAGGGTATATCATGCAGAAGGTCGACGCGAAGATAAAGGCCCAGGAGCCCCCTAAATGAACAACACCCGAATGATCGCCATGCTGCTATTGACCGCCGTCATGATCATCCCCGTATCGGCCGCCGATGCGCCGAACTGGCAGGTTAAGGTCGCGACGAACCCGCTCTACGCAAACGTGAAGACCTACACCTTTTCGATCGAGGCAATCGAAGGCCAGTCCGCTTCGGGTGCCAGGCCGGTTCTTGAAATAGAGGTAAGCTCGAAAAAACCAGTCATCCATATCCGCTGGCACGACGCGATCCCCCGCGGGAATTACGCCATGATGGCGAAGCTCGGGAAGAACGCTCCCGTGAGAACGGGGTGGGGCGACGGTTACGACAAGACATCTACCATATATGTCAGCAATAAGGAAATGGATATCGTTCGAGGACTGCTCACGTCGGATACCCTCCAGGTGGAGACGTATTCAGGCTCTCCCAAAGATCTGCGCGCGGTATTCAATGTAAAGGGCCTCAAAGAGGCAGCGCAGCCGTTCTGGAGCGAGATCGGGTGGTAATAGGCAGTTCTCGTAAATAGTGTCGGATCGCGCTGCTTCAGATCCACCCGTGCTGCGGACGTCCCCCTTCACCTTCCCATGCTTATCCCGATCGATTCCGCGCTCCGTATGAGTTGCGCGTCGACCGGCACCGAGCGCACCTTGCCCGCGAGTTCCTTGAGCGGAACCAGTACGATATCGGGCGTGTCGAGTGCCACCATGACGCCGAACTTCCCCTCCGCGGCGGCGCGCACCGCCTCCGCCCCGAGCCTGGTCCCGAGCACCCGGTCGAACGCGCAGGGAGAGCCCCCGCGCTGGATATGCCCCAGCACCGTGCAGCGCACCTCCAGGTCCACGCGGGACTTGATCTGGTCCGCCAGGTGGAAGCCCACGCCCCCGAGCTGCGGCACGCCCTGGAGCCTGGTGGAGGCGGACGCCTGGGTGATCACCTCGCCCCCTTCCTCCTTCGCGCCCTCCGCAACCATGATGATGGTGAAGGGGCTTCCCCCCTTTTCCCGCGCGACGATTTTCTCGACCACGCGGTCTATGCTGTAGGGTATCTCGGGGATGAGTATGATGTGCGCCCCGCCGGCGATCCCCGCCTCGAGCGAGATCCAGCCGGCGGTCCTTCCCATTACCTCGAGGATCATTACGCGCTGGTGGCTGCGTCCCGTAGAATGCAGGCGGTCGAGCGCGTCACAGGCGACCTCAATCGCGGTCTGGTAGCCGAAGGTGTAATCGGTCCTGTCGAGATCGTTGTCGATCGTCTTGGGGATGCCTATGACCGGGACGCCCTTCTCGAAAAACCGGTACCCTATTTCAAGGGTCCCCTCGCCCCCCACCACGAAGAGACAATCGAGACCCATGGCATTGAAATTCCTGACGGCGGTATCGGACATATCGCTTACGGAAATGGTCCCGTCGGGACGAAGCTCGCGGTACTGGAAGGGGTTCCCCTTGTTGGTCGTGCCCAGGACCGTGCCGCCCAGCGTGAGGATGTCGCGGGTGGAGCGCACGGTGAGCTCCTCGGAGCGGTTCGCGATGAGGCCCTCGAAGCCGTCCAGTATGCCGGTGACCTTCACACCGTAGCCGATCGCCGCGGCGCGGGTGACCGCGCGTATCACCGCGTTGAGCCCCGAGCAGTCGCCGCCGCCGGTGAGTATGCCGACACGATTGAGCGCCATATCCGACCTCCGTTCGCGGGATACGGAAATGCGTGGCCGCACCCGGGATGGGAAGAGTCTAACCGATGGGCGGGGGGGAGAGCAATAAAATTTTGTTGGGGGCGGGTTCGATGATGTGCGGAAAACTTTTCGATATCGCCGTTAATTTTTGTTTGTTGTTTTTTAATCACTATCCGGATATATTAATAGTCGAGGAGATAAATCATGAGGCAAGTAATCATTTTCCCCGGAGAGGACGGCTACTATGTGGCCGAATGCCCGAGCCTTCCCGGTTGCATCAGCCAGGGAAAGACAAAAGAAGAAGCTATAGAAAATATCAAGGATGCCATAGAAGGATACATATTAGCCCTTCAGGATGATCATATTCCGGTTCCCGCCGAAACTTTCGACACCATGATGCTTGTTGTATGAGCGGCCTTCCCAGAATTTCCGGCAGGGATTGCGTAAAGGCTCTCGAAAAAGCAGGATTTTATTTTAAAAGACAGCATGGAAGCCACATAATTCTAAGAAGGAATGACCCTTTTACCCAGGTCGTCGTGCCTGATCATAAGGAGCTTGATCGTGGTACTCTCCGCTCTATTATAAGGCAGGCGGGTTTATCCATTGATGAATTTTTAATTCTGCTTTAGCTGTCTGGATCACCGCTCCATCGCGGATTGCGGAATCATCAGCACATTCCAGGTCAACAAGACTTTGAACAGCAGGTCACTGGAAATCACTTACAACCGCCCCCATCCTTCCCCGCACACTCCCCATTCTTCTTTTTAAAACACAGCGCACATCGCTCCTCGTCGCACCACTTGCATGAGTAGCAATCCGCGCAGGGGTGCTTTTTCGCCGCGCGCGGATCGTCCTCCGGAACGAAGACGAGCGCATCGAACCCGGGAATTCGTATAAACGCCACGGGGCTATTTTCCGTGCCCCGCGCAGTCGTCCCCGCATTCCTCCCCGCGCACGAGCTCCAGCCCCTCCTTCACGAGGTACGCGGTGATGACGAGACCCACGAGCGGATCGGCGAGCGGAAAATCCAGGAAATAGCGCGCGGTGAGCCCCGCGAGGAGCGCGACGGAAAGCGTCGCGCACACGAAGGTTTCCTTGGAGTCCGCGACGAGTGAAGACAGGCCCATTTCCTTTCCGAGCCGGTATTTTTTATAGCCTAAAACCGGCATGACGATAAGGGAGAGCACGGCGATCACGATTCCGGGAAGGGAGGGGTCCGATATTTCCCCCGTGATGATTTTACGCACCGATTCGAACAGCACGTACGCCGCGAGCAGGAGAAAGCTCGCACCCACGAAGCGCGTTGCGCGCCCTTCGATTCGCTCCTCCTCGTCCGCCGATAAGCGCCCGTGCACCCGGAGCCTCCACACCAGGACAAGCCCCGAGAGCGATTCCACTATGCTGTCCAGGCCGAAGCCCACCAGCGCAATGCTGTTCGCGAGCCCCCCGGCGACGATCGACGCGACGGCCTCCAACAGGTTGTAGCCTACGGTGAAATATTCGAGGCGCAGCGCTTTCTTGAATTGTTCCAATTAACCCTCCGGTTCGCGGCTCAAGATGATAGTACTTCATAACGCGCCTCTGGTCAAACGGCAACGCCAATAGTGCGATAATTCTAGCTCATCACGCCCCGGGAGCCCCGAAAATCGGGAATTATACAGCGGGGCGCGTTTTTTCGTTGGAGTAACGCCCCCCTGATATTATCTTGACGTTATGCAGATGCATGTCTTAAGCATATACCATGAACCCGCTTGAAGAGAAGAAAAAAGAGACGGCCGCGATCGCGACGGGGGCAGCCGCGCGCGTGGGTGAGCTCATCAAGGCTGTGACGGGCTACAAGCACGCGCTCATGGCCGAGCTCGTCATGCGCGGCGACGGCCACGGGGAATTCAAGGCGTCGCCCTGCGGCGAGATACCCGAAGCGTGGACCACGGCGCCCCTGGGCGAGCTCCTGGTGCCCCACCGCGGACTGGTCGAGGGAAAGGCGACGGCCGCCCTGAGCATCGAGGAGGGCGAGGGCGTGCTGCTCCTCACGCCCGAGAGCGTCGAGTCGCTTCGCTTCAGGCCCGAACGCTGCCGCCGCATTCCGCCGGGATTCGAACAGTCCGGCGAGGCGGCGGCCTTCGACATCGTGATGGTGCGCAGGGGACGCTCCAGCGGCGCCTGCGCGATCATGCCCATGAGCTTCGCCGGCGGCGTGCTCGCCCCGGAGTGCGTGCGGCTCACCGTAGACATGCGCTGCGCCGATCCTTTTTACCTGAACAATGTCCTGCACCATTTTTACCACGCGGGCGTGATGGACGAGCTCCGCGTGAGCTCCGACGACACCGAGCTGGGCATGGGATTGCTGCTCAAACTGTGCGTGCCGCTCCCGCCCCCCGAAGAGCAGAAGGCGATCGCCCTGAAACTGCTCGGAATCTCGGGGATGATCGTCGAGGCCGAGGACATGGTCGAGAAACTCCTGACATTCTCCCGAATTTAACAGGGTGCCGGTTCACCGTAAATCCATCGGTGAACGGGTGATGCGGTTACGCGATACGCACATCATGCCGACGGCATCGCACGGGGATTATGGACATGTCATAAACCTGTTGTTACCGGGGTTTAAGGAGCGAAGCCCCTTAAGAGGCCCCCCGCAAGGGCTCTTAAGGGAGCGCGGGACGGCAGTTTCGTGACTGGTCAAATATATAACCCGATTCTATGTTTAAATATTATTACTGAATGTCATTCATCCGGGATTAAAAAAAATTCTGGACAATTGCGGGAAAATCCCTATTTTCACCTTTCACCAAAACGGAGGAATCAGGATGAATACCCTTGGAATAAATATAGGCTCTTCCAACGTGAAGCTTGTCTTCATGCGGGACGGAAAAATTGAGTGGAGCGAGGTGGACCCCCACGAGGGCAACTTCCTGGGCACCCTGAGAAAGACGCTTGCCTCGAAAAACCTGCCCGCGGACGTGAAGGTGCTCGCCACCGGAACCGAGGGCCGCTATCTCCTGAACGCCTCGAGCGTGATCGAGCCCCTATGCGTGGAGGCCGCGCTCGCGGCCCTGGGCGAGCCCGTCGACGCGATCGTTTCGCTGGGCGGGGAGGACCTGGTCGTCTACACCATCAACAGCGACATGAAAATCGTCACGAGCTTCTCCGGCAACAAGTGCGCGTCGGGGACGGGCGAGTTTTTCAAGCAGCAGCTGGGGCGCATGGACATGGTGCTGGGCGACGTGAAGACCCTTCCCGAGGGATGCAAGGTCCACAAGCTTTCGTCGCGGTGCTCGGTGTTCATGAAGAGCGACTGCACGCACCGGCTCAACAAGGGCGAGGCCACGAAGGGAGACATCGTGCTGTCGCTCTCGAACGTGATGGCGATCAAGGTCGTCGAATTCCTGAAACGCGCGCGCATCGCGAAGGGCAGGGTGCTTCTCGCGGGAGGCGTTACGCGCAATCAATACCTGGTGGATTTCATCCGCGAAAAGCTCCCCAATCTCGAGTTCGTCGTCCCCCGGGAAGCGGCGTACCTGGAGGCCTACGGCGCCGCCATCCTCGCGGAGGGAACGGGAAGCGTCATGCCGCCGGTGGACGGCCTCACCCGCGCGCACAGCGTCCAGTTCGAGCGCTTTAAGAGCCTGCGCGAGGCCGAGGGCATGGTGACCTTCATCCCGTCGCACAAGGGCAAGGTCCGCGCCGGCCGCGAGTACATCCTGGGCGTGGACGGGGGCTCCACCACCACAAAGGCCTGCCTCATCGACATCGAGACCGACGAGGTCACCGCCTCCTACTACGGGCGCACCCACGGCGATCCCGTGAAGGCGCTCAAGTTCTGCATCGAGGAGATCAAGAAGCAGATCAGGGAGGATATAGGCGACGGAAAGATCCGGATCACGCTCGCCTCCACCACGGGCTCCTCGCGCGAGATACTGGGGGTCTTCCTCGAGACGCCCGCGGTTTACAACGAGATTATCGCGCACGCCGTGGGGACCACCTATTATAATCCCGATATCGACACCATCTTCGAGATAGGTGGGCAGGACGCGAAGTACGTGCTTCTTAAAAATAAGGTTCCGATAGACTATGCCATGAACGAGGCCTGTTCCGCCGGGACCGGGTCTTTCCTCGAGGAGTCGTGCAAGGGCGACCTCAACATCATGGAGGCCTCCGAGATAGGAGACATCGCCGTGCAGGCCGATAAGCCCCTGAAGTTCGGGGAGCACTGCTCGGCCTTCATCAATTCCGACATCCGGAAGGCGATCCAGCAGGGCGCCTCGCGCGAGGATATCACGGCCGGACTCATCACTTCGATCGTATCGAACTACCTGAACCGCGTGGTGGGAAACCGCAGCATAGGCTCGAACATCGTGCTCCAGGGCGGCGTCGCCAAGAATAAGGCGGTCCCGCTCGCCTTCTCCATGCTCCTGAACAAGAATATTATCGTCCCCCCGGACCCCGAGCTCATGGGCTGCTTCGGCGTGGGCATTCTCGCCAGGCAAAAGCTCGAGGACGGCTTCCTCGATAAAGCCGAGTACGATCTTGATGCAATCCTCAACACGGAAATCGTGTACGAGCGCGAGTTCAAGTGCAACGCATGCGACAACTATTGTTCCATCCGCGTCCTCAGGGTGAACGAACACAAGTACATGTTCGGCGGGCGCTGCAACAAGTACGCGAACACCCGCAAGAAGAAGACATTCAACGACGATGAGGTCTTCGACTATATACAGAGGCGCAACGATTTATTATTCGGCGCGTGCGCGGCGCGGGAAGAGGAGTTCGTGAAAAAGCGCACTATGACGATCGGCATACCGCGCTGTTTCTCGGTGTACACCATGTGGCCCTTCTACTCGCATTTTTTCCACGAGCTCGGGATCGAGGCGAGGCTTTCCAACCGCGTGCTTCCCGACGGCGTGGCGCGCGTGGAGAGCGGCTATTGCTTCCCCGCGGAGATCGCGCACGGCGCGGTGCAGGATATCGTGGAGATGAAGGCGGATTACATCTTCCTCCCGCATTTCCGCGACCTCGAGAGCTACGAGGACGAGGTGCACGCCTCCTTCTGCCCCATCACCCAGGGATTGCCGTACTATATAAAGCACGCGTTCCCCGAGATCCCCGAGGAGCGCATGCTCGCCCCCGTCATCAGCTTCAAGTATGGCCGGGAAAAGGCCCTGGAGCCTCTTATAGAAATGGGCGCGAAGCTCGGCATTGCGCGTAAAGAGGTCGCGGAAGCATTCGATTTCGCCCATGGAAAGCAGAACGAGTACTTCGCGCGGGCGCGGGAGCTCGGGCGCAGCGCGCTCGAAGACGCCAGGAAGGCCGGCCGCCCGGTGATCGCGCTTCTTGGGAGGCCCTATAACGCCTTCACGCCCGACGCGAACATGGGGATCCCCAAGAAATTCACCTCGCGCGGGTTTTCCATCGTACCCTTCGACATACTGCCCTACGAGGACGAGGGCATTTTCCCGAACATGTACTGGTACTACGGGCAGCAGGACATGAAGGCGAGCATGCTCCTCAAGAACGAGGACAATATCTACATAACCTACATCACGAATTTCTCATGTGCGCCCGACTCCTTCATGCTCCATTACCTCAAGTGGATCATGGGGACCAAGCCCTTCCTCATCCTGGAGCTCGACTCGCACACGGCGGACGCGGGCGTAGACACGCGCGTGGAGGCCTTCCTGGACATTATCGACGGCTACAGGAGGAAGTTCACCGCGATTCACGAGGAGCGCTACGACAACGGACTTCGTTTCGAGATCCAGGGCGGCACCGAGCTCGTGGTCCGCAACGAAAAGACCGGCATAACGATGCCCGTCAAAAACAACCCGCGGGTCAAGATGCTCCTGGCGAACATGGGACGCCTCTCCACCGAGCTCCTGGCGGCGTCCCTGCGCTCGGCGGGGGTGAACGCGGAGGCGATGCCCGTACCGGACGTGCGCGCCCTGCAGCTCGCGCGCAACCATGCGTCGGGAAAGGAATGCCTGCCGTCGCACCTGGTGCTGGGAGGCGCGCTCAAGTACCTGGCGTCGGGGAAATACCGCAAGGACGAGACCTACCTGCTCTTCGTGCCCACGACCACCGGTCCCTGCCGCACGGGGCAGTATTTCGTCTTCTACGAGAACCTCTTCAAGGATTTACGATTCGAGAACGTGCTCGTCGTCACGCTCGATTCCGACAATTCCTACAACGAGATGGGGGCGGATTTCTCGAAGCACGCCTGGTGGGGTCTGTGTATCAGCGACTACATGAAGGACGTCGAGACGTCGCTCAGGGCGTGCGCGGCGGACCCTGTCGCGGCGATGGAGAAATACGACTCCCTCTGGCACCGGCTCATATCGGTCGCCGAAAAGGACGTGACGAAGGTGCTCCCCGCGCTGCGCGGCATTTCGGACGAAATAAAGAAGATTCCGCTCAAACGAAAAATGGAGGAGTGCCCGCGCATCCTGGTGGTGGGCGAGATTTACGTCCGCCGCGACGACTTCGCGGTGGACGAGCTCATCAAGCTGTTCAGCGCGCGCGGGATCATCGGCAAGGTGTCGGGAATCACCGAGTGGATCTATTACTGCGACTACACGAGGCGCTTCGAGCTCGCCAAGAAGTACCGGCTGCTCCCCTGGTATAAAAAACTTTTCTCGGCGGAATTCCGGGGGCTCGTGAACTGGAGCGTCGAGGCGTGGTACAAGCACCGCGTAGAGAACAGGGTGAAGTACGCGCTCAAGTCCACGGGCCTCGTCCCCAAAACGCCCCACGACATGGACCTTATCATGAAGAACGCGGAGCGGTATTTCGTGAGCGACGAGCTCCATTCGGAGATCAGCGTCTCGAGCGGTGTCGCGGCGACAGCGATGATGGACGGCTTCTCGGGCGTGGTGAACATTTCGCCCTTCGCCTGTCTTATCGGACGGGTGATCGAGGGGCTCATCACACCGTGGGCCCGCGAGCGCAGGTACCCTGTCATCTCCGTGGAAATTGACGGGAACCTGCTGCCGCCCAACATCGTGAGCAAGCTCGAGATATTCATGCTGAACGTAATGCGTTTCAGGGAGAGCCCGGACGTGGGCGCGCTCGTACAGCGGCATGACGAGGAGCGCGTGATGATGAGCAGGAAAATTATAAGGGATTGAAAACGGCGGAGGCGCGGGGTCAGATACCCCTGATCCCGCAGATCTCCGCGAAGCTGTCCACATACTTCTTGAAGCCCTGAAGCACGCTCACGGGGTAGGGACGAACCCCGCCCAGGGACGCGTCCATGGTGACCTCGTTCACGAATTGCTGGAGGTAGTATCGCTTCACCTCGCCCACGGCCAGGCGGATGCTTTTAAAATCTTCCAGGGTCACGTAATTGGGTATGCAGGTCGTGCGAAGCTCGTACTCGACCCCCGCGTCACGCACCGCATTCACCGTCTCGACGATCCTGTCGAAATCCACCTTTGTCCCGGTGACGAATTCGTATTTTTCGGGCGCGGTCTTGATGTCGATCGCGACGTAATCCACGAGGCCGTCGCGCGCCAGGTTTCTCACGACCGACGGGTTGAGGCCGTTCGTATCGAGCTTGACCGCGAGGTCGAGGCCCTTAAGCGAGCTCATGAAGGTGGTGATGTTTTTTGAAATGGTCGGTTCGCCGCCGGATACGGTGATGCCGTCTATGAGGCCGCGGCGCTTCTCCAGCATACCGAGCGTTTCCTCGTTCGAGAAACGCTCGAGCTCGCAGCTGTTGCAGGCGAGCTCGGGATTGTGGCAGTACCCGCAGCGCAGGTTGCAC
This sequence comes from Spirochaetota bacterium, assembly GCA_004297825.1. Lineage (NCBI taxonomy): Bacteria > Pseudomonadati > Spirochaetota > Spirochaetota bacterium. The sequence continues at coordinate 91,955 of SCSX01000036.1, forward strand.
CCTCCCGTAAAGATCACCGAGCTTATCCGGCCCGGATAATCTATGAGCGAGGTTTTATGAATTCCTCTTATATTCATACACGTTCGATTCGCGCAAACCGCGGAGCGAATATTCCTTGCGTTCGCTGAACTCCTCTTTCTTTCCCTTGTTCCACTGGTTTACGGGGCGGAAATAGCCGACCACCCTCGAATAAACCTCGACCGGGACCTTTTTTTCATTCTGCATTCAGACACCTCTTAACATTTATATAGCTATCCTGCTATCATATTCGGAATCCTTGGCCGGAATCTCAATACCATATTTTTCGAGCTCCTCCGGGGAATGCTCGTGCGGGCAGTATTTGAACGCGCCTGAGATATAGCCGTGTACGGGGCATATACTGAAGGTGGGGGTGATGGTGAAATAGGGTATGTGGTAATTCTCGGCGATGCGCTTCACGAGCGTCTTCACGATGCGCGGGTCGTCGATCTTCTCCCCGATAAAGCAATGCACCACGGTGCCCCCCGTGAAGGCGGCCTGGAGCTCGTTCTGGTGCTCCATGACGTCGAAGATGTCGTCGCTGTACCCCACGGGCAGGTGCACCGAGTTGGTATAGTACGGCTCGTTTTTCCCTGCGGTGATGATATCCGGGAGGGTTTTTTTGTCGTGTTTCGCGAACCGGTAGCTCACCCCCTCGGCAGGGGTCGCCTCCAGGTTGTAAAGGTTGTCCGTTTCCTCCTGGTACTCGCGGATGCGCTCGCGCATGTAGGTGAGGACGCGCATCGCGAAGGCCTTGCCCTCCTTCTCCGCGATGGTAATCCCGAAAAGGTTCAGGCAGGCCTCGTTCATGCCCACGATGCCGATCGTCGAAAAATGGTTCACCCAGAATTTTCCGGAGCGCTCGCGGATATCGGACAGGTAATGCTTCGTATAGGGATACAGGTCGTTCTGGGTGAAATTTTCCAGAACCTTGCGCTTGATCTCCAGCGAGTCGCGCGCGAGGTCCATGAGATCGGTCAGCCTCGCGATGAAATCGTTCTCGTTCTCCGAAAGGTGCGCAAGCCGGGGCATGTTGATCGTGACTACGCCTATGCTCCCCGTGAGGGGATTCGCGCCGAAAAGCCCGCCCCCACGACTGCGGAGCTCCCGGTTGTCCAGGCGCAGCCGGCAGCACATGGAGCGCGCGTCCTCGGCCTTCATCTCGGAATTCACGAAATTGGCGAAGTAGGGGATGCCGTATTTCGCCGTGATCTCCCACAGGCGTTCCAGGAACGGGTTCTCCCAGTCGAAGTCCTTCGTGATGTTGTAGGTCGGGATGGGAAAGGTAAAGATGCGGTTGCGGGCGTCCCCTTCATGGAGGCATTCGGCGAAGGCGAGGTTGAAGACGTTCATCTCTTCCTGGAACTCGGCATACTTCGTGTCCTTTATTTCGCCACCGATAACCACGTACTCATCGGCGATGGTGGAGGGAACCTTGAGGTCGAGTGTGACGTTCGTGAACGGGGTCTGGAATCCCACGCGTGTGGGAATGTTCATATTGAACACGAACTCCTGGAGGCACTGCTTGGCCTCGTCGTAGGACAGCCTGTCATAGCGAATGAACGGGGCAAGGTAGGTGTCGAAATTGGCGAAAGCCTGCGCGCCCGCCGATTCGCCCTGCAGCGTGTAGAAAAAATTAACCACCTGTCCCAGGGCGCTCCGGAAATGCTTCGCCGGCCGGCTTTCCACCTTGCCGGGAACTCCCCCGAAACCGCGGATGAGAAGGTCTTTTAAATCCCATCCCACGCAGTAGGCGGACAGAAGCCCCAGGTCGTGGAGGTGATAATCGCAGTTCACGTGCGCCTCGCGGATCTGGGGCGGATACATGCGCTCCAGCCAGTACTTCGCGGTGATCGCGGACGCTATATGGTTGTTGAGCCCCTGCAGGGAATAGCTCATGTTGCTGTTTTCGTTAACCCTCCAGTCGGAGCGATCCAGGTATTGTTCGACAAGCTGGATGCCCTCGTTCAGGAGGTCCTTGCCCTCGCGTATCTTCCGGTGCTGGTCGCGGTAAAGTATGTAGGCCTTGGCAACCCTGGCATGGCCCCGCTCGATGAGCACTTTTTCCACGAGGTCTTGGACGTTTTCCACCGTGGGAATGCGGTCGTCCTTGTAGATTATCTCGAGTACGCCCACGACGGAATCGGTTACGCCCTGGGCGGTTTCCCGGTTGCTGCCCCCGACCGCCTTGGCTGCCTTGAAGATGGCGCTGGTGACCTTTTCGGGGTCGAAGGTAACCACCCTTCCATCCCTTTTTCGAATCTGCTTAAGAGGGGATGCGTGCTCTCGCATAGGGATGCTCCAGGTTGTTGTATCGAATTCTTGCGACAATGACGGTGCTCGCCGGGAGACCCGCTGGTTGGGAGCGCCATATTATATTTTGAAAGGAGAACTATGTGTATCTGCGACGAAATCCATCTAACAGATACGCCGGAAAAAGGCCGCCGTCAAGCAAAAATATTATGTCTCTATAATTTTTCCCCGAACACTCCTTTCCGGTGATAAATCCCGTGATTTTTACCGATACTAATGCCGGGGCGGCGCGTGCGGCCGCCGGAAATGGTCACCGGAGGTGAAAAAAATGAAAAAAATTACAACCTGCATGATAGTGTTTGCAGCAATTTGCATATTCGGTTTCCCGCTCGCCGGCGCGGAGTACAAGAGCGAGGTGATCGACTCGATAAAGATCACGGGTGCCGATATACCCTCGGGCTTTCAGTTCGGCACCGTTCCCGCCTTCGCGCGGAACGTCCTGAAAGACAACCCCTGGAAGATGGACAAGGGCGCCATCAAGAAACTCGCGCCGCAGATATACCCCAGCGGCGACCCCGGTGTCATCGCGGACATGTACGTCGCGATACTCGCGCGAACCAGTCAGCCCACCGGAGACGACATCGTCTGCTATATCATACTCTACACCAGCGCCTCGACGGCCCGGGATGAGGTCAAGAAGCTCACGAGCTTTTCCGAGGTAAACAGGGACCGCACCATCGTGATCACGAACGACAATATGGCGGTCTACCTGCTGGTCGACGATACGGAAAACCTTCCGCTTATCCGCGACCTCGCGACGAGAATCCGTGAGAAGTTGAAACTGGGGTAGGGCACGCCCCGCGGTTCGCGGGACCGGTCCCGCGAACCATAGACTCAGTTAATGTTATCTTTAAGAAGCACCTCTTCGAGCTCGTCCGCCTTCGCGGCGATGTAGGTGAGTGATTTCATGAAGCGCTGGGGATCCCCGTCTCTTAAAAGGATGGAGTCCCTGAGAATGAGCGTATCGTCGATGAGCGCCAGCCCGCCGAAATAGAGGGTGGAGTTAATCTTGAGCGCGAACTTGTACAGCTCGCAGAAGTCCCCCCGGAGCTTTCCTATCACCGAGTAGTAATTGATAATCCGGTCGCCCACCTCGTCATGGGTGAGGGTGATGAGCACCTGCTGTGACCGGTTGTTTTCGAACTGCAGTTCGGTCGTGTACGCGCCCTCCGAGTCCTTGTGGAACTTGAGCTTGAACTCGGACGCGATTGCCGCGATGAAGCCGTCGAATACTTCCATTCCGTGCCTTCTATGCTGTTAATTTTTTCTCTCCCGGCCATGTGATTCTCACAGGCCGAAAAAGCATATCGTTTAATCCCGGAGCAGCACCGCCGCTTTTTCACGGGAGACATTTCCCTGCGCGCGGAGCGCGGTTTCATGATCCTGCGCGATGCGCCCCCCGGTTCGGACGACCTCGCCGCGGACGGTCCCCGTGTCCACCTGCGCGGCGCCCGTGCGCGCGCCCAGGGTCCTGTTTATTTCTCCCAGGGCCGCGGCTTTCCGCTCGATCGAATCCGATGCGCGTTCCAGGGCCGCGGTATCAACGCCGCGGTTTTCCGAAAGATTAATAGCTTGCGTGCTAAGCACATTGAGCTCTTCGCGCAGGTCCACGGTCCCACGCGACTGCACCTGGGGCGGAATGACCGCGGTATCGAACCGGTTGGAATACGCGCCCAGCGCGGACTGGATCTGCGCGTTCACCGTCTTGAGCTCTTCCGCGTTCACGCGGTTTGAGGTCATCGCGTCCATGGCGATGGTGCGAAGCCTCGCGGAAATTTCCATCGCCTTCTGGACCACGACCTGGGCCATCTGGGCGATCGAGAGGGCCTCGGTCATGCTGCGCGTTCCGCCCGCCTGGAACACCTCCCTGCGCTGGCCGGGACTTGCCGGCGCGGCGCTCCCCTGGAGCGAGATGCGGAATGCGTTTCCCCTCCCCGGCACCACCTGCGAGAAGTCGGTCGTGATTTTCATTGAAACTCCCTCCCTGCCCAACTGCATTTCGAGTATAGGGATTTCGGAATACTTATGTCAAATGATTTCCATCACTTGCCGGGGGCAAATTGCTCTTGTATTTTTCAATGAGTCATGGAGACTGATTCAAAGGTCGGAAAATGCGACGATTGATATGTATAGTGCTTCTGTGTGCGCTTGGAACGGCGGCAGGCGGGTGCGGACAGAAGGCGGAAAAAAACAAGGTGGATATCGACCAGTTCGAGGCTGACCGGTCGAATAACTACCGGTACATCTTCCGCGACCTGGTCGAGAAAGAAAAGGCCGAAGAAAAGAAGGAACACAAGCGTCAGGACCCCTTCAAAAAGTAACGATGCGTATCATGTCTCCGTTTCCCTCAGCTTGAGGCGCATCTTACGGCGCTGCAGGGCCTCGCGGTTCCGGCGCTGATCGTCGGGCGTTTCCAGGGTGAGCCCCGGCACCGCAATGGGCTTTCCTTTCGCATCGAGTGCGACAAAGGTCAGGTATGCCGAGGCCGTGTGGCGAATCTCGCCGGTGATAAAATTTTCCGCCTCGACGCGTACCCCCACCTCGATCGACGTTCTTCCCACGTGGGTGATGCTCGCGATGAGCCGCAGCAGGTCCCCCACAAATACCGGGCTGTGAAAATCGACGCGGTCGATGGAGGCGGTGACCACGTTCGTTTGCGCATGCCTGCTTGCGACGATTCCCCCGGTGTTGTCTATATGACGGAGAATGACGCCCCCGTGGACGTTGCCCGCGAGGTTCGCGTCCTGGTGGGTCATCTGCATAACAATGGTCACGGAGCTGTCTTGTACCGTCTTAGCGTGCATTTCCACACCTCCGGGGGCTTTCGCGATCCGTTATAGCGCCTGGGACCGATCCTATTAAGCTACAGCATTTCCTTTATAAGGGCAATAGTTTCTTTCGGCTTTTCCATGGGAACGAGATGTCCCGCGCCCGGCACCACGCGGTATACCGCGCGGGGAAAGCGCGCAGACGCCTTCCCCAGATCGATGAAGTGCCTGTTCTCACTTTCACCCCCCTCGACAACCATCACGGGACACTGGATTTTTTCGAGGAGCGGCCATGGGTTGTAGCGGACGCTGCCCATGAAAAGGGCCGCCTCGTGGCGCGGGGAGCATGCGAGCGTGAGCCCGCCATTTTCTCCCGGGACCATGCCATAGCGGATGTAAAGCTCCAGCATCTCCTCGTCCCAGTTCCTGAAAAGTTTTCTCGATCGAAGGTACTCGCGCACCTGGGCGTCGTTTTCCCAGGTGCTTCTGCGCTTTATGGATTTGGAGGCGAGCGGGTGCTGGTCCACGCTCATCTTGAGCGAATACAGCTCCTCGGGCAGGAAGATGGGTTCTATCAGGACCATGGCGCGCGCGGGCTGGCCATGCAGGGCGTTCGCGAGGGTTATTACGGTGCCGCCCATCGAATGCCCTACGAGAAAGGGGTCCTCGATTGCCAGTGATGTGCAAAGGCGGCACAGGTCCTCGGCAAGAAGGAGCCATTCAAGGCCGCCCTCTTCCGGCTCCGCGTATCGGTGATCGCAGAAATAGGGCGCGATCACGCGGTGGTCTCCGGCCAGCTCCCGGGCGATGGGGTGCCACATCCACGGCAGGAAGCCCGTTGCGTGGAGCAGCAGTATCGGCGCGCCATCGCCTTCGTAATCCAGGTACTGTAGGCTCGTATCCCCGATCGATTGCGTGCGTACTGCCGGTTCGATATTTTTCATAGTTCCTCGCGACGGGAATCCTGGAAATGACCGGCCTACTGCCCATATGCCCCGGCCCGACATCCCTATCGTTGACGCATCGGGCCGGTTTTGTCAAGCAGGCGCAACGCCGGTGCGGAAGCCGGGTTTGCGCAAAGAAAAATTTGGCTTGCGCAATTGACCTTGACCCGGCAGCCTCATATTCTTGATTGGGAGGGGTGCGCCATGCTGAAGAGAATACTTATGCCCGCCTGGACGCTCGCGTCCACCACCGTCTATACGCTGGTACTCGCCTTCCCGACGATAATCACCGCAATACTCAGCAGGACGGGCAGACTTCCCTTTTCGATCGGGAAGCTGTGGGTGTGGCTCATCCTGAAATCGAACCGCGTCAAGGTACAGGTCATAGGGAGCGAAAAGATCAAGAACTGGCGCTCCTACGTGTTCATATCCAACCACGCGAGCAACCTGGACCCGCTGGCCGTGGCGCAGGGGATCAGGAACACGTTGCGGTTCGTGGGGAAAAGATCCCTCTTCAAGATTCCATTTTTCGGCTGGGCGGTGAGCCTCGCCCGCATGATTCCCATAGACCGCTCCGACGGACCCGCCGCGGTGACGAGGATCAACCGCGTGGTGAGGGAGCTCAGGGAAGGGATCAGCGTCTATTTTTTCGCCGAGGGGACCCGCTCCGGCGACGGCACCCTGCAGAAGTTCAAGAAAGGGGGAGTGATGTTCGCGCTTCGCTCCCGGCTGCCGATAGTACCGATAACGATCGTGAACAGCAACAGGCTTCTTCCCAAGGGCTCACTCCTGGTGAGCCCCGGCACGCTCAAGGTCATAATAGGCGACCCCATCGAGACCGAGGGCATGAAAGATTCGGCCCGGGACCTTCTGCTGAAAAAAGTGCGGGGCACTATCGCGAGGAACCTGCGCAAGTTTTCATCTACGCTGCGGGAATCGCCGGCCCACTAAGGAGAGCATGAAAAGATCCCTGGTTCTTATCGCGCTTGTGTTGGGCGCGCTCATACTCGTCTCGCTCGCATTCTCGTATGCATATTCTCGAAAGCCGAGCGTGCGTTATTTGCTTTCGATGTCAGGTTTCAGGAATCCTACCAGTTGGGAAAAATCGGAATTCTCGCTGGAAATAGGTCAGGAAACCATTCCGGTATTCTTATATTCGAGCCCGGGAGCGCGTTCCGCGAAATATTTTTACCTCCAGCATGGTTTCACACCCGAAGGGTACGCTCATCCCCAACTTCACCGGATGGCGGCGTCGCTCACCGACGCAACCGGCATGAGCGTGGTTGTGCCCCATTTGTGGAGGGGGGCGCGGGAGACCGCCAACCACACGAAGATGATAGATCTCACCGCCAGGGTATACAGCGCGCTGTATGAGCGCCTGCATGGCTCGTTTCGTGCGTTCGGGGCATGCATGGGGGGGAGCGCGCTTCTCATCGCGCTTAATCGAGTACCCAGGGATATATATCCGGAAAAAATATTTCTCGTAGGCCCCTTCCAGGACGGGAAAAAGCTCATTGAATACTACAATTCAGCATCGCCCGAGGTGGATATCCTGGTGAAGCTCGCGATCTCGCTCAATAGCGAAAACCTGACTGCGCAGGAGAAAGAGCTGGTTTCACGTGCTATTCAGCTTTCAAAGCCCGGTCCGACCGACCGCAGTGAAATGCGAAAAATTCTCGGTACAAAGCTATTTAACGATCTCTCGGTTCTTACCTTTAACAGCAATGAAGTCGAAGAAATGAACGCTGAAAAGATGTTCGCCGGCGGGGTACCAAAATGCCGGTATTTTATAATGCACTCCCTGAACGATACGATAGTTCCTTATTATGAAGGAAAAGGGTTGAATGAATATTTAAAAAAGGCGGGCGCGGATACCGCATTTCTTGGGACCGAGCTATTCTCGCATACCGAGAACACAATCACCGTGAAAGGATTTATCAGGGAAGCGCGCTATCTGATCAAATTTTTTGATGAATTATTCGAAGGCGATATCGAAAACTGAACACTGTATATGAATATTGAGTACATATTTTATAGGTTTTCAGACTGAATCGTCCGTTTTTAATTGACAAAATGCTTTCTCTATACTAGCCTGTCATTCAATCTTAATTGAGCAAAATATTAACTGTTTCATATTTGAATGCCGGGTGACAGGAAAATTTCAGGCTGACTCCTCACCCGCGGAATTTTAACCTCGAAAACGAAGCATAAAGAAATTTATTAGCCCGAATGGGCTATAGACAGGGTACTTTTTGTAATAATACAGCATACCGTCCAGACGGTATAGACACCGGGTAGAACAGCCTCACGCGTGCGGACCACTGGAAAACCGTGAGCGTTAAATGTGAAAATGCGGGGGTCGCTATGATGTTCACAAGGATTGTGATGATCGGAGCCCTGGCGCTGTGTACTGCGTTCGTCGCATGTTCAAATGGGGGGAAGCTGGGCGGCTTCCAGAAAAACGAGCCCGACCCAGATTTCCAGCTTTTCAGTGTCATGGACGGATATGGCAACATCAAGGACCTGTTCGGCGATTTGGACATGAATGATGTTATCACCAATGATCTTCCCGCCGCGATCAGTGCGAACTACGACGAATTTAACACTATGTCCAAAGTGCTTAAAGACCTCGCGACACATGAGGACCGTCCCCTGATCGATTTGATGACCTCCCTGCGCTCCCTCCTGTCCATCCTTGAGGATAGCGAGCGTCATCACGCGAAATCCGAAGTGGATTCTTTCTATGAAACGGCGGGGGTAAATTATCACCAAGGTTTTTATGAGCTGCTGAATGACCTGAGTAAAACGGACGGGCTGACCGAGGACGGAATCGAGATCCTGAAAAAATCGATAGACTATATCGCGGATGAGAATGGATACGACCTCGATGAGCCCGAAGGCGTCAGGGACCTGGTTCAAAAGCTGATTGATAAAATTGACGGGATGGATGTGCAGGATATCAGGGATGCGTCCGGGATAATCGCCAAACTCACCATTCAGAATGATACCCCGATGTTCATCGATAACTCTGGGAATTTGATCTTAAATTCCCGGGACATAAGCGCCGGCGATACGAATCTTGATCTTGGCAATGCGGTACGCGGAACGCACTCGCTCCTGCGCGCCTTGAACGATATGCTCGTGAGCGATGGAAGCGTCCGGGAAATGCTGTACCAGTCGGATGACTCTATCATGAAGCATGACCTTCCCCGGCTGGTCGATCCCGCGCACGCGCCGGTCTATAAAAATTTACTCGTTAACATGGAAAGATATTTCACGGAGGGTGGTGCGAATTTCAACGCGGACTATAAAAACAGCGACCCTTATGTCAACGCGGAGATAAAAAACACGGCGCGCGAGGTGCTTCCCTTCCTGATTCAGCTTTTCATCAGGGATAAAGCGACGGGGGAACCCGCCGGCATCCCCGATTATTCAATCATCCATGATCATGGGCTCGGGAAATCCCCGGTCGAGCTTCTGACCAGGGCGCTCGACAAGCTTCGGAACGCCGGTATCGATTTTGACACGTATGCGATTGAACCCTCGCTTAAAAGGATGATGCAATACGGCGCCGACGGCAATTTAAGAACCGCTTCCTCCTACAAGGTGTCATACCTGGAGCATCTGATATTTACGCTTATAGCTTCATATCAGTATGGCTATAAAACCAGGATGAGCACGAGCGGAGAACCGGTCGATGATAACTACTCCCGCGGACATGGCGAGGCAACACACGGCATTATCTCGGTGAACGATACCATGTACAGCCTCCGCACGGGGGAGACGTTCGGCTTGAATTCCTACGGTCTCGCGCTCAACGTGAGAAAATCCAGCCAGGCCCCCCAGATCGGGAGAAGCGCGGACCCGTTTACGTCCTTCCAGAGGACGAATCACATGTTTTTTATGGGCTATGATTTCCCGACCTTGGGCCTGCTTCCGGGCACGTGCGCGGGCGATGCGGGCCTTCCCAACGGCGGCGAAACCGTGGAATATGTCAGGCACGGCCTGGACGGGGACGGGAAACCAATAATGGAACCCGTTGCGACTATACAGGACGCGACTAATGACGAGGACTATAAAACGTATTATCCCCAGGTCGTTTCGGGACGGGGGGTGCTCAATACCGCGTGCTGGCTCATGGGCTGGATCGCGAGGGCCTGCTGGGAGGGAGAGGGGCCTTATTATTATGCTGATCCGGCGGCGGAATCGGTCTATCTCGACTATGACGGCAACGGTTCGAGCGAACAATTTTTCATTTATAAAAAGCTGAACGGGGACGTGTACGCGCTGGTGCACAAACCCTCCGCGGATCCTGCAACGTGGGTATATCTCTATCCTACAAACGCGTACGACGCTGAGGAACGGCTCTCCGGGGGTCAATTCCTCAATTTGAGCGGAACCTCCATCGATGAGGCGCTTTACAAATCCAGGGGCACCCGGGTGAAACCGGGCAGCGTGGAATTGACCTGCATGACCACCACCGAGGTGACGGGCGAAGATTTGAACAACAGCGATACGCACGTTTCGGATACGCTCGCCCACGCTCCGGTGATTCCGGGAAGCCTCATGAAAATTCATCTTAAGGAAGATACCTGGTGGTTCCCCGAGGAGACCGATATCTATATCACGTGCGATACCGAGGGCGCCATTTCAGGTGAAAATATAAACACCTCATATTCCGCCACGATCAATTATGACACGGGAGCGGTGAATTTTTACATTTCCGGAATTTCATGGGACATCGGGGATGTGACGCTTACTTCGTATCGCTACGGTTTGGATCCCACAACCGCGTCCGACGACGGGGCCGGACATATAACCGGCCCGGCGGTGAGCGGCACCGGCACCATCAATTACGGCACGGGAGCGATTCAGTGCACCGTGACGGCCGGGTCGGGAGACAGGGTCGTACTCTGTACCTGGGACAGGGATACCGCGTATAACGGCAAACGCGAGCGCGCGAACCGCTACAAGGCAACGTGGAGGAGCGATTATTATATAGTCAACCGCGGCCACCTCGCCGAGAGCACCGTCCCCCCCATGAACGAGCGCGGTTGGACCTATGTCGAGGGCACGACCGGGGAGAACAAATTCAAGCTGAATTCCAGCGGAAGCTACCTGCGCTCCGAGTATTTTACCTTCAACGAGAAAATCCGGGAAGAGGAGGCGATGCGCGCCTGCGCGTCGCAGGAAGAGGCTTTGTTCAGAAACTTCCAGTGGGTGGTACTTGAAAAGAAATTCATATTCATAATCCCCATGCATATATGGGCGACGGTGCTGACCTGCCAGGTACACTCGGCCGCGTTCATTCTCGTGGACTGCAACGGCGCGCTCGGCATCACGAACGCGAAAAAAGGCCCCGCGAACGGCCAGTGGATGTCGAATCTGCCGGCCTCCCAGGGGGGCTGGAGCTCCGGTATCGGGGAGGGGGATATTTCCACGGGAAGGACGCCGGATTACCGGGAATCGAGCCAGCCGGGGGACGCGCGCATCCTTGTATTCTGCCGGGAACATGAAATCGCGCTCGGCCAGGGTATTTTCGTCGACACCATTTTCAACGACATACTGGGAGGCGGGTACGTATTGCCGGACATCGTTGGCCGGAATATAGGTCCCATCACGCGCATGGGATTTCTCCAGAACGCAATGGTGGCATCGAACGCGACCGGAACGCCCTGGAACAATGCGTGGGCCATTCGGAGCAGGCTCCTGCCCGTATTCGCGGCCCTGGTGGGGGCTGTGCATGAAAAATCGCTGTATACGCCCGCCGCAGGGCATGATTACAACTTTGCCGGCCCTCATAAGAATCCCATTCAGGGCTTATACGAAGGCCTGGTGATGCCGCTTGCAAAACCCTACTTTCGAAGATTGAGCGACTCCGGCGGCAGGTGGGCGCCCCGGATCAACGACTCCGCGGAAGGCGCGCTTACCTATCTGACGCCCTCGGCGGAAGCGAGCGTGGATTATCGCCCAAGGTCGAATCTGCGCACCATGGTGAGCCTTCTTGTCGAGAACGACAACACGACGGCCGGCTGCGACGGCCTCCTTCCCCTCGTCGCCGACAATACAAGCATCGTTTCCAAACTGCTGGCCCTTCTTCAAAAAATCGGCGATAACGACGCGGGAAGCCCGTACCGGCTTGACGAAAAAGCGATCAGGAAAAATCTTTTCTACAGCCTGGAGCAGATACTGACCTCGATCAAGTTAACGAAGGGCGAACTGGTTACGAAAGAAGAGAGCGGCGAAAGCACGCCCGTCTACGGCGACGACCAGTACACACACCTCGATTACACCAACTACCAGTGGATGTTCAAGCCCTCCATGCGGGCCGAGGATTTCGATCTCGACTGGGCGCTCACGAAGCTCGTCGACGACAGGCTCGCGCAGGTGGACACGTGGACGCAGGACCCGGACTGGGACGAGTTCGAGGATGGTTTGGAAACGCTCTCCAGTTTTCTCGACAAGACGAAGCCCGCGGGGAATCCCGGTAAATACTACATTACCGGCCACCTCGCCAAAATCATCGATACACTGTTCGCCGAAAAAACCTACACCGACGACGAGTTCGCGGGGCTTCTCTACACGCTTGGCAAGTACGTCGCCTGGTACGACAGGGGAAACAATAAATGGCTCTACCAGGGGGACGAGGGATTCAACGACCTTGTTGTATTACTGAAAGAGCTTTTGCCTAAAATGCACTCAATCGTCAAGGACGACACCGGGCAGAACTACTATGACATGAAGGTCCTCTTAAAAGCCATGAACGAGGACGGCGGACTCATCGCGAAGCTCGGGGATAAGATGATCGCTCCCGACACGCCCGAAAAATGGGAGGTGCTCATCAACGAGCTTTCGATCTTCCTCGCGGACGACGCGGTGGGGGGCAGCGGCTCCCTGTGGTTCGAGCTGAGCGACATGTTCGAGGATCTGCTCGCGATGGAAACGGCGTCCATGAGCGCGGCGGAGAAGGTCGAGTATTACAAGCAGTTCTACCGGCAGTACGGCTTCCAGTTCAACGGGTTCTAGCCCGGGGACGGCGGCATCGCAACGATCAACGTGTTTGAGGTCAGCATGACAAAAAGGACTCTGTGCGGTATAATAATGATCTTCTTCGCGATCCGGCCCGGCGGCGCGTACGCGAGCAATTTCGGCGATACCTACGGGTTCGGCGCGACGGGAATCGCGATGGGCAATGCGATGACGGCCATCGTTGCGGACTGGTCTTCCGTGTATTACAACATGGCCGGGCTTGGGAGGACCGTTCAATTTCGGGGGGCCGATACAGCCCGCGAAGAAAGCACGCTCTCCCTCAAGAAGAAAGAGGAAGGCGGGAAGGAAGAAAGCGCCGCGCCGCCAAAGGCGTATCTGAACCAGCTCGCCGTGTCCTACATGTACAACGCCCCGGCCACCGAGATCGACTACAAGGGAACGAACACCCTCATGGAAACCGATGTGGAGCCCTCCAGCCATTTCATCCTTGGCGTGGTGCTCGACCTGAACCTCATCTACGAGATGCCGAAATTCATCTCGTCCTCCCGGCTGGGACTGGGCCTGGGGGCGAACGGGGACGGCACCATCGTGAAGCTCAACGATGTGAGTCCCGCCACGCACGACTACCTGCGCCTGGGCCGGGAGGAGCAGAAATCGATGATCCTGCTTGGAATGGGATTCGGCTTCCTCAACGATGCATTCGGAATAGGAATCGGAACGAATATCGGCTTCAAGGGACAGGGTTCCGTGATCATGGCGGGCATAGAGGTGTCCGATGATCCACAAACGCCTGATTCCCAGGCGAAGATGGACCTTTCTGCAATGCCCACGCTTCTTGCGGGGCTGTACCTGAGTGCGGGAAAATTCATAGATGCGCTCGATGGGCTGGAGATAGGAGCATCCTACCGCCAGGAACATTACATGCAGATCGACCCGTTCAATGCCGCGGGCATCGTTCCGGGTACCATGAGCATGCAGCTTCTCATGGCGCTCTACGATTATTACTCGCCCGATATCTACACCTTCGGAATCGCCTACACCCGCTGGAATACGACGCTCTCGTTCGATATCGATTACCAGCTCTGGTCAAAGAACAGGTTCTCCTCGACCCTGACCCGGAATTATCCCGACCTCCCCTCCTTTCAGGACGTGATCAGTCCCAAGCTGGGCGTGAAGTACGATCTTCTCTCGTGGCTCTCGCTCATGGCGGGCTATATCTACCAGCCCAGCTTTGTCCCGGACAGCGCGGTGACCGGAAAGTATAACTTCCTGGACAACGATAAGCATATCCTTTCGCTCGGCTCGAAATTCCTGGTTCCCCGTTTCGCGGGTTTCAGGGGGCCCATCGAGATCACCCTGGGCTGGCAGTACCAGAGCTTCGTCCCGCGCACCGTCACGAAAGACGACCCCGCCGACCCGTTGAACCCGAGCTACGCGTACGGGGGCTCGGCGCAGAGCGTGATCCTCGAAATCCTGTTGAAACTGTAACGTACGTGGAGACCGATATGAAAAGGCACACCATAACCCGGGCGCTCCTGCCGCTCGTCATTGCCTGCGCATCGACGCTCGTATCGTGTTTCGACGCGGTGAAGCTGAACGAATCGGGGGACGCGCGCTATCGTTTCGTGCTCTACAACCGGACCGAGGGTTACCTGAAAAGCGCGCGGATCGATACGACCGTCTGCGGCGCGATGGCGCCAAACCAGTCGTGCACCGCGGCGTACGAGTACCGCCCGCTCGACGTGGAGGTTTCCTACGAGAGCGAAACGGTGGCGGCGGTCTCGGAGGGCGTTTCGAAAACCCTCACCGTGACCACCACGGACGGGATAGAGGAGGACGTCTACAACCTCGCACTCCCCGATACCCATTTCTCACTGTGGGTGACCAACTACCACACGAGCCGCGAGATAAATATGGTGGGGATGAACTACACGGCGAACAGCGGCATCACGCTCGATGATTTCGCGAAAAAAACCGCGCTCATAAATTTCCAGGGCGAGGATCTCACCCATACCGGCCCCACAGTGTCCGATACGCTCCTTCACACGGGGATCGTCGCGGGAAGCACGAGCGTGTACGCCCAGGTGAAGGGAACAGGCTTTTCCGTAACCGCGGCGGCCGAATCGCTGAGCGTGACGGGAACGGACGTGAGCGACACGCTCGCGAACGCTCATATAGTAGAAGGCTCGCTCGTTGTATATGTTGACGGAATCCAGGTCGCCGCCACGGACGCGGGCGGGACAATTACGGGCTCCGGTCTCGCGTCAAACGGCACGCTGGATTACGAAACGGGGGCGATTGCCTTTTCGCTTTCGGCGGCCCCTTTGACCGGCGTGACCTGCGATTACCGGTACACCGATACCACGGGCGTCGTCATCGCGAAACGCGGAAACGGCATTCGCGGCGGGAGCCTGGTCATTCGGGTGAACGGCACCGAGATCGGCCGCGACAACGGGAGCGGTTCGATATCCGGAACCGGCATCGATTCCGCGCAGGCGCACACGATCAATTACGCGTCCGGCGCGATCACGTTTACTGTCAAGGACCCGCTCGACGGAAGCGCGGTCACGTGCGACTACCTTGCGAAAATCGGAGGCACGGACGCAGTGGGCGTTATAAGCGGGACCGGGATCGAGGGCACCGGAACCATCGATTACGGGACAGGCGCGATCGCGCTCGTTACCACGGCCGAGTACGATCCCGGAACGGGAGAAATGATCATCGATTACCGCGCGCCCTTCGCGAAGGCGTGGACCGGCGGAACCTGGGGCGATGCGACCGGCGTGTCGGGTGAGACTCTCTCCTTCTCCGGCACCGCGGTGAGCGATACGCTTCTCCATGTCGAGGGACTTATGGCGAACAATGACGCCCTGACCGTGTACGCAGGCGTGCCCGGCGAGATTCTCGCGAATACCGCGGAAACGGTGTCCGATACGCTCGTCCGCGCGCCCCGGACGGGAAGCATCGTCGTCAGGGTCGCGGGACAAACCGTGGGAACCGATGACGGCGCGGGAAACATCAGCGGTACGGGCATAAGCGGTACGGGAACCGTTAATTATTCAACGAGGGAGATCAACCTCACCCTGACTGCGAATCCCGGGACGGACACGGTCACCTGCGACTATCTCTTCGCGGCCGGAACGGCCGCCGCGCCGGTCGACGGGTACCGGAATATCAGCGGCGCGGGAATCAGCGGGACGGGAAAACTGAACTGCATAACGGGCGCGATCAGCCTCACGCTCGCGGCGGACCCGGGAACACCCGGCGTGCTGGTGGAGTACAGTTACCGCGTGCCAGTCATCCCCCCGGAGCGCTGCTGGATTGGCTTTTACGAGATTGGTGGGATCTCGTCCGCGTACGCGCTTGACCTGGACGTCCCGGGGAGCGCGGTCGAACACTACTTCATGCTCGCCGATTACCCTGAGGTAAAATCGGAATTCGCGGCGACCCGGTACGGCACGAAAATTCTCGATCTGGTGTGCGGCGCGAACAACGTGCATCCGTAGAGACGTCCCGCCGGGACGTCTCTACGAATCCCACGGAATTACGGAACCCACGGAACAATCCCGTCCCCGCGGAAAAATAAAACAGGCGGGATATATTCCCGCCTGTTCATACACGAAATTCCGATGAGGGCCTTATTGCGAATCGGACCCCCCTCGTCTTTTATTATTTCAGGCTCATCCTGTTCAGGACAATGTCCTTTCCATCGAGCGTGAGCCAGTAGAGGTAATCCCCTTGCGGCGAACGCTTGGGGAAGCTCCTGAATGCGTTAGCCACCTTCGTGAGCTTCTTGTTCACGTTAAGCAGCATGTTTCCCTCGTACCCGGGGAAGGTCCACCAGCTCGCGCCGTCGGGGGTGAAGGCGAGTCCCTCGCCGCCGCTGTCGAACGGGCCCTGCGTACTGCCGTCGGAGAGGTTCAGGGTCCACTTGTCGTTCTTTGAGGACCAGAAACCCCATGCCGCGCCGTTCTGGCTGAACGAGGGGACAGTGACGCTTCCATACGGCCCGAAGGTCTTGCCGTCGCTCATGTAGAGATACGAATTGTCGCCCTTGCGCGCGACGAATCCCCACTTCGCGCCGCTTTCGCTGAAAACGAATCCGTCGACGCCGTTGAAGGGACCGTGCTTGGCGCCGTTGACGATCACGGTCGTGGTGTCGCCCTTGGAGCCCTGGAGCGACCAGGAACCGTTCGCGGCGAAGAAGGGACCGTAGATATAATCGAAGGGGCCAACCTTGCTCCCGTCGCTGAAATAGCAGGTATACACGCCGTTTGCCTGTGCGTTGTAGGCCCACGTGCCCGCGGGACTGAAATAGGGAACGTCCGCGTATTCGTAGGGGCCGGTCTCCTTGCCGTTCATGAGCACGTAATTCTTGTTGTCCTTAGACACCGAGGTCGCCCACAAGGGTTGGTTTTTCGCGAACTGCGGGTAATTGATGCTGTCATACGGACCGAACTGCGTGGTGTCGCTCATGTAGAGGTAGGACTTGTTGTTCTTGTAATAGATGAAGCACCAGCGGGCCCCGTCGTCGCTGAAGATGAGGCTCTCCACGCTGTCGTAGGGGCCAAATTCGTTGCCGTTTACCACCGCGTACATCTTGTCGTTGTCCTTGGTGGCCACGTATCCCCAGATCGCGCCGCTTGCCGTCAGGGTGAAGGAATACGCGGACTTGTACGGGCCGAGCTTTTTCCCGTCGCTCATGACGATCGAGTATTTCTCGCCGTCCTGCGCGATGAATCCCCACTTGCTCCCGTCGTCGCTGAAGGCGAGGCTGTACGCGTAGGTATACGCGCCGATCTTCTTCCCGTTGATTATCATGTGGGTCAGGTCGTTGCCCGACGCGGTGAATCCCCACGCGGCCGCGTTCTTGGAAAACGTGGGCTGTGAGCTGTAGGTGTATTCCTTGCCGTACTCGACGCCGTTAATGAGCAGGTAATTTCCATCCGCCTTCGTGATTTCGAAAGAGAACGATTCTTTGTCGCCGCCCAGGAACATCTCGTACTCGCTGTAATTGACCGACTCGTTTTCCTTGATCGTGAAGATCTTCTTGCGCTGTACGCCGTCCTTAATCGTCCACTGGCCCTCGGCCGCCTGCAGGCCCTGGGAATTGGCGTCGCCCGCGAACAGCGCGATCGCGCACACGATCGCCCCGGCGAAAAAAGTCCCGACGATGCGTCTGGATAATTGCATTGTGGTCCACCTCGTTTATGTAGTGTGCATCGGCTAGATCAAGCCTTGTCAGCGTATGCAAAAAACCTGAAGTGTCAAATACTATTTAGGCGGGCGCGGGCGCCGATACCGCCCTGTCCCCCGGGGGCGCCGGGCATGCCGTTCAAGGGGGTCCGGGAAAAGAATGCCGCGTGGACGCCGGACGGAAGTATCGGACCCCCCGGTCGTACGTACATGGCTCCCCGCGGGGTGCGCCAATCCCGCCCTGTGGCAGCGAACCGGTAAGTCCGATAGCCCAAGGAGCGGGCGGCGGGGACGATTTCCGCTGTTCCGGGAGGCCTTCGTATAGTATAATTAAATTGACAACTTCGAGCGTGTGCATGTATGGTGCCTGCAATATCGCACAGCGGCCTTGAGCCCCGTTTCGATCCATCAGGAATGACACATGATCGTGGCCCATTTTGTATGCAGAGGGAAGCACAATGAGGAATAAAAGGTATTACATGGTTCCCGTCGCGGCGCTTTTCGTGGTGTCCCTGTTCCTCTATCCTTTTTCGTGCGCGAAAAAGGCCTCCACCCTGTTTGGCGAATCATCGCCCTCTCCCCTGAAGGGCAAGAGCGATAACGCGCGCGCGTGGGACATCCAGAACGCATTTCGCGAGATATACGACCTGTACAAGGACCGCGTGGTGTTCATTTCAACCGAGCAGACGGTAAAGCTCCCCACGCATCCCTTTTTCAGCGACCCGATGTTCAGGGAGTTTTTCGGCGTGCCCGAACCGCAGCAGCGCTTCCAGAAACGCACCGGCCTGGGATCCGGCTTCATCCTCTCCGAGGACGGGTATATTTGCACCAATCACCACGTGATCGCGGCCGTGGACAAGGTCACGGTCAAGGTGGGCGAGAAGGTCTACCCCGCGGCGATCATAGGCTCCGACGAGCGCACCGATATCGCCCTTCTCAAGATAAGCCCGGGAGAGCCGCTCAAGCCCGTGTACCTGGGGAATTCCGACGAGGTCCGGGTGGGCGACTGGGCGATCGCGATTGGCAATCCCTTCGGCCTGGACAAGACGTTCACCGTGGGCGTAATCAGCGCCGCGAGCCGCAGGGACGTGGACATGGCCGGCGGCTCCGAATCCCACATCCAGACCGACGCGACGATCAATCCCGGGAACTCGGGCGGACCGCTCATCAATATCGACGGCGAGGTCGTGGGCATCAACAGGATGATCTATTCGAACAGCGGCGGCTCGATAGGGATCGGGTTCGCGATCCCTATCAACACCGCGAAGGCGATCTTCGAACAACTTAAGAACTTCAGGAAGGTCGTGCGCGGTTATATTGGGGTGCAGGTGCTTCCGATCACCAGGGAAATCGCGCAGGAGTTGGGCCTTGCCACGACGGACGGCGCGCTGGTCCGGGCGCTCGTGGAGGGAGGGCCTGCCGCGCAGGGCGGCGTGCAGGCGAACGACATTATCACCGCGATAAACGACACGCCCGTCAAGGGGTACGGCGATCTTATCGATATCGTCGGCAAGACCCCGGTGGGAACCGCGCTCAAGCTTACCGTGCTGCGCGCGGGGGCGGCCATGAACCTGTATGTTACCGTGGCGCAGCGCCCGTGAGGCCGCCGTGCGATCATTCGAGAACCGGGGGAACAGCATGAAAGAAGACACCATACGCTACGCGCTCTACATTCTCGGCATCATAACGGCACTCTACATAGTGGTCCGGTACGTGATCCCGCTGGTATTCAAGATCGTCGCCGGGCTCATGGGCATCGTCTTCAACGTGGTCATATTCCTCGCCATCGTGTTCGGGGTGATATGGGGAATAGGATATCTTTCGAAATCGATGCGCAGATAGCGCGCATTCTTCATCATATAAGGACCGAGTTACGCCATGGACGACCTGAATGCAAAAATCCTGAAGCTCGAGAAAATCGCGCTCATCTCGCTTGCGGCTATATGCCTTATCGGCGGGATCATGTTCGGTTACGTGACGGCGCAGGTGAAGAATTTTTCCGGGATTAAGAATCTGCGCCAGTTTCAGCCGAGCCTTCCCTCGAAGCTCTACGACGTGAACGGGGAGCAGATATCCGAGCTCTTCCTCGAAAAGCGCGACCTGGTTCCCTACGAGAAGCTCCCGAAAAATCTGATCAACGCCTTCGTGGCCGCGGAGGACAGGGACTTTTACCGCCACTTTGGCATCAACCCGGCAGCGATCGTGCGCGCGATGGGGAAAAACCTGCTCGCGGGGCGCGTCGTGCAGGGGGGCTCCACGATCACCCAGCAGCTCGCCAAGCGCCTGTTCACCAGTCAGAAGCGTACCATCGCGCGCAAGGCGATCGAGGCCATACTCGCGCTGCAGATAGAAAAGAAGTTCTCGAAGGAAGAGATCCTCGAGATGTATTTCAACCAGATTTTCCTGGGACGGGGCTGCTACGGAATCTCCGCGGCGGCGCACCTGTTTTTCAATAAGGACGTCGCGTACCTCACCGTGGGGGAAAGCTCGGTGCTTGCCGCGCTTCCCTCGGCCCCCGGAAAATACTCGCCCCTCATCAACACGCATGAATCGTTCAAAAAGCACTGGGACACCCTGTCCCGCATGGTGGACGCGGGCTACCTGACCCAGGAAAAGGCGGAAAAGGTATATGCCGAATTCTGGCCCAAGTACGTCGACTCGATCAAAACCGAATACACCACGAAGACCGCCTACACCGGGAACCAGGACCTCGCGCCCTACTTCACCGACTACGTGCGGCAGATACTCACGGCGCGCTACGGAAGGGACGCGGTGTACAGCGAGGGCTTCAAGGTCTACACCACGCTAAACTTGAAAAGGCAGGAAATCGCTCAGCGCTATTTCCAGTCGGGGGTCGAGCGGCAGAACGAAATTTCCGAGCAGGCGAACAAGTTCGGGGAAGGCGCCGTCGACCGCGGGCTATTCGGCGCATATGGGGTGCTGTCGAGCGTATTCAGCCTGCCCCCCGTCCTCGTGAAGAACGACACCGAGACCATCTTCAAGAAGACCATGGTGGACGAGCTCCTGGACTCGATCGACGTGCTCGCCCTTCTCACCGGCGCCGATGCGCCGCAGAAGACCATAGAAACATTCCGGTCCATAATATCGGGCATCTCCTCGACACTCAAGGTGGAGGGCGCCTTCATCGCGGTCGAGCCGCAGACGGGGCACATCACCTCCATGATCGGGGGATCGGGCTTCTCGGTGGACAACCAGTATAACCGTGCCGTCCAGGCGCGCCGCCAGCCGGGCTCCGCGTTTAAGCCTTTCGTGTATGGCTCCGGCATCGAGGGCAAGATCATCCATCCCGGCACTACGCTTCCCGACGCGCCCATAGTGGACATCGATTCGAGCGGGGAGACCTGGGCGCCCTCGAATTACGAGGGCAACTTCTCGGGGATGGTGAGCCTTTCGACGGCCCTCGCCGCTTCCATCAACGTGATCTCGGTGCGCATCTACGACCTCGTGGGCGCGGACCGCATCATCCAGTACGCGGCCAAGATGATGAAGGTCCCCGAATCGCGGTTCACGCCCGCCCCGGCGCTCGCGCTGGGATCGTCCGAGGTGACGCCGTTCGAGCTCTGCACGGGCTTCGCGATCTATGCCAACAGGGGAAGGGACGTGTTCCCCTACGCGGTCCGTTACGTCACCGACAGGGACGGCAACGAGCTTGCCAATATCGAAGAGGAAGTCGGCAACATCGTCGCCACCAAGGAAATGGACGGGAGCATACAGGTCATCCCCGAATGGGTGGCCTACATCATGACCACCATGATGAAGGGGGTGATCGAGGGCGGGACCGCGACCGAGGCGATCCGCGGCCAGGCCGCCTTCAGCAAGGAGTGCGCGGGAAAAACCGGGACCACGTCGAACTGGTCGGACGCGTGGTTCTGCGGGTTCACGACCGACGTGTGCGCCGTGGTGTGGTTCGGCTACGACCGCGCGTTCATGTCGCTCGGGAAGCACCAGGCCGGGTCCGGGGTCGCGGCGCCGGTATGGGGCAATTATATGCGCGAAATCTATAACGGGATGAAGGACCCGCATTTTAGCCCCCAGCCCGCCGGAACGGATTATGCGCCCAGCTACGGCGGGGCCGGCGAATTCAAGAAAATGAAGTCGGTGCTCGACGTTTATATGGAAAAGGAAGGGCTGAAGGAGAAACAGTGACACTTTCGCAAATTTATTCTTGAAATGTGCAATTTTTCATGTTATAGTAGGCTTCGTTTTTATAGTACATCCGGGGAAACTGGCATTATTCGTTTAGGAGTCATCCATGTTCAAGGTCGGTGATAAGATCGTGTATCCGATGCACGGTGTGGGAAAAATAGAGGCGGTCGAGAAAAAGACCGTGCTGAAGCAGAGGGACAATTTTTACATAATTACCATCATCAACAGCGGGATGAAGGTGATGATTCCCGTCGAGAAGGCAGAGGCGATCGGGATACGGGCAATCATCTCAAAACGCGAGGTTTCAAAGGTCCTGCTGCTGCTGAAAAAGAAAGAGGTTATCACCGAGGATGACTGGAAGCTCCGCTACCAGGGCAATATCGACAAGGTAAAAAGCGGGTCGATATACGAGGTGAGCGAGGTCGCGAGAGACCTGTACCGCCGCAGCAAGGAAAAGGAACTCTCGATCATGGAGCGCAAGCTCTATGAAAACGCCTACCAACTCGTGATTCACGAGATAGCCCTGGCGAAGGACGTGTCCATCGAAGAGGCGAGCAACATAGTATCGGAAGCCCTTTCCGCCTAGCGCCGTTCCCCAAACCCGAGCACGATTGAGCCGCGGATGAAAATCCGCGGCAGGTATGGCCTGTGCTCCCTTATTTTTATATTTTATTTTAATGCACATTCACCCATAGAAGGAGCGGATTTATATGGTTACAATTTTAAGAGCATTTTTCATCTTTTCGAGCACCGTTTTCACGGGTTGGTATTTTACCGGTTATTCATGGCAGGCGGCGCTTATAGGCGCCGTTGTCGCCGCGGTCGCGGCGCTGGCGCTCATCATCGTGATCGAGTACATGACGCACACGGTTTCACCGCGGGTCATCCTCGCGGCCGCGCTGGGGCTCCTGGCCGGGCTGGTGATCGGTCATTTCCTCGCGATCGCGTTCACCCAGATTCCCCTGGGATTGTCCGATACGGCGGCATCGGTGGCGCGCGCGCTCCTGTACCACGTCGTGGGCTTCGCCGTGATGCTCTTCTTCGTCATCAAGAGCGACGATATGCGGTTCCTGGACAAGCTTATCGCGGACCGGTCGGGGGAAGAGGGGGAGCGCGGGGCCAGTTACAAGATCCTGGACACGAGCGTGATCATTGACGGCCGTATCGCCGATATCTGCGACTCAGGGTTCATCGAGGGAATACTGGTGATCCCGAACTTCGTGCTGAACGAGCTCCAGATGATCGCCGATTCCGCCGACTCCATCAAGCGGAACCGCGGGCGCAGGGGGCTGGACATCCTGAACAAGATGCAGAAGGACCAGTCCATCATGGTCAAGATTTCGGACATGGACTTCGCGGAGCTTTCGGAGGTTGACGCGAAGCTCGTGAAGCTCGCGAAGATAATGAAAGCGATCATCATCACCAACGATTTCAACCTGAACAAGGTCGCCGAGTTCCACGGCGTGCGCGTGCTCAACATCAACCAGCTCTCCAATGCCCTGAAGCCCATCGTGCTGCCCGGCGAGGAGATGCGCGTTGCCCTCATCAAGGAGGGAAAGGATCCCAACCAGGCGATCGGCTACCTGGACGACGGTACCATGGTCGTGGTGGAAAACGGCAGGCGCCGAATGGGCAACGAGGTCGAGGTGACGGTGACCTCGGTGTTGCAGACGACCGCGGGGAGAATGATCTTTGCCCGGGTCGCGCAGGACTAGGCCGCGCGTCCTCGCGCTCTACGGCAGCCCCAGGAAAAAGGGACACAGCGCGCGCATTCACGACGCGTTCCTGGCCCCCCTGGCGGCCGTCGCATCGGTGAAACGAGTGCGCGTTCAGGGGCTCAACGTAAGCCCCTGCACCGCGTGCGGGCATTGTCGCGGGGGGCTTAGCTGCGTGTTCGACGACGACATGAGCGCGCTGTATGAAGAAATCGAGCGCGCACGGCTTATAAGTATATCGGCCCCCGTATATTTTTCGGGGCTTCCGGGCGCCCTCAAGTGCGTGATCGACCGGTTCCAGGTTCTGTGGGAGGCGCGCGAACGCGGCGAGAAGCGTCCGGTGCCGGGAGAGGGGTTTTTTATAAGCGTTTCCGGCGCGGAATACCGCAACGTGTTTCTTCCCTCGGTCACGACGATCCGGCATTTTTTCAATTCGCTGGGTATCGCTTACCGCGAAAAGAATTTCCTGCTCTTTCCCGCCGTCGAGGAAAAGTGGAAGGGACAGCTTCCCGGCGAATGGCTCACGCGCGCGAGTGCCGCGGGGGAGCGGTACGCGCGCGCCCTCCTGTCCGATACCCCGGGTTCCGCACCCTCCTCATAAATTAAATTGACCCCGCAGGTTTCGCGATAGTATCATCGACCCGGAACGAGGTGCGGCCCGCGCCGTCCCCCTGCAGTGCTGAATTCCGCGCGGCTGTTTGTCGATGATGTGAATAACGGGGAATACGGACCGGATGTAAATACCAGCGGAAGGTTAATTATGAAAATCATCGTTACCGTCACCCTGCAGGTAAAAAGGGGAAGCCTGCCCTATATCGTGGGGGAGATCCACGCACGGGGCTGCGAGCTGCAGCGAAGCGTGCGCAGGGAATGCACCCAGGACAGCGAGGTGTTCGATCTCGAGATAATCGCCGGGGACAATCAGGCGCTCAATGGCCTCATCGAGGAGATAACCCAGCAGAAATCGGGTTCCAGGCTCATACAGATCGAAAACCTGCTCGAGGACAGCATCGTCGGGGGGATGCTTCGCGTGTCGGGAAAGCTCGCGATCGAATCCCCCGACGATTACGACACGAAGCTTCTCGGGGCGACGGGACTGCTGTTCGACAAGATATCCCAGGGGAGGGGAACGGAATATTCCGGCATAGCGCGCTCGGTGCTCTTCCTGTCGGCGATGAAATCGCGCGCGGATGCGCAGGCGGACCGGCTGTATCAGCGGCACGCGGGGCTCGAGAGGGATTGTGTCATATTCAACCTCTTTACGGGAATGAACGCCTACCCGCTCATCGTACGCTATGTCCAGATGGAAGACCTTATCCGCACCATCCAGGCGGTGTCCCCGGGATTCGCGGCGGTGCGCGTAGTCGAGGCGGAGGAGATGGACGATGTGACCGATTTCGACCAGTTGCGCGACTGTATCGACGTCCCGGTCCTCTCCGCCGCGACCGACGAGATGCCCCTGTGCATGCTCGCGGAAATCATCACCATGGTGGAAAAAAGCCGGATGGAGTTCTATGAATGCAACCTGGGCATGATAGGCATCACCGCGAGCGCGCTCAGGCTTACGCGCATGCTGCTTTCGCTGGGTTGTCCACGGGTGCTGGGTTACGACAACAACGAAAAGCTCATGATGCTGTTCGAGAAATCGGGCGGACTCGCGACCACGCCGGAGAATATCTTCAATAATTCCGACGTCGTGATACTGAACAAGAACCATTTCACCGTGGACGACCTGCACCGGATACGCAGCGGGCAGAAATTCCTCTCCCTCATAGAGGAGGACCTTCTCGAGAAAAATATCATCGCCGACAAAGGGATTCGCACCCACGTGACGCGCGACCAGTTGGACACCTCCCTGGTTTTTCCCGGCCTCTTGCGCGGCATGATCAAGAGCCGCCGCGAGTCGTACGATAACGATACGCTGATAGAGCTCGCGCGAAGGCTTAAAAATATCCGCGCCAAGGAAGGGAATGTGTATACCCCGATGGGCGGGATCCACGCGAGGATCGAGGAGATCGTGTGCGCGGAGCTTTGAATCAGGGCGCCGCGATGACTGTCCAGCGCAGGCTGTCATAGCTGAATATGCGGCACCGGCGCGATTTGCCCGCCTGGAGTATCGAGCCGTGCGTGCACAGCGCCTCGGGCGAGGCCCTGTCGTCGGTGATGAGCGGGTTCAGGACGAGCTCCTTTCGTGAATCGACCCTTACGATGCCGTCTGCGCTGGCGATGGTCGTATCGGCCCCCGCCACCCCGAGGAGTCTTTCCATGTCGACCTGCAGGATGAAAACCCCTTTGATCTCCCCGCCTTGAAAAACATTTCCCGCGATGAGCATGCGGAAAAGGCCCGAGCTCCGGGGAAACTCGGTCACGTCCTCGACATGCAGCGGCGTCTTCCTGTTCGAGAAGCATCGTCCCAGGGGACTCTCCGGTTTGAAGTGCCGGATGTTTTTGGCGAACAGGTCGTCGTTGTCCCTGGTGTACACGACCATGCCGTGTGCGTTGATGAGGATGAAGTCCGAATAATTGCCCTGCGTGACCGCGCGTATCATCTCCGTGATGCCCTCGCGCTCGAGGAGGTAGAACCGGTCGCCCCCCTCGTTCATTTTCTGCAGATGCGTGAGATTGTCTATGAGCGCGCGTTTCTCGATGACCGCGGTCGCATGCGCCATGTCCTGTTCGCAGAGCGCGAAGAAATCCCTCAACGGGTCTCCCGAGCCGGAATCGTCGGGCCTGGCGGTGTGCGCCCCCGTCCCGCACGCGCATTGGACCGCGAGTATCGCAAGCGCAAGGACTCGTGCGGGTTTATTCATGAGACGGCCTCCGGACGGAATTGCTGGTGGCGAAGTTTCACCGCTTGAAAGATTGCATACCTGTACCTACAATATCTGCCTAATAGAGTATTTTCTCAACCCCCTTTTTCTTCACGCTCCGCATAAATTGTTTCTTCCAGCCGATTCCCAGGAAGGTTTCCGCGGCGTACACGACGAGCGCGCGCGCCGTCACCCTGGTTCCCTCGTCGATCCGGGAAAGGCCCTGGACGCAACTGGGGCATGTCGTGAGCACCGTGCAGCGGCGGCCCGGGCTTTCGCGCACGATGCCCGCCGCCTTGCGTTCCCTGAGAAGGTTCGAT
Source organism: Spirochaetota bacterium (assembly GCA_004297825.1). Classification (NCBI taxonomy): domain Bacteria; kingdom Pseudomonadati; phylum Spirochaetota; species Spirochaetota bacterium. Next base: position 119,196 of record SCSX01000036.1, read on the forward strand.
ATCTCAGGGGTCGAGAGCGCGAGCGTGCCCCCCTCGCCGCAGCAGCGGGGCACCATCACCGGCGATGCGCCGAATAGCGACTCGAATGTTTTGGACGCCCCCAGGTTCTTGAGCGGGGTATGACAGGGCTCGTGGTAGAGAATTTTCAGGCCGTTCCTTACGGACGAGTACAATCCCTCCGACGCGAGGTATTCGTTGATATCCATGAGCGCGGCGCCGTTGAAAATGTTTTCTATTTCATATTTCTCGAGCATCTCGAAACAGGTGCCGCAGGAGACGAGCACGTGCCGGATTTCCATGTAGCCGAGCATGTCGGCGATACGGTGCATCATCACGCGGTTCTCATAGCTTTTCATATCGGCGGCGGCGGTCCTGCCGTTGGCCAGGAGCGGGTACCCGCAGCAGAGGTACTCGGGAAGGATCACGATGCGCACACCCGCGTGGTAGAGCAGCGCGATGGTCGCGATGCTTATCTCCGGGAACATGCGCTCGGATCCGCACCCGGGGAAGTAGACGACGCTCCCCTTTACGGGGACGTCGGGATTTTCGAACACGCAGAAGGTCCCGGAGCCCTTGATGCCCAGGAGCTCGCGGAGCGTCCTGTCCCCCGAGCGCGGGAGCCGGCCCTTGAGCATCGCGGTCGTACGCGGCGCGAGCGCGCCCGCGAGGGCGCGCACCGGTTTCACGGCATAGTGCGCCGTTCTCTGCGCCGCATAGCCCGCCTTGAGAAGCGCGAGCCGGAAGAACTTGTTGGCGTAATAGCCCCTGCGCCTCAGGTAGTAGAGCGTGAGCCAGGTGACGAGCTTGAACTTGGCCTTCCGGCGCTGGAACATGAGATCGCGGATGTCGAGCGTGATGTTCCCGAAGTCGATCTTCACGGGGCAGGGTACGCTGCACTTGTGGCACATGGTGCAGTGGTCGGAAATCTCCCTGAGCTTCTTGAAATGCCGGAAAGAGAGCGACTTGGACGTCTGCGCGTCGTAGAGCACGGCCTCGGTGATGAGCGCGACGCCCAGTATCTTGTTGCGCGGGTTATAGAACATGGTGCCGCGGGGGTAGTGCGTGTTGCAGGTCGATTTGCACTTGCCGCATCTCACGCACGCCGCGATGGACGCGGACAGGCTTTCGATGTCGGCGGCCTTGAGGATGAACGCCTCGAGCTCGAGCAGGTTGAAGGACGGCGTGTATACCATGTGCAGGGGGAAATCGGGATCGAGCTTGCCGGGGTTGAACAGGTTCCCGGGATCCGCATCGCGCTTGTACGCGGCATACGCGTCAAGCACCTCGCGTCCGATATACTTGAGTTTCGTGAGACCGATCCCGTGCTCGCCGGACACGACCCCGCCCAGCCGGACCGCCTCCCGCATGACGGCGCCCGCCGTCTCGTCGGCCTCGCGCATCATGAGGTAGTCGTTCGAATGAACGGGTATGTTGACGTGCACGTTCCCGTCGCCCGCGTGCATGTGCGTGGCAATGATGATCCGGCGCGTACGCTCCGCGGCCGCGAGGGTCTCGAATTCGCGGATGAGCTCGGCGTAGCCGTGAAAGGATTTCGGGAACGCGCCCAGGACGTCTTCTTCGACGGAGACGAGTATCTGCCCGTCCCGGTCCTTATCCGGAAGGCCGCCCTCAAGTCCCGCGAGACAGCCGCGGCACCGGTCCCTGATCTCCGTTACCCGGTGCGCGAAGGCGTCCAGTTTAGCCTCGGGGGCGCCGCTCTTTCCCGACCTTTTGCACGTGAGAAGGAACTCGACGATGCGCTCCGTGAGGCGCAGGTCGTTGGCGATCTCCTTCTCGATGTTCAGCCGCTCGATATAGTCGGCGAATTCGGGGAGCCGCTCGAGGGGTATGACCACGTCCTCGTTAAGCTTGAACGCGTTCGTGTGGCGCGCGATGGCCCCCAGGTTCTTGCGGTCCTTCCAGAAGAGCGCGCCCTCCGCGTCGCTTTCCGCGATGAAGCCCTCCGTGTTGTAGGGCCGCACGAGGTCCAGAACGTGCGTTCCCGCCTTATCGAGCGCGTCCCTGTCATTTCCCTCGACGTCGACCAGGAGCACGGCCTTTGGTATTTCCGTGCGCGCGGACTTGTTGCGGTAATTTATCGCGAGCACGTATTTCTCGTCGAAGTGCTCCAGCGCGGTGAGGAAGGCCGTCCCGCCGTCCCGGAACGCCGCGGTGATGTCGACGATTGCGCGCGCGGCGTTGACGAGATCGCTGCCGAAAAATTCAAGGCAGATCGTCTTCCTGAACGCGAACGGGCGATAGAGCACGAAGCACGCCGATACGATGATTCCGTCTCCCCCCTCTTTCTGCACGCCCGGAAGTCCGCCCAGCGCCTTGTTCGTGATGTCCTTGCCGAGCCCCTTGCGGCGGACGTCGGTCCCGGAGAGGGTGATCGTTTTTAAAACCTCGCCGGACCCTGATCCCGCGTCGCGCACGTCGAAGACCACCAGGTCCCCCGGCTCGATCTTGCGGTGTGGATGATCGCGCCGCGTCACCTCGAGCGTCCTCCCGGCGGCGTCCACGATCAGGAAGGAATAGAGGTTGTCTATCGCGGTGCCCCACATTACGCATTTCTTCCCCCCCGCGTTCTCGGCGATGTTGCCGCCTATCGTGGAGGCCCACGCCGAGGTGGGATCGGTGGCGAAGATATAATCGTGGCGGGCGCAATACTCGATAACGTCGTCGGTGACGGCGCCGGCCTCGACCCGGACCACGGGGACTTCCGCGCCGCCGGACGTGACGGTCTGGATGCCCAGGACGCGGTCGAGCTTTTCCATGTTGAGGACCAGAGTATTACGCATAACGGGAACGGCGCCCCCGGTAAGCCCCGTGCCGCCGCCCCGGGGAATGAGGGAGAGCCCCAGCCGCCACGCGGCGAGGACGATTCCCGGCACCTCTCCCGCCGAATCGGGGTAGGCGATCGCCGCGGGATATTCGACCCGCCAGTCCGTCGCGTCGGTCGCGTGGGCCACCTTGTGGATGGCGGTGAAATGCACGTTCGACCGCGCGGTCTCCCGCCCCAGCGCCCGCAGGGCCCTGGCCCGGAAACGCGATTCGGCGGCGAAGCGTCCGAAAAACTCCCCCTGGAGGACGCGGGTCTTTTCGACCATGCGCTCCACGAGCGGGTTTCCCCCGGAGCCGCGCGCGATGATGGAGAGCCGCGCTGCGTGGAGATTCTCGAGGCGGCGAAGCTTTTTCCGGTTTTCCAGGAGGTCGTTGAATATGTACGGGTTGCGGTCGATGATGAAAATATCGCCGATCATCTCGAAGAGCAGCTTCGCGCTGCGCCCCGTCACGCGTTTCGCGCGCAGGCTCTCGAGGATATCGAGCATCTCCGAGTCGAAATACCTGAGGATTATTTCCCGGTCCGAAAACGATGTATAGTTATAGGGAATTTCCCTGAATCGAAAATCCTTCTTCATGATCCTCCGCATGGGTCCGCGTATGATGCGCACAATATAGCACACGATTGCAAGGTGCGGTGCGGTTTGGCAAGAAAATTTACGGTGCGGCGTGCCGGCATTCGGGGCGTTGCGGGAGGGCTACGCGAAGGAGTTCGGGCGGGGCCGATACTCTCGAAGGCGGTTAGCCCGTGTACACCACCGCGAGGATGACCGACGGCTTGCTGGCGACGCTCCTGAGCGCGTGGGGGATCGTTGAAAGATAGTAGATGCTGTCGCCCGCACGCAGGGTTTCCACCTTCCCGCCCAGCTTGATCTCGATCTCGCCTTCCTGAACTATCAGGAATTCTTCCCCGTCGTGAAAGGACGTCTCCGGGGGCCAGAAGGAATTTTCCAGGGTGATGACGAAGGCCTCCATGTGGCGCGACTTCACGCCCGTGGAGAGCGACTGGTAGAGGTACGCGCGCTTCAGGCACGATTCCGGACGCTCGTGCGCCTGCTGCGCGCGGTCGCCCCTGCGCGTCACCGAGTAGTGGAATCCGGACGCCTCGTCCAGGAGGAGTCCCGCGCCGATGCGCAGTGCCTTCGACAGTCGTATGATCGCGTGAAGGTCGGGCAGCGCCTGCTTGTCCTCGATCTCCGCCAGCCGAGCCTCCTCGATGCCGGAGAGCGTAGCGAGCTTTTCCAGGGAAAGACCCTGCATCTCGCGGATGCCGCGGAGCCTGTCGCCTATATAGAGCTTTTCCTCCGCCTGGTTTTCCTCCTGGTAATAGCCGCTCAGGTCCTCGAGAAATTCCTGGTAGTCCCTGCTCTGAAAATTGGTTTTCATGGCGGCGCCTCCTCCCGGGGAGAACGTGATCGCGGGCTGCCCGGGGCCGCCCGCTCATCGATGCGAGGTATGGTATGCCCGGTAACCGGGGGTTGTCAATGTAAAAAGCGTTTCGCGTGCGGTAAACGGAACTACAGGCCGCAGATGACGGCGACGATTATCGATTTGCGGAATGTTCGGTTTTCGATCCGGTGAGGAATGGAGGAGCGGTAGTAAACGCTGTCGCCCTCGCGCAGCAGTATCTCCTCCTCGCCCAGGAAAATTTTTATCGAGCCTTTCCGCACCAGGATAAACTCCTCTCCCCTGTGCGAGGCGCATTCCCGCCGCCTGCCCTTGCCGGTCAGGGTGATCACGAAGGCGCGCATGGACGGAAGAGGTCCGGCCGGCCCGGGGGTTTTCCCGGGGCGTGCGGCGATACTGTCGATGGGCAGCATGCGCGCAGGGTCGGTGCGCGCCGCCTCATCCTTCCTTATTACCGTGTATCCAAGACCCCCGCCCCCCGGTTTACGCGCAACGCCCGCGCCCTGGTGCCGGGCGCACAACCCGCGCACGTACTCGTCCCATTCGGGTCCCTGGAGAAATTCTCCGGGATCGATTCCCCTGCAGGAGGATTCAAGCTCCTGGGGTTCTTTCTTTTTCTTTCGAGGGCTCATTATCGTGTGGCGCCTGCGCTACCCGGCCCGTTCCGCTGCAAAAGACTTGGGCGGAACGAGGGCACGCGTTAAGTATAAACCGTTGTTCATTATTTTACAAAAAAACCGTTTAATTTGTACGGAAAATTTTTTGGGTTATATATAATTATTGACGGCCTACCGGTCCCCCGCATAGTGACACCGGCGGGCCCGAGAACGCGCGTGAGCGGAGTGGCTGATGGATAAGCTTAGGAGCCAGCTCGGCGGACTGGTCCTGAACGAGGACACCGTCGTGGGCATTGAATTCAATACCTACATGAGGTATTGGGACAAGGTCAAGTTCCTCTCCAGAGAGAAAAACGGTTATACCACACAGGATTTCGTCCCCACGACGGGGGGCGATTTTATCGAGCAGCAGCTGTATCTTGCGGCGGGCCTGCTCGAACTCAACGTCGAAAAGGGCGAGACCGTCGCCGTATTTTCCCAGAATTCCATCCGGTACGCCGCCTCGCTTTTCGCGATTTTCTCCATAGGCGCCGTGTTCGTTCCCGTATATCCCACCACCACAGAGGAAGAGGTGGAGCAGATGCTCCGCCATTCCGAAACACGCACCATTTTCGCGGGGGAGATCGCCGAATACCAGAAGGCGCTGGCGATCCTGGACAAGGTCAAGTCCCCCCTGCGCAGGGTGATCGCCTGTCACCACATGGACGCGGGACCCGAAAACGTGATCACCTACGAGAAGCTTATCAAGCTGGGGCGCACCTCGAACCGGCTTCCCGAGGTCATCGATGCGCTTAAAAACATGAAGGGCGACGACCTGGCCGCGCTCTTCTACACCCCCGGCACCACCGGCGAACCGAAGGGCGCGCTGCTCTCCCACGCGAATTTCGCTTCGCAGCGATGCGTCATGGACATCTTAAAGGTAGGCCCGCGCGACGTGAAGCTGTGCCACCTGCCGTTCAGCCACGTATTCGGGCTGTCGGCGGATGTGTTCTCCTGCGCGACCACGGGCGCGCTCATGGGGATTATGAGGAGCTTCGAGACCGGGGAAATGCTCGCCGCGATGGCGGAGGTGCGTCCCACGATCATCTGTTCCGTACCGCGCATGTTCGAAAAGATCCGCACGAACGTGCTGCAGGAGATACAGAACGGCGGCGGTGTAAGGAAGACGCTTTTTTCGCTCGCGGTCCGTACCGGCACGAACATATACATGCGGCGCTGTAAAAAGCAGTTCATCCCGCCGCACGCCTTCGCGCTGCGCCTCCTTCTCTCACCGGTATACAGGTCGATCAGGAAAAGCATCCGCATGGCCAGGGTCAGGCTTCTCATTTCAGGCGGCGGGCCGCTCCCGGTCGAGGTCGCGTATTTTTTCGGCGGGCTGGGGCTGTCCATACTCGAGGGATACGGGCTTACGGAAACGTCCCCCGTGATGAACGTGAACCCGCCGTACGCGAACAAGCCGGGAACGGTGGGGCCGCCCATCCCGGGTTGCGAGGAGAAGATATCGGACGAGGGCGAGGTGCTGGTGCGCGGTCCCATGGTCTGCAGGGGGTACCATCTGAACGACGAGGAAACCCGGTTTTCATTCACGCCCGACGGCTTCTTTAGGACCGGCGATATCGGAACCTTCGACGCGGACGGCTACCTCACGATCACCGGCAGGATCAAGGACCTCATCATCACCTCTGCAGGAAAGAACATCGCGCCCCTGCATATCGAGAAGCGCTTTCAGACCGACCAGTATATCAGCAATTTCTGCGCGATAGGCGACGGGAGGAAGTACATCTCGGCGCTCATTGTGCCCAATTTCGGCATGCTCCGCACGCTCGCGCGCGAGATGAACATCCCCTTCAAGGGGAACGAGGACCTCATCGCGCGTCCCGAGATCGTGAAATTCTACAAGGAGCGCGTGGGCGAGATCTCGTCCACGCTCGCCAAGTTCGAACAGGTGAAAAAATTCACCCTGCTCGCCGATGAGTTCTCGGTCGAGACGGGCGAGATTTCCCCCACCTTCAAGTTCCGCCGGCACGCGGTGCAGGACAAGTACAAGTCCCAGATAGACATGATGTATCCCTCCAGCGACGCCCTGCACGACGAGTTTTAGCGAAGACGGCATTTTCTCGTTTGACAAGAATCGCGCCCGCGGTCATTATCTCTATGCGACATAAGGGAATTCCTGCGAGGCTCACGTCAAGGGGGCCGATACGCGGGAGTTCCCCCTCAGGCGAGAAGCCGCCCGGACCGCACGCTCCCGGTCATCGCGACCTGCCCCGGGCGCACACCGGTTTCAGTATGAATATTGAACAGCTTATAGGATACCTTAAATCTCACGAGCCCTTCATGGCGCAGGTGCGCTACTGGGCGAGCTTCGACGCGGTGCAGGGGACGTACGTTCCCTACCCGGAGTCCCTGGACCCGCGCCTGGTGCAGATTTACAAAAAGCGCGGTATAGAAAGCCTCTACTCCCACCAGGGGGAGGCGTGCGACGCGGTCGCGCGCGGCGAAGACCTGGTCGTGGTCACGCCTACCGCCTCTGGGAAGACCCTCTGCTATAACCTGCCGGTGCTGAACCGCATGCTCGTCAATCCCGAGGCGCGTGCGCTTTACCTGTTCCCGACCAAGGCCCTCTCGCAGGACCAGCTCTCGGAGCTCCACGAGACCGTGACCGAGACCGGCGCCCAGATCAAGACCTATACCTTCGACGGGGACACGCCCAACTCGGCGCGCAAGGCGATCCGCGCGGCGGGAAACATCGTGATCACGAACCCGGACATGCTGCACGCGGGTATTCTCCCGCACCACACGATATGGGTGAAGCTCTTCGAAAACCTGGAATTCGTCGTGATCGACGAGATCCATTCCTACCGGGGCGTGTTCGGGAGCCACTTCGCGAACCTCATGCGAAGGCTCCGGCGCATCTGCGCCTTTTACGGCTCCAACCCGCGCTTCATCTGCTGCTCGGCGACGATCCGGAACCCGCGCGAGCACGCCGAGGCGCTTACCGGGCGGACCATGCGCCTCATCGACACCAACGGCGCGCCGCGCGGGGAGAAGGATTACATCCTGTACAACCCGCCCGTCGTGAACAAGGAGCTGGGTATCCGCGCCTCGGCGATAAAGGAGGCCGCGAAGGTGGGGGCGCTCTTCCTGAACAACAAGATCCCGACCATCGTGTTTTCGCGCAGCCGCGTGCGCACCGAGATCATCTCCACCTATCTCAAGGAGGCATGCCCCAGGGCGGCCACGCAGATCGCAGCGTACCGGGGCGGGTATCTCCCGAACGAACGGCGCGCGATCGAGCGGGGCCTGCGCGAGGGGAAGCTCATAGGCGTCGTGTCGACCAACGCGCTCGAGCTCGGGATCGACATAGGCATGCTCGACGCGGCCATCACGGTGGGATACCCGGGCTCGGTGTCCTCACTCCACCAGCAACTGGGGCGCGCGGGAAGGCGCGGCAAGTCGTCGCTCGCGATCATCATCGCGACGAGCTCGCCGCTCGACCAGTACATCGCGTCGAACGCGGATTACATCATCCGCTCCAACCCCGAGGCTGCGACTATAAACCCGGACAACCTGCTCATCCTCATGGACCATTTAAAATGCGCGGCCTTCGAGCTGCCCTTCGACGCGGCGGAGCGCTTCGCCGCGCACCTGGGCACGACCGCCGAGATGCTCGAGTACCTCGAGGAAAACGGCGTGCTCAAAAGGTCCGAGGGCAAGTTCCACTGGATGAGCGGGATATACCCCGCGAACGAGATTAGCTTGCGCACCGCGGCGCACGAAAACTTTGTGATCGTCGACAACGAGGACCGCTCGCGCGTGATCGGGGAGGTGGACTATTACTCGGCCCCCACGCTCATCCACAACGACGCGATCTACCTGCACCAGGGGCGCCAGTACTACATAGACAAGCTCGACTGGGAGAGCCGCATGGCCTTCTGCCACGAGGTCGAGTCCGACTACTTCACCGACGCCGAGACCAAGACCGACATCCACGTGCTCGAAAGCTTCGAAAGCCGCGCGTGCGGACCGACGACGCTCAGCCGCGGTGAGGTGAACGTGCGCAACAAGACCGTGATGTTCAAGAAGCTCAAGTTCAACACGCACGAAAACCTGGGGTGGGGCAAGATCGACCTTCCCGAGCTCGAGATGCACACCGCCTCGGCATGGCTCGATTTCGACGAGGACGCGCTCGCGGCCATCGCCGGCCGCGCGATGGCGGGGCGCATCCTCTACTCGATCGCGTACTTGTTTCGCAATATCGTCCCCATCTTCACCCTCTCGGACGTGAACGACATCCGGGTCGCGCACCAGACGCGCTCGAATTTCAGCGGGAAGCCGGCGGTCTTCATCTACGACTCGATCCCCGGCGGGGTCGGCATCGCCGAGCGGGTGTACGCGATCCTGGGCCTCGTGGCGGGCGAGGCGCGTCGCGTCGTCGAGCAGTGCGAATGCGAAACGGGCTGCCCCGCCTGTATCGGACCGCTGCCCTCCGAGGACGGTGCCATCAAAGAATACGTTTCACGGGTGCTGGGGTCGCTCGCGCATGAGCCTGAAAGACAAGCTTAAACTGTACGAGAAGAAAGGCGGCGCACCCGCCCGCCGCGAAACGGCGCCCCTCGAATCGCTGGGGGCGCAGCCGCTCGATGCGGCGGGACGCACGATCTACCGCTTCACCGGTTCCCTTCCCGAGCGCGCGATCCGTTCGCGCGCGGGAACGGAAGGGGGGCCGATACCCGTACGGGCGCTCCTGACGAGCCTGCGGATGGACCCCGCCCTGCTTCCGCGCGACATGCTCTTCCTTGACCTGGAGACGACCTCGCTCTCCACCGGCACCGGGAACTACCCGTTCCTCATCGGCATAGGATACCTTAACGGCGACCGGTTCGTGACCGAGCAGTACTTCATGGACGACTATGCCGCCGAGCCCGCGATCCTCGCGCACCTCGCGGGCATCATCGCGCGCTTCAAGGCGCTCGTGACGTTCAACGGAAAGAGCTTCGACGTGCCGCTCATAAAGACGCGCTACCGCATGCACCGCGTACCCGGCTTCCCGGTGGATATCCCCGTGCTGGACCTCCTGTATCCGTGCAGGCGCATTTTTAAAAGCGTCTATGAAAGCTGTTCTCTCAAGACCATGGAGGAGCGCTCGCTTGGCATCGTCCGCGTGGACGATATCCCGGGCTGGATGATTCCGGATGTCTACTTCACGTACCAGCGGGAGGGCTCGCTTGGGCGCATCCCCGCGGTGGTGGAGCACAACCGGGAAGATATCGTCTCGATGCTCCTCATCATGGAGCTTGTCGCGGGCGTGCACGAGGCGCTCCAGGCGCGCAGCTTCGGGGAGATCGGGAAGCGGAGCCTCGCGAACCTCGCGCACCACCTCTTCAAGACCGACCGCGCGCTCTTCCTGGACGTCATGGATTTCCTGGGGGACGACGCGCTGCACGACCGGGGGCTGTTCAAGAAGTATTCGTCGGCCCTGGTGAGGGCGGGACGAATAGGCGACGCCCTGGTGTTCTGGGAGAAGAACCGCTCCCTCTTCGCGTTCGAGGAGCTGGCAAAGCATTTCGAGCACCGCGCGCGCGATTTTTCAAGGGCGCTCGCGTGCGCCCGCGAGGCGCGCGCGCTTTCCGAGCGGGGAATCTATTCCGGGATAGACGACGAACCGATCCCCGCCGCGAAGAGGGCGCGCATCACGGAAAGGATCGCGAAAAGGATCGCGCGGCTGGAGAAAAAATTAAAGGGCTAGATTAGCGCGGAATCTTACGCCTCGAGCGCCTTCAGCACGAGGTCCATCATGTGCCGCAGCAGTTCTTCAATCGTTGCGTCAACGTATCCCACGCTTTGTTTGACCTCAAGGATCAGCACGCCGTCCATCATTCCCCACAGGGTCACCGCCGTTTTCCACGGATCGACCTTCCGGAATTCACCCGATTTTATCCCCTCACCGATTATCGACGCCACAAGGTCCAGCAGCACCTTCGTCCTTCCCTCAAGCACCGGGACCATGTCCAGGTCGGAGAAAAATTCCCTTACCCCCAGGTGATTGATCGCGATGATGTTGTAGAGGTCCCTTTCCTCCGTGAAAAACCTGAAATAGGCGCCGGACACCGCCCTGAGCCTCTTTGCGGCGCCGGGGGACTGTTTGCCGAGGGATTCCGTGATCATTTTTTCCAGTATATCGATCCCCATAAGATTGAGCGCGCGATAGGCCTCCAGCTTGCTTTCATAGTAAAGATAAAACGAGGCGGGGCTCAGGCGCGCGTCCTCGGTGATCATCTTGATGGTGGTGGGCTGGTAGCCGTGCAGCGAGAATACTTTCTTCGCGGATTGGAGTATTTTGTCCTTCCGGACCTGCTTTTCGGAATCGGATCGGGCGCGCAGCTTGTTCATGTGGGGCTCCAGTCGGAATATATGATCTTTATCCGGCAGTTTGAAAATAAGTAAATCACAATTTTTTTATTGACATAATAAATAAATGTTCATTTAGTTATTTTAGCGACATTTTCAGGGGGGTCGAGATGGATCTGGTAAACAAGTTGAAGATATTCAAATGGAAGATTGCAATCGCGTTCGTTTTCATTATTGGGCTCTACCTTGTTTCTTCTTCCGTGCCTTTCGGCAGTCATGTCTTCTTGCCTGACAAGCTCGCCGCGGCGCGCGCCGGGTATGCCTACGACATCCCGCTCGATCCCGCCAGCCCCTGGCCAAAGTTTCGTAACAATGCGCCCCAGAACGGCCGCAGCCAGGTGAAACCCATTGTCGATCCTGCTTTGCGGCCGTGGACTTTCCGGACCGGGAAGGGCGTATTCAGCAGCGGTGTGGTGGACGCCAACGATGCAGTCTACATTGGTTCGGCCGACCATTATTTCTATGCGATACACAAAGACGGTTCCCTGAAATGGAAATTCAGGACCGGCGAGGTGATCGATTCCTCGGCGCTGCTGGACGACAGGGGTCGGATATACTTCGGCTCCGGCGATGCCCATATCTACTGCCTTGAGCGGAAAAACGCGGCGCTGGTTTGGACGTTCAAGGCCGATCCCGTTGCCGAGGTCGAAAAGCGTTACGGCATAAAATCCTACAACGTGGACTGGTTCGAGGCGAATATCGCCATGCTCAAGGACGGCACTATCGTCGCCCCCAACGACAATTTCCTGGTCTACACGATAGACCGTGAAACCGGGAAGAAGAAGGCCGAATACCTGGGCAACGAGCTCATGTGGTCGCTTCCGGCCGTGAACGTGAACACAGGCAGGATATTTTACGGCTCCCAGTATATGGCCCTTAAAAACGTCTACTGCGTCGATACGGCCGCCGGCGAAACCGAATGGACGAACGGTCGCTGGGGCTCCAATGTCGCGTCGCCGCTTTTAACCTCCACCGACCGGCGGGGCGCCGTGGTGCTGGGCGGATTCGACGGCTATGTGCGCGCCTATACCCAGACGGACGGAAAGCATTTGTGGCAGCAGGGCCTGCGGGGGCATATCTACTCCAGTCCCGCCCAGTTGTCCGACGGTACGATCATCCAGCCTTCCACCGACGGCACCGTCTACGCGCTGGAGCCGTCCACCGGCGAAATCAAGTGGGCGTTCGATACGCTGGAGCCCATACGCTCTTCGCCCGCCGTAGACGGAAACGATCGCATCTATGTGGGCTCCGGCGAGGGACGCCTCTTCTGCCTGAATGCTGAAGGCACGCTGCGCTGGGCCTATCTCTGCATAGATGAGGAGCGCAACGATTTGAATTCCTCACCGGCCCTGGGAAAAACGGGCGTGTTTATCGCGGGGGAAAACGGCGGCGTATTTTTCGTGCCGTACGATTATCCCCTGGGCCCGATCGGCAAAAACGATCCCCGATGCACCCTGGGCCCGGGGGAGGTGCTTTCCCCGGAGGGGGCGTACATGATCTATACGTCCAATTTCGGCGGGCTGCAGGTACAGCCTCCCCGGGAAATTGACGCCAACCAGGCGCTCGCGTTTTCGCTTTTCGTCAGGGAGAAGGGCGATACCGTCAAGGCCGTCATCGACCGGGACACGCTGAAAATTTCGGTGACGGGGAATCCCAGGATGGAGGCAAAGATATCCGCCGACGGCCATTTCTTCATGATGACGCCTCGTGAAACCTGGACGGGACCGGATGGGGGAATAATTACCGTGGAGATTAAAGGCGACTACAAGACGAACATGAGTCGCTTTGGACTCAAGTTCTTCAGGGGCTCCAGGGGCGGCTCGTTCGACGTCAGCTACCGGTTCGCGGTGCCGGGATACCGGGAAGCCGCGCAGCCGTACAAGATACCCGTATCGACGGGCGATCCGTCGACGGTGTTCGAGTTCAAGAGATTCGCGGCGCCCAATCCCGTGATGCTTCCCTCGTGGAACCAGATCGGATTCGATTCCATCCATTATTTAGGCGGGGCAGTGGAGGCCGTTGATGGCAGAATCCTGGTGTGGGTGATTCCCGGCAAATTGCAGGGCGATGCCACCGTGGTGGACCCGACCCTGGCGGCGCGATTTCCGCTCACCCTGGAGTACAGGGGAGGGCTGCTGACCTTTTATAATTACGACGGGTTCAAGGTTAACTTCGTGGGCTCCTGGGACATGCCGTTCGGCTTTTATAGAATTGCGGCGCATGCGAATCCCCTGAGCGGCGCCATAGACCGTTCCCCGGTACTGAACGCAATCGCGAAATGCGACGAGATCGAGCATTACGGGCGCTTCCTCAAACTCATGGGGATGTCCGAATATGAAACGGGCCACATGGCAGTGTTCGGCGGGCTCACCATGGCGCTTCACGGCAGAGGGTATGAAACGGCCCCAGCCGGCGCGGGGACGATAGAGTTCAGGGCGGGGGAAACGTCCGCATCGGCGACGGTGACGGGCGGGCAGCTCAAAAAGGGCGACCACGTCTTCAGCCTGCTGCTGATCGATGTAAAGACCGGGAAGGCCTTTCCCCTCTACTACACCAAGCGCACAATCGTCGAGGCCGATACCGCGGGAAGGGTGACCAGGGTGAGCGTCGAGTATGATGCCGGGGAGGTGAAAGGCGAGGTGCGCGCATATTACATGGTAGACACGTATCCCGCGGCGCGGGGTGAACTCAAGTTGTGATGTCTATTTTATCGAATTCAGCTGTGCGCCGGGTAAAATCGTCCAGGTCATTCCGGCTCCAGACACCGAACAGATCGAGAAAATCGTTCCTGTGGTTGTTGGGGTTTTTCTCACTGAGCCCGAGTGCCTGTTTTAGAAGGGATTGGATGGTCCTGTTGAGGCTGGTTCCCTGGGTCCTTGATTTTTCCCTAATAATCGACTCAAGGGAGTCTTCAAGGTTGTGAATGGTGATTGATTTCATGACATTTGAACCATTATTGATCTAGTTTGGTTCAAAATAATCATATCTGCCGGAGAAATCAAGCTATTTATTCGACAACGGCGGTATCCCGATTCACGGCCGGTTACTTCTTCTGCCACTGGAACAGGAGCGAACCCAGCGCGAGGAAGAGCACCGACGATCCCGCGAGCACCGCCACCTGGGGGAGCATTTCGTGCAGGGGTGTGCCGTCGTTCATGATGCGGCGGGCGCAATCCACCATGTGCGAGAGGGGAAATATTTTCGCGAGGCCCTTCACCCAGGGCTTCGCGCCCTCGAGCGAGAACCAGACCTCGGAGAGAAACATCATGGGCCACGACAGGACGTTGAGCACGCCCCCCGCGAATTCCTCGCTGGCGCTGCGCGCCGCGATGAGGAGCCCGAGCGAGATCATGGAAAATCCCCCCAGGGCGAATACGAAGGCGAGCGAGGCGTACGATCCGCGGCATTGGAACCCGTACATGAGCGCGCAGCCCGCGTACACGATCGCGGTCGTGACGATGAGAATCACCATGCGCGAGATTATCTGCGCGGTGAGAAACTCGAAGGGGGAGAGCGGGGCCACGGACAGGCGCTTGAGCGCCCCGTTCTTACGGTAACGTACCACGACGTAGCCCACGCCGAAGAGCGCGCTGAACATCATGTTCATGCCCAGTATGCCGGGGAACATCCATTCCACGTAGGGTATATCAAACCCCTCGACTTCGCGCTTTTTGAAGTTCGCCGTGTCGGCCGCGGCGCCCGTTCCCAGGAGCTTCTCGGTAATGTAACCCTTGGGCGAGGAGCGGCTCACCCAGTACTCGCCGGCGGTGGGGTCCACGAGCATATCGATGCGGTGGTGCTGGAGCTTCGAGATCGCCTCGTCCGCGGACGCGAGCTCCACGAATTCCAGGAAATGCGTTTTTCTGAACTCCTCGAACCGCGCCGCCTGCACGGGGCTTACTATCGCGCCGGGAGTTGTGATGACGCCTACCTTGAACATCGCCTGCCGGTCCTGGTTGAACAGGAAGCTGAAGCCGATGATCACGAGAAAGGGGAACAGTATGTTCCACCCGAACGCCGACCGGTCGCGGTAGAACTCTTTGTTGCGCGCGACGAATATCGTCCACATTCTCCCGAGCATTTCTTACCCCCTGAGCGTGTGTCCCGTGAGGATGAGAAATATATCCTCGAGGTTCTGCGAGCGTATGGTCATGCCGGTGAGGTCGACGTCGTGCTTTATAAGCTCGCGAAGGCAGTCGTTCACGGTAAGGGTACGTATTTCGATACGGTCCTCCTCGCGGCTCCATGCGCAGGCGATGCCCCCCAGGGCTTTCTCGTCGATGGGCCCGTTCAGCACGATCGTGGAACCCTGGGCGTGGATGCGCAGGAGCTCTTCGGGCGAGCCCAGGGCGACGATCTTGCCGTGGTCCATGATCGCGATCTCGTCGCACAGTATTTGTGCCTCTTCCATATAGTGCGTGGTGAGGATCACGGTCTTTCCCTGCGCCTGTATCTGCCGGACGATCTCCCAGAGGTGCCTGCGCGCCTGCGGATCGAGCCCCGTCGTGGGTTCGTCAAGGAATACGAGATCGGGGTCGTTCGCCAGGGCGATGGCGAGCAGGAGCCTCTGCTTCTGCCCGCCCGATATCTTCCAGTTGTCGCGGTCGATGATCTCCTCGAGCCTGCATATCTCCACGAGCCAGGCGAAGTCCGCCCTCCGTTCGTAGAGTTTCCTGAAAAACTCCAGCGTCTCCCGCACGCTCAGGTACTGGGGGAGCTCGGTGTTCTGCAGCTGGATGCCCACCTCCTGCTTGAACGAGGGCCCGCGCCGGGAGCCCTTGTAGAGGATTTCGCCCGAGGTCCGTTTCTGTATGCCCTCGATCACCTCGATCGAGGTCGTCTTTCCCGCCCCGTTGGGCCCCAGCAGCCCGAAGCAGCTTCCCGCGCGAATGGAGAAGCTGATTCCGTCCACCGCTTTTACCTCGGGGAAATGTTTGACCAGGTCCTGTATTTCCAGTATGTTCATCGTTACCGTTGTAGTAGCCTTAAAGCGGATTAAGCCGCCCGCGCGGCGGGGATACGCCCGCCTGAAGGTATAAATAAGATAAACCGCGCATGATTGTCAAGGCTAATACGCGGAAAGCCGCGTCCCCTTCCCGCCGCGCCCTGGGACGTTATGTGAAATCCTCCTGCCCGGTGGTTTCCTTTACGATGGACCACAGGTATCCCTTGGGATCCACCTTCTTGCGCGTCTTCGTCGCGAGCTTGAGGGGGATGAAGGTAAAGAACTTGTTCCATCTTCCCACCAGGAAGCCGCTCCTGCCGGACATCGCGCCGTGTACCGCGTTCTGGGCGAGCATTATGCAGAATACGGCGTCGTCCGGGGACGCGGGCACGCTTCGTATGATATAGCTGGGGTCGATATATTTTAGATTTATGTGGGTGTTCTTTTCCTTGAAATAACCGGTTATCTGGTCCCTGAGATAGGTGCCGATATCGCCCTTCTTCTTGTTGCCCGATGCGTCGAATTCGTTGAGCCCCTCGAAGTATTCCTGCCCGGCGCCCTCGGCGGCGAGTATCACGGCATGCTTCTTGGTGACGAGCCGGTGGTGCAGGTGCTCCAGGAAACCGCCGGGCCCGTGGAGCCGGAAGGGGGCCTCCGGGATGAGCACGTAATTCACCACGTTCGACGCGATCGCGGTGGTCGCGGCGATAAACCCGGAATCGCGCCCCATCACCTTCACGAGGCCGATGCCGTTGCGCGCGCCCTTCGCCTCGGCGTGGGCGCTGTAGAGCACGGGGGTGGCCGTGCTCACCGCGGTTTCGAAACCGAAGGTGCGATCGACATAGGAGATGTCGTTGTCGATCGTCTTGGGCACCCCCACGATGGAGATTTTGAGCCCGCGCTTTGCGATCTCCTCATAGATGGCCTGCGTGCCGCGCAGGGTGCCGTCCCCGCCGATAGTGAAGAGGATGGAGATGTAGTTCGCTTCGAGCGTGTCGACCATCTCTTCGATGTTCTGGTTTCCGCGGGACGATCCCAGCAGGGTGCCGCCCTCGATGTGCAGGTTTTCAACGACCTCGGGGGTGAGCGTCATAAACCCGTGGCCGAACTTGGGGATGAGGCCCTCGAAGCCGTAACGCACGCCGTAGATCGATTTAACCTTGTACTGATGGAAGAGCTCGAGGACGATGCCCCGTATCACGTTGTTGATGCCGGGACACAGTCCCCCGCAGGTGACGATGGCCGCCCGAGTATTTGCGGGGTCGAAAAATATCTTCCTGCGGGGACCCGCGTTCTCGAACGAGGCGGTGTCGCCGTTCCCGGCGATCGATTTTCGAAGGCTCTCGTAATCGACGTCGACGACGATGCGCTGTCCCTCGTCGATGAACTTGGGGATCCTGAGCGGTGTGTCGATCGCACACTCCCCGAGACGATCGACCTGGGTGTCCTGGATTTCAAGCATTGTGTTTCTCCCCGTATGCGTGGTTTTCTCTATGTGAATGCGGCGCGGCATCGGCCGCGACGCATGTTCTTTATTTAATAGTCTGCGTTTTGCAGTTTTTCCCGGTCTGCCCAGGGGTATTTCTTGATGTGGTCCCAGGCGGCGGCGACGGTTTTCGCGCGCGCGGCCTTCGCTTCCGTTTCGTCCGGCGAAGGGTTGAATACATGGTCCGATACGCGCATCAGAATCCCGGCCGCCGATTTATCCGACAATATCTCTTCAAAAAGCGCCTCGCGCATCCACTCAAGGTTCCCCGGATCGAGCGCGGAATACACGCGCGTGGTGTCCGCTGAAAGGGGCTGAAAGTTCAGCAGCCATTTGAGATACCGGGGCGTGCCCGTGATCGCGTCCCAGCCCAGGCCGAAGGCATGCTCCATGTAGCGGTAGCTCTTCGCGATCTCCTCCCGCACCATGATGAACGGGCCCAGGTAGTCGCGGGGGCTTACCCGGGCGTTCGCCTTCCCAATGTTGTAGGAGAAAAGCCTGTTCGCGAGGGAGACGACCAGATATTGGAAGAACGAATCGCGCGCGATCTCCTTCTTGGCGCGCGCCATCTCGAGCTCTACGAGATACGCGAGCTCGTC
The DNA here is from genome assembly GCA_004297825.1 of Spirochaetota bacterium. Lineage (NCBI taxonomy): Bacteria > Pseudomonadati > Spirochaetota > Spirochaetota bacterium. Next base: position 137,505 of record SCSX01000036.1, read on the forward strand.
GGGCGAGCGCGACGAGCTCGCGGCGCGCATGACCGATTCCTCCCGGTCCCGGAGCGGGGTTTCGTTGGGATCGTGCTTCTCGCGCTGCAAGGAATAGGTGTCGTAGACCGGCTCCGCGGTGATGCGGGCGGCCATGCGGAGCCGCTCGGCGTCGCGCTGGAATACGGAAAGGCCGTCCGATTTTTCCGCGAGCGCGAAAAGCTCCTCGTAGACGGCACGCGTCCGCCGCATATGCGGCTGGTCCCTGACCGCCTCGTAGCCCGCGGCGTATCCGGAGAGCAGTTTTTTCAGTTGTTCGTCCACCCCGGTTTCCCTATCCTTTCGCTTCCCAGGTTTTCACGTACGTGTACGGCCCCGGCGCGTCGTCGGGGGCGATCGCGAGGTATTCGCGCGGGAGCGTGCGCGCCTCTTCGGCGGCGGCGAGGCGTACGAGCGCGGACCCGCGTCCCTGGAGATCCTTAAGCGAATCGGCGACCTTCGCGCGGATCTCCGCGACCGCCGCGGGGTCGATATCGGGCCAGCCGCGCATGCCGTCTATTTCGCGGTCCGTCACAGGCGGCAGTGCATTGGCGCCCGTGAGGTGCGCGCGGTACCACGGGTGCGCGAGGAGCCCGCCCGCCGTGAAGCCCGCGGCCTCGATCTTCTCGCACATCTCGCGCAGTCCCAAGAGGGCGGGAACGCGATCACGATCCGCGTCGTGCAGGCTTTTCAGGTCCGCCCAGCACATGAGCGCCCCGGTGAGCGCGTACAATAAATCCTCCCGGGCTTCCAGGAACTCCCTGATTTTTTCGTCCCAGTGCACGGTGGCCGTGTGGAGGGCGTTCAGGTCCTGGACGGCGCCGGTCGCATCCATGGCCTGGGCGCAGAGCCGGGCGAATTCGTCGTCGCCGGATTCGCGCGCCGCCCTTTCTTTGGCGTACAGCTCGTCGAGCCGCGCGGCAAGGGCGGGTTCGTGGAGCATGTTGAGCTCCTCGAGTTTCTCCTGGAGCTTCGCCTGGGTCCCGGTTTGTTCGCGGAGCTTCAGCCGCGATTCGAGCGCCCGCACCCTGTGGGGGGAGCAGCCCCCTTCGCGAAGGTGGTCGATCATGAGCGTGTAATATTCGAGCGCGGCCCGTGGTTCATCCTGCATTATTTTTTCCGCCGATAGAATAATACGCCGATGGAAGCCCCCGGCCGGGGAAAAGTCAATCATTTGTTCGGGCAACCCACGGCGCCGCTGAACGGGAGCAGGGAGAATCGGCCCCCGATAAAAAGTCTTTGAAAAAACCGGCCCCGCTTTCACTAATAGTACGCATGACGGCCCGGGAATATACCCCATGACGACGGACGCGAGGATTGGCATCACCTCCACGGTGCCCGCGGAGATCATATTCGCGGCGGGACTCGTGCCCGTGGACGTCAACAACCTCTTCATCGCGGCGCCCGATCCCGCGGCCCTGGTGCGGCGCGCGAAGATGGACGGCTTTCCCGACACGACGTGCAGCTGGATATGCGGGCTTTACGGCGCGATCATGGAGCACGGCATCCGGCGCGTGGTGGGGGTGTGCGGGGGGGATTGCGCGGAGACGCAGGCACTCATGGAGGTGCTCGCGCACCGGGGCGTGGAGGTGATACCCTTCTCGTATCCGTACGAGCGCGACCGTGAAGCCCTGCGCGGCGCGCTCGCGAACTTCGCGGCGCGGCTGGGGGCGGCCATGGACGAGGCGGAGCGTGTGAAGGCGCGGCTCGACGCCGTGCGCGCGCGCGTTCACCGGCTGGACGAGCTTTTATGGAAGGAGAACCGCGCGTTTGGGGAGGAGGTGCGCCTCGTCCAGCTCCAGGCGAGCGACTTCAACGGAAATCCGGACGCCTACACGGCCATGGTTGAGGAAAAAATCCGGGAGGTAGGCGCGCGCGAGCCCATGACCCAAGGCCTCCGGATGGGGATGCTCGGGGTCCCGCCCATCGTGAAGGATTTGTACGCGCAGATCGAGCGCGAGGGGACGCGCGTCGTGTTCAGCGAGGTCGAGCGCCAGTTCACCCTGCCGGTGCCGGGAAGCATCGAGGAATCGTACCACCACTACACGTACCCCTACGGCATCTACGCGCGGCTGGAGGACATCGCCCGAGAGGTGAAGGCGCGGGGGATCGATGGACTGGTCCACTATGTACAGGCGTTCTGCTTCAGGGGGATCGAGGACATCGTGCTGCGCGCGAAGCTTTCCGTCCCCGTGCTCACCCTCCAGGGCGATCTGCCCACACGGATGACCGAGACGATGAAAATACGCATCGAGGCCTTCACGGACATGCTCGTGCGCGCGCGGGGGCGCTCATGAAAGAGCCTTACACCGAGCTCGCCTTCGCCTACGATTACATACTCCGCCACGTCGACTACGACCAGTGGTACCGTTACCTGCGCACGCTCATTTTCCAGTACATGCGCGACCCGGGACCCATCCTGGAGCTGGGCTGCGGGACGGGGAAATTCGGGGCCAAGTTTTCGAAGGACGACTTCGAGATATACGGCATGGACAAGTCGGTCGACATGCTCCGGGTGGCGCGCGCGCGCGCCTTCAGGAACTTCCGCATCTTCTGCGGGGACATGACGCGCTTCTCGCTCGCGCGGCAGTTCGACTTTATTTTCTCGGTCCACGACACCATGAATTATTTCCTGACCTTGCGGGAGCTCGCGAAGGTGCTCCGCTGCGTGCGGGCAGCCATGCACGCGAAGAGCGTATTCATGTTCGACGTCACCACGGAGCACAACATCCTGACCTATTTCGACGGGCGCGTTACGCGGTATACTATTCGTGGGACCGAGGTCGAATGGAGCAACACCTACGACAAGAGGAAAAAGCAGGTCGTCTCGACACTCGAGTTCAAGAGAAAGGGCGTGCCGTTCGCGGTGGAGGCCCACGTGCAGCGCATTTACTCCAAAAAGGAAGTATCGGCGCTGCTGGCGAAGGAGGGCTTCAAGGTACTCGACGTATACGGCGATTATACCTTCTCGCCCCCCGGCGCGGACACGGTCATGATGAATTTCGTGACGCGGAGGACGCGGTGAGCTACCTCCTGTATCTCCTGGGATTCGTCATAGGGGTCGCGATTTTCATCTACCTTCTCACGCTGTACGAGTCGGGAAAGGAAAAGGTCCGTGGCTTGCAAAAATCCGCGGCCAGCGCGGAAAAGGCGGAGCCCGACGCCGTGGACCCCCGCATGGTCTTCGGGAAGCGGGGGCTGCGCGCCCCGGGCGAGCGCGTGTGCCCCCTTTGCGGCTCGCTCCTCACACAGATGGAGGGGCTCTACGCGACCCCGCTCAAAACGGCCGAGGGGCCCAAGATTCTCATCATGGGGTGCAGGTATTGTTATAAGACGGGGGAATGAAAAATAGGGGTATACCGGAATAAGTGTACTCGAAAATCACATGGTGTACGTATCAGTACCATCGGCATAATAATTCCAACGCGATCAATAGCGAACAAAATGCAGGACATCAAGGACGGTAAGCTGTGGCGGGCACCAGTGTCATAAACAAGATAGACAACAGGATACTCTTCATTCGCGGCCAGAGGGTCATGATCGATGCTGATATCGCGGAATTATACGGTGTCCCCACGAAAGCTCTCAATCAGGCGGTAAAACGTAATCCGGGACGTTTTCCCGCGGACTTCATGTTTCAGCTCAATGAAGTAGAGAAGGACGAGGTGGTCACAAATTGTGACCACCTCGCACGGCTTAAATTTTCAAAAGCGCTCCCTCACGCGTTTACGGAACACGGAGCAATCATGCTGGCGGCAATCTTAAATACTCCAAGGGCCGTCGAAATGAGTACCTTTGTGGTCCGGGCTTTTATCAAATTGCGTGAAATTCTTTCCGTCCGGAAAGAGCTGTCGCGCAAGTTTGAAGAGCTTGAACGAAAGGTTGGCCTCCATGATGAGGCGATCAAGGCGATAATTCAGTCTATTCGCGGATTAATGGAAACGGGACCGAAGATAAAAAAGCGGAAAATAGGGTTTAAATAAGATTCGAAAAATAAGGGGGCGGCCGGGTGAGATGAAAAATACCCGCACTCACCCGATCCCGAACATCCCGTACAGCGGCGTAAACAGGCACATCTCGTGGAAGGTCGTCTGGAAGAGCTCCTCGGTCGATTCCTTCGGCTGGTTGATGAGCAGCGATATCTGCTGCTGGTGCGGCGGGCCCATGGGGAAGACCATTCTCCCGGCGTAGCGGACACGACTTATGAGCGACACGGGCCGCTTTATACACGCCGCCCATACGACGACCGCGTCGAACTGGCCCAGTTTGGGGTTCGCCTCGGTCCCGTCGCCGGCGAAAAGGCGCACGTTGCTCACGTGAACCGCCGCGAGGTTCCTTTTCGCGACCAGGGCGAGGTCCTCATTGATCTCGATGCTCACGACGTACTCGGTAAGGTGGGCCAGGAGCGAGGTGGAATAGCCGGAGCCGGTTCCCACCTCAAGCACCCTCCATTTTTTCTGCGGCGCGAGCCGGTTCAGCATGAGCGCCTGCGAGACGAACGGGTCGCTCGTTTCTCCGAATCCCAGGGGCAGGGGCTCGTCGCCGTAGTACCTGTCGCGGAACATGGCGTCGAAAAAATGCCGCTGGTCCACGGCCTCGTAGGCGTCCATGATCGGCTTTTTGACCTTCAGCTTCTTGAGCTTTTTCAGGAAATCGGTTTTATTCTTGTACATGGTTTTGGTGAAAAGCGTTCGTCCGCCGGGGAATTGCGTATCGGCGGCGCCCCATACCATGTAAAAGCGCGGATATCTTGTCAAGATTTTAATACGCCCCCCTGTAGAGACGCGATTAATCGCGTCTCTACAGGGGGGCGACCGTCCGGGCGGTCCTTTACCGCTTGACATATCAGGTTCTCCATAATACTATCATCACGCATTCGAAGCTCACCGCATCATGCCGAAGTACTCCTTGCAGTGCATGTCCCCAGACGGGCCGGGAGAAGCGTTTCCACGGGAGGCGTACCATGAAACTCAAAGACAACGAACTCGTTCTGACCGGGCCGAACGGCAGCGTGCGCATACGGCGCAATAAACACGGCGTTCCCGAGGTGACGGCCGGCACCATAGAGGATTGCGTGTATGGGCAGGGATGGGTGCACGCCCACGACCGGCAGCTCCAGACCCTCCTCACGCGGGTGCTCCTCCAGGGACGCGCCGCGGAATGCCTGGCCGGGGACCCGGAGCTGGTGGAGATCGACCGCTACATGCGCCGCATGAACTTCCTTCCCGACCCCGACGAACAGGTCAAGCGCCTGGAACCGCACGTAAGGGCGCAGCTCGAGGCCTACCGGGACGGGTATAACCGCTGCCTTTCGGATAACGGGCCGGTATGGGAGTTCAAGCTCATGGGCTACGCGCCCGGGCCCTGGGAGATAAAGGACAGCCTGATACTGGGAAAGATCATGGGATACCTGGGGCTGGGCGACGCGCAGGTCGCGATGGAGCGGCTCATCGTCCAGATGATACGCAACGACATTCCCCGGAAGAAACTGGGCGAGCTCTTTCCCTACCTGACCGACAAGATCGACGCCGATCTCCTGAAAAAGGTGCACCTTGAGCCGCCCCTGGTTCCCGCGGCTGCGCACTGGCTCGCGAAGCTTCCCAAGATGATGGCCTCGAACAACTGGGTGGTATCCGGAAAGCTCACCGAATCGAAGAAGCCAATTCTCTGCAACGATCCGCACCTCGAGGTGAACCGCCTGCCGAACATATGGCAGGAGATCGTGATGCGCCTTCCGGATAACGTCCTCGCGGGCGCGAGCCTTCCGGGCGTGCCCGGCGTCGCGATAGGGCGCTCGAATGTTCTCTCCTGGGGGGCCACCTATTCATTCATGGACTCCGTCGATTTCCGCGTTGAGCAGTGCAGGGAAGGCAAGTACCTGCGCGGCGCGCAGTGGAAGCCCTTCAAGGTGCGCGAGGAAATCATAAAGGTGAAAAAGGGCGAGCCCGTCGTCGAGAAGGTATACGAGAACGACCTGGGGCTGCTCGAGGGGGACCCGTTCCGCGACGGCCACTGCCTGGTGCTCTGCTGGTCGGCGGCGCGGGGCTGCGGGGCGGGCGAGTTCAACGGATTTCTCAACCTGCCCTTCGCGAAGAACGTGCGGGAGGGCATGGAATGCTTCCGCCGCCTGGAGGCGCTCAGCTTCAACTGGGTGCTCGCGGATACCCAGGGAAATATCGGCTACCAGATGAGCGGCAGGACCTTCCGGCGCCCCAAGGGCGTGAGCGGCCTTATACCGCATCCGGCGTGGGACAAAAAGTTCAATTCAAAGGGCTTCATTCCCGCCGCGAAGCTGCCTGCGAGCTACAACCCGCGCGAGGGCTACATCGTCACGGCGAACCAGGACCTGAACCACCTGGGGAAGGACAAGCCCATAAATCTTCCCATGGCGCCGTACCGTTCCATGCGCATCGCGCAACTCCTGCGAAAGAAGCGCGTGATAAACGCGGATTACATGAAGAAGATGCATTTCGACCTCTACTCGCTCCAGGCGCAGGAGCTCATGAAGGTGCTGCGTCCGCTCCTGCCCGACAGCGCGAACGGGGCGGCCCTGCGCGACTGGGAGTGCGTCTACACCCCCGATTCGCACGGCGCGATGCTCTTCGAGTCCGTGTATCTCGCGCTCCTGCGCGTGGTGTTCGGCGACCACGGCATGGGCCGCGAGGTCGTAGATTACCTCGTCAAGGAAACCGGCATCTTCAACGACTACTACGGGAATTTCGATACCATCCTCATGAACCCGCGCTCCTCCTGGTACGCGGACTCAAGCAGGGACGAGCTCTTCCGCATCGCGATCGCGGAGGGGCTTGCGGTGAAGGCGGTCCCGTGGGGCCAGACGCGCCGTCTCACGTTTTCGCACCTGCTCTTCGGGGGGAAGCTGCCCCTCTTCCTGGGCTTCGACAGGGGTCCGATATCGCTCCCCGGCAACAGGGCGACCATCCCCCAGGGACAGATATTCAAGAGCGCCGGGCGCCTCACCAGCTTCAGCCCGTCCTTCCGCATGATCGCCGATATGGCGACCGCCGCGCTCCAGACGAACATGGCCGGCGGCTCCAGCGACAGGCGCTACTCGAAATGGTACGCGAACGACCTGGAGAACTGGCTGCACGGGGTATACAAGACGCTTTCGTGACGGACGGGCCCCACGGCTTGCATGCCGCATAACGGCGCTTCCCCTGCCGCTGCGCGCATCGGCGCCCCGCCCCCGCCGCCTGAGAGCGATTGACGCCGCTGCGGTTTTATGAAATCGTTTCCGCATCGTGGAGGTCCGCATGGTCCGCATTCCGATGCTCTGGCTCCCGGGCTTTGCCGCAGGGTTCATCATCATTTTTGTACTGGGGATCAGGGGGGTACTGCCCCCGGGCCTCTTCGGCAGGCTCATGTCAATGGCGATACTCCTCGGGTGCGCGCTCGCGGGCAAGCTTCTCATCGAGAATGTAAAGAGAAAAAGGGACGCGCGCCCTTCGCCCGAATTCCTGGCAAGGATGCAGCATATCGATGAATTCAACCGGCAGATGAAGGCGCTGAAAGGAAAGGATGAGAAAAACCAGCGGGGGATTACGTAATTGCGGGGAGCCGGGATGCATGTCCGGCAGGGATTCCCGGAGCCCTATTCGCCCGGGAGGTAGCCGAGCTGCCGTGAAATCTCCACCGACGAGCTCCTGACCTCCTCTATAATCTGCTCCCGTTTCCGGTATATCGTATCGGCCTTCCCGGTTATGGCGAACGCGGCGATCAGGTTTCCGGTGTAATTGTAGACGGGCCCCCCGATCCCGGCGAGACCCTTGAAGTTTTCCTCCCGGTCGAAGCTCACCTTTTCCCGGCGCACCTCCTCCAGCTCCCTTAGAAAGGCGTCCCTGTCCGTGATCGTGTTTTCGGTGAGGCGGATGAACTCGTAGGTTTCAAGGATGCGTTCCAGGCGTTTCGGTGAAAGGTGCGCGTACAGCATTTTCCCGATGCACGAGGTATGTGCCGGGATGGCCGTGCCCGCGCGCGGTACGGTCATGAATTCGTTCTCGGGGGAGGCGTTGAAAATGACCACCACGCTGTCGCCGACGAGTATGCCGGTATTCACGGTTTCATTGAACTTGTGGCACAGCCGTTCCATCCAAATCTTTGCGAGGGTGATGACGTCGGTATTGGTGATGTAGCGCAGGCCCAGCTGCAGCATCTTGGGGCCCAGCCGGTATTTCTGCGTTATGGGGTCTTTTTCCAGGAAATGTATCGCGACCAGGGTCTTGACGAAACCCAGGATCGTGGTCTTGGGCATCTCCAGGCGTTCGGCGAAATCGGCGAGGCCGAGCGGCTTCTTTTCCTTGAGAAAGAGTTCCAGTATATCGGCGGCCTTGATAAGCGAATGAATCTGTCCCTTCACGACGCCGTTCGCTTTCTTCGTCATGTACGCGCCCCTTCACGCCGCGACGCGGCGTCCACCGCCAGATAATATCAGCCCCCTGCTTTGCGCAATAAGTATTCCACGGGCGCGGCCGCGGGAACGGCCGGCATGCTTCGTCCAGTGCGGTTTCTCCGTTCCGTCGTATACGAGACTTGTTGCATAACTCAATTTTTTTCGGGGTATAAGGGGCAAAGCGCCTTAAAATCTCCCGCAGGGGTTCCCCGCGAGCGCGAGACGGCAGCTTCGCAACAAGTCTGTTAATAAAAAACGGTATTTCTAATATTACGACAAAAATTATAAATGTAGTAATATTAATTCTTGACAACGTTAAGTTTATTCGGTAATGTTGCATATCGTTCGGCATTGTCGAATATTATAAAATGTGGATTCTTCGCCGGACGATACCGACGAATCAGGCTCGTGTCTCACGCAACTACCCCGGAGGTGTGCCATGCGTTCTTTCACGCGTCTTTCCGCGTGCGTGCTGGCCGGCGCGTTCGTGTTTCTCTCGCTCGCCGGTTGCGATCACGGCAGCGGCAAAATAACCGAATTCGAGAGCGGGTTGAGCGATGACGCGCTCATTAAAACACTCGCGATCTCTGAGGGGGAGCTCAATTATCCCTTCAATCCATCGGACTTCGCCTACACGCTCACCGTGCGTAACGGCGTTAGCGCGATCCGCGTTACGCCGGTGCTCGATCACCGCAAGGCGGTCATGACGGTGAACGGGCAAAGGCTCGCGAGCGGGGCCGAATCGCCCTCCCTTACGGTGAACGTGGGAGACGACAACCGGCTGATCATAGCGGTAACGGCGGAAGACGGGAGCGCGCACACCTACCGGATCACCGTTGTACGCAACGCGGAAGAGACCGAGTGCGCGACGCTCGGGGAGCTGTCGGTGAGCGGCATCACCGGCCTCGACCCGGCTTTCGACGCGGCATCGGCGACCCGGATATACACGGCGGAGACACAGGCGGAACAGGTGGGCCTCACGGCCGCCGCGGCCTGGGAGGCGCTGGGGGCCTGTGTTGAAATCACCCATAACGATATACCCGTCACCGACCCGGCCTGTTTGGATCTCGTGATTGGCATGAACATCATCGTGATCGCGATTACCGCAGCGGACGGGGCGAGTACGGATTCCTATACGTTGAAAATTCTGCGCCGCTCCAGCGCGAGCGACAACGCGAACCTCTCGGTCCTCGCGATAGACGGGGTGAGCGCGCTCACCCCGGCGTTCGATCCCGGCGACACGGCCAATTCGGATTACGCCGCGACGGTTTCCGCGTCCATGGTCCCCATCCGGGTCACGGCGACGCCCCAGTCGACGGAGGCGACGGTCGCGTATTTCCTTGATGGCGCCGCGGTGTCCGATCCCGCGTCCATCGACCTCCCGCTTGACACGAATTCGCTCCTGGTGCGCGTGACCGGCGGGGACGGGACGACTATACGGGATTATACGATCACCATCACGAAGACGACGGGTAACACCAACGCGAAGCTTTCGGCCATGGCGTTCGTGACGGGGGTCAATTCGAGCATGAGGCCCCTCTATCACGCGTTCGGCACGCCGGATGCCGCCGGCTTTCAGGCGGAACGCACATCGTACGCGGCCGTGGTCTACGCGTGCGCAACGATCGATCTCACGGTGACCGCCCAGGACCCGAACGTTTCCTCGATCAGCATTAACGGCGGGAGCGGGGAGCACGCCGCCGGCGTGAAGACGGTGAGCGTTTCCCTCACGAAGGGCTTGGTGACCGACGTGGGCGTCACCGTGACCGCGGAGGACGGGGCGAGCACGGCGACCTACACGCTCGCGGTCAAGCTTCTGAACATGGAGGAATTCTACTGGGGAATTTATGCGCCGCTCATGAACAATTCCTTTGCGCGGTGGGAATCGAAGTTCGGCAGCAAGCTCCCCACCAAGACGGTGAACATCGGGGGGCTCGTGGCGGGAAACCTCGAATGGTACCTGGGTTATACGGAGGGGACCAAGATACTGAACCGGCTTACCCTGACGGATTACAAGGACGGGAACCATGACGGCGAGGGTTTCACGATCCGCGTGCCGTATAACGACAACGGCGGCGCGGCCGCGTACGACGGCTTCGTGGTGAACGGCCAGACCCAGGGCATACTCCAGAGCGCGTTCGTGAAGGACGGGATACAGACCGGTACGTATGCCGTCACCACGCCGTGGGGGGATTCCATAGGCACGGTGGACTTCCATTATGTGATCGACGACGGGAACAAGGTCGTGGACCCGAATTCCTACGTGACCTTCCACTACATGGGGGAGGACCAGGTGATTCTCTACCAGGGGAGCAGCGCCCCCTACCCGTTCGGTACCGGATACGACTGGCGCGCCGCGTGGGACGACGGGCTGTGAGGCCGGCATGAAGAAGGTGACCATGAAGGGAGGGGTGATGCGCATGAAACGAACGGTCTCGATCCTGCTGGTATGGGCCGCGATCCTGCCGTGTGCCGGGGCTTACGCGTCCCGGCTGCACCAGGAAGACGGCATTTATCCCAATCAGAGCGCGGAATACGTGCGCACGCTCAACCGCAACGCCTCGCGCGAGGCGGACGCGGCGTTCTATAACCCGGCGGGGCTCGCGTTCATGGAGCGCGACGGCCTCTACGTGATGTTCTCGAGCCAGACCTATTACGCGCGCCGCGAGCATACCATGGATTATTACGCGATCGACCTCAACGGCGGCGGGGCGCACGCGACGGCGCACTCCCTCAACGCGTTTAGCGACACGCTCCCGGGAAAATACTACGCGGAGACCACCGCGCCGGCCCTGCCCGACCTGAACGTCGTCTGGAGGCGCGGGGGGCAGGCGGCCTATTTCGGGGTGGGCGTGATGCAGGCGGCGCCGGGCATGACCTTCCCCAAGGGACTGGCCGTGATCGACTGGGGGAACCTCGCCACGCCCGAGACCCTGCTCGAGCAGGACGGCAGCAACGACTTTTACAGCTTCCAGAGCAAGGCGGAGGCGGTGCGCACGGAATATTATATCGGCATGACGGCGGGTTACGCGTACGAGGTATACAAGGGAATCTCGGTCGCGGGGGGACTGCGCTATATCAACGCGCACGGCAACATGAAGATCGCGGTGACCGATATATCCTACACGTATCAGACGGGATCGGCTCCTGAAACGGTGCTCGTAAACGATTGGAACATCGATGTCGATACGCAGGGCCACGGGGCCGGCGTCATCCTGGGCGCACATTTCCGCCCGGGAGAGTACGTATCGGTCCTCAAGGGAACGGATATCGGCCTGCGCTACGAATACTACGCGCCGATGGTGCTCAAGAAGACCACGAATAAATTCCTGGTCCCGGAAAACCTCGAGTCCAGCGGAAAGCTCGACATCTTCAAGGACGGGACGTCCGGCAAGGACATGATTTATCAGTCCCCCGGCGGTAACGGACAGTCCACCCTCAAGGTAACCTACCCGCAGACGATTTCGATGGGGATTTCGTACAGCGTGCTCCCGTCGCTGCGCGTCGAGGCGTCGGGAGAGATTTCGCTCAGGCAGTACCGGGACCTGGACGGCCGCGAGAACGATTACGGCCTGGGCTATCGCGCGGGCGCGTGCATCGAGTGGGCGTTGAGTCCGGCCATGAGGGTGAGCCTGGGCTACGTCTACAACAATTTCGGCATCAAGGACAGCGCGCGTGACGAGGCGGACCAGCTCCTGTCCAGCCATTCCGTGGGCGCGGGGGTCGGGATACGGCTGGACGACCGGACCGATATTTCCATAGGCATTTTCAAGATGTTCTTCGTGAAGGAAACCCAGTACACGACCGAGTACACCAATGTCGTGGGGCCCACCACGCACTACCTCCGGAAATCCTACGACGAGAACAGGTTCAGCATGGGCGTGGGAGTCACCTACCGCATGTTCGGCGCGGGGGGTGGGGCCGATCCGGCGGGACTCACGCTTGGACGGGAACGGGAAAAAGAAACCAATTGACGGGGGAGCTCCATGAGAACGAACGCGATTCGCGCCGCTTTTGCATTCACGATATTTTCCCTCCTGACGCTTTCCTGCGACGACGGGGGGCGCGGTGAATCGAAGACCGCCGCGCCGGGAGCGCCCATGGGGGTGAGCGCAAGCGACGGCGCCTTTGGCAACAAGGTCGCGGTAACCTGGGACGAGGTAACCGGGGCAGGGGAATACCGTGTCTACAAGTCGCCGGACACCGCCGACGGCGAGTACCAGCGCGTCGCGCGCGGGATCACCGGGACCGAGTGGGAAGACGCCGCCGTAACGGTCGGACGCGCGTACTATTACAGGGTGAGCGCGGAAAACGACGGCGGTGAGAGCGTGCTCAGCACGGAAGACGGGGGGCACGCGGGAAGCGGCACGCCCAAGCCGCCGGTCGCGCCCCGGAACCTTGCGGCGAGCGACGGCGCTATCGGCTCGGTCGGGCTTTCCTGGGAGGCCGCGGAGGGCGCGGCCTCGTACACCGTGTACCGATCGGGGACCAGGAACGGAATCTATGCCGAGCTCGCGGCGGGAATAACCGGCACCTCGTATGCCGACAGCACCGTATCGGCGGGGAGCGCGTACTACTACAAGCTGAAGGCGGTCAACGGCGACGGGGCGAGCGCATTCAGCAATTATGACGCGGGCTCCGCGCTTCCGTACCCGCCGCTCGCACCCGCGGCCTTCGCCGCAACGGACGGGCAGTACGGGAACAAGGTCGTGCTTTCGTGGAGTTCCTCGGAGGGCGCGGTCTCGTATACGGCGTACAGGGCCGATGCCCCGGAAGGCCCGTTCACGGCGCTCGCGGAAAACCTCGCTGCGACAGGGTATACCGATTACGCGGCCGCGGTCGACGCGCACTATTACTACCGGGTAACGGCGGCCAACGCGGGCGGCGAGGGCGAGGCCTGCACGGCTGACGAGGGATGGGCCGCCTCCACCGGTGCCGTCCTGCCCGAGGTCCCGGAAAACATACAAGCCTCCGACGGCCAGACGAACCAGATTACACTCTCGTGGGACGCGGGCGCGAACGCGACCTCGTACAAGGTGTATCGCGCGGATTCCGCGGCGGGCCCGTTTGACGAGACCGCCGTAGTCGCGACGGGGGTAACGGATCTCACGTGGGTGGACGCGACGGTTACGGCCGGCACTACGTATCATTACAGGGTGCGCTCCGTAAACGACGACGGCGACAGCGACTTAAGCGATGCCGATTCGGGACGCGCAGTGGGCAGTGCGCCCGGCGTGCCGGTCAACGTGCAGGCGACCAACGGCGTGAACAACAAGATCACGGTGAGCTGGGATGCCGTGACCGGGGCCGCGACCTACTCGATATCCCGTTCCGACAGCGAATCGGGAAGCTACACGGAGATCGCGGAGGGCCTGACCGGTACCTCATGGGACGATACCACGATGTCGCTCGGGGTCGCGTATTATTATAAAGTGAGCGCGGTGAGCATATGGGGGGAGAGCGCCCTGAGCGCCGCCAACGGCGGCATGGGTATCATCGCGACGCCCACGGGCCTGGACGCTACGGATGGCGGGAACTGGATCGTGAATATTCAATGGACCGCCGTCGCGGGCGCGGAATCGTATGTACTCCAGCGGAAAGGCTACGGATCATGGGGGACCATTGCGACCCTGAGCGGCACTGTGACAAACTATAGCGATACCGGCCTTTCGCTCGTCAACTATACCTATAGGGTGTACGCGACGGCCGGAACCTATACCACGCCGGCGAGCAACGAAGACAGCGAGTGGGGGGACTTGTAGGAGGGGGGAAGGGGCGGACAGCGACACTGGCGGACTGCCCCCGTCCGGGGGCGGTCCGTTTTTAAATCCAGCGCCGTACTTCGTAGAGCCGGTAGCCGGCTTCGAGGCATCTCGCGATTTCGGACTTGAGCTCCTCGTTCATTTCCCTTATATGAAAGTGGGATTTTCCCTTGAGGAGCTTCCGCAAGGGCTCGCCGAACATCTCCTGGAGTTTCGATTCCAGGTATACCGGCATGAAGTAGAATCCCACATAGCTTCCCTGCCTTCGGACGGCGGCGAAAAACACTTCTTTTCTCCTTTTCCCTTCGATCATGATTTCCTTCCGCGACCAAAGGTCATAATAATCGTTTACGTTTCTGCGCGAGATAAGCCTGCCCTTGTAAGCGGCAAGCATTTTCCGAATCGTCTTGAAAATAATTTTTTCGTCGATTTCTACGTTTCTCATGGTTCACACTCCCCGGGGCCTGAAAGGTAACATCCCGTATGCGTGCCCATTCCCATTCATGCGCTTCCGGAAAGCGGCCTTCAACCTCAACACAATATAATGAAATCGCGGCGGGAATCAACCGGGGCAGCCGGAATTCACCGGATATCTACGGCCTGGAAATCCATGTTTTCCAGATCGATGCAGAGGAGCTTGCCGCGCAGCGCGGTCGGGCGGCCCAGGAGTATTTTGCTTATCTCGGCAGCCTGGAGGCTCGCCACGGCCCACGGCGTAAACGCGGGGTTTCCGGTCCTCACCTCCACGCCCTTTGCCTGACCGGAGGCCGGGTAGACGGTTTCAAGAATCTTTTCCCCGGGGAACTGCACCGCAACCTGGCCATACCATCCCGCGATGGCCCCGTGCACCAGCGGAACGCCCAGCCCCCGGCACGCCACGGCGAGCTCCAGGCGCGCCTGGATATCGTCCAACGCGTCGGCGACGGCGTGCGCGCCGGCGATTTCCGCGCGCCCGAAGGAGCGGGTGAACGCGGCGCGATAGGCCGCCACCTCGACCGCCGGGTTCACCGCTGCCGCGCGGCGGACCGCCGCGTCGGATTTTGGGGTTCCGATAGACACGGTGTCGCATAAAAGCTGGCGGTTGAAGTTATGCTCCTCGAAGGAGTCCGGATCGAAGACGATGAGCCTCCCCACACCCAGGCGCGCGAGGATCTCGATGAGGCAGCCCCCCAGCCCCCCGCAGCCGATAACCGCGACGGTGCTCCGCAGCAGCTTCAGCTGTTCTTCCATGGAAATGGAGCCGGTGTTGCGCAGATACCGCTCCGGCATGATGCCGAGCTCCAGTGCGACCTCCTCGGTCTCGCGCAGGCCGAAGCCAAAGCAATCCGCGACGGCGCGAATATCGGCGGCGGCGATGTGCCCGTCGCGCGCGGCGCTCGTGACGTAATCCCTGAGCGTGCTCATCCCCCGCCCACCGGGGGGAAAAGTGCGCAGGTCTGGCCGTCCGAAAGCTCGAAGTCCAGGTCCCGGTGCCTGTGATCCACGAGGATCAGGGTCACCTCGTTCAAGGGGATGCCGAGCGTCTCGACGACCGTGCGCACGCTGGTCCCCGGATTGAGCTCCATGGTGCGCGCCTCGAAGCGCCCGGTTCTGAGCGAGGCGAAAAGTTTTACCGTCACGTGTATCGGCGCCATAAATTCTTTCTCCACGCCCCCCGGCTATCCCGCGCGCCCCCCGAGGGGTTCGACGATTAGTTCGATGAGGACATCACCTTCAGGCAGGGGGTCCATCTCCTCGCGGTAGAGGGCGCCGGGCGGGAGCAGGTCAATCACGGCGCGCGCCGCGGAGGCTGGAACGATCACTCCGCCCAGGAGGATATCGGGCCCCGCCTCGCGCATGATCATGTTGAAGAGCTTGAGGCGCACCAGAAAGCCCCCGCCACCGGTCGCGGATGCGTCCTCGCGGTAGGAAATGCCGCTTCGCATGGGCGAGAGAATGCCGCCCTTGCGCAATGTCGCCCCCACCAACCCCGGCATAGCCGCCGAAAGCGAAAGCACGCAGCCGGGGGCGAGATGCGCCTTCTCGACGTCGTCCACGGGCATGCCGTTCAGGAATATAGTGCTCACACGGGTGCGGATATATTCAGGATCCAGGCCCAGCACGCCTTCCATGAATTCCCCCGCGCTCATACCGGCGCGGGCCCGCATGAAAACCCCATTTTGAAACAGGACCAGGAACTCGTCCGCCAGTCCCCGCTCGACCGCTATACGGAATATTGGCGGGGATTTCTCCCCGCCAATGCTCGTCAAATTAACCTTTTTCATGACTACCCCCCTGGTGCGTCCGGGAAACCGGCGGGAACGAACCGCATCCATCCCCGCCGGGCCCGGCTTTTACCAGTTGAAAACCCTGTCGAGGTCCTCGTCCTTCACGTCGAACACGACGTTATGCGGCATGAACTTCTCGGTCAGGAAGTAGCGGGGCAGCCGGTCCTGCTTCGCGGTGAAGCCGGCGCGCGCGTTGAAGTCGCGCTCTACAGAAAGCACCTGTTTGCCCAGCGCCGCCACGTCGTCGGCGGTGAGCGAGAGGCCGTAAAAGGCATTCAGTAAATCAATGAGCGCCTGGAAGGTCTCGGGCTGGTCAAGCACGGCGAAGGCGATGAAAAGGCACATTCCGGTCGAGTCGACCGCGGCGGTCGCGATTTGAAGATTACGCGAGAGCTCGATCTGTCCTTCCGGCTTGAGCGGGTCTACGAAGCCGCCCACCTTGAGGATGTTGGTCGCGATCGCGTAGCCGGCCGTATGGTCGGCGCCCATAGGGCTCGTCGCGTACGTAACACCGATCCCCTGCACCGCGCGCGGGTCATAGGCGGGCATTGCCTGCCCCTTCACCACGGGGACGCGCTCCACGCCAAAGGCCCTGCCCGTCACCTCGGCGCCGCTGCCGAGAATGCGCCCGAGCGGCGTTCCCTTTCCCACCTCGTTCACCAGGCGGATTGCCCCCTGTGCGTCACCGAACTCGATAATCCCGGCCTCCATGGCAACGCCAATCGTCGCTCCCATCTCGATCGTGTCGACCCCGTAATTGTCGTCAAGGAAGTCAAGCTGCGCGATCACGTCCGGGTCGGATATGCAGCAGTTTCCACCGTGCGCCCATACCGTCTCATATTCCGGCTGCTTGGAGACGAACTTCCCGTTCTTGTCCACATAGGTGCCCGAACACTGTATGACGCATCCGGTGTGGCATCCGTGGGTCGCGAGGCCGCCGCGCTTGGTCTCGATATCGGCGATGGTCTCGCCGCTGATCTTCGCGGCGTCCGCGTATACGCCGTGAGAAAAGTTCCGCGTCGGGTATCCGCCCGCTTCGCAGAGGATGTTCGTGAGTACGTTTGTGCCAAACGCAGGCAGCGCCTGTCCCGTAACCGGGTGGCTCTTGAGCCCTTCGGTGAATTTCTTGTTCGCTGCGCGGAACTTATCGGGATCTTTGGGCTGGCGCATCTTGAGATCGGTCGTATCGAGCACGATGGCCTTTACGCCCTTCGCACCCATGACTGCGCCCACGCCGCCCCGTCCCGCGTGCCTGCTGGGACGCATCTCCATATCGGTGACCGCTATGGTGGCCGCGCCCAGTTTCATCTCTCCCGCCGGGCCAATCGACATGCACACGATCTTGTCGCCGTATGTCGCCTTCAGTTTGTCAACTAGGTCGTAGTTGGGAAGGAGCTTGAGACTCTTGTCCGGCTTGATCGTTACCTCGCCCTTCTTGATGTGAATGACGTAGAGCTCGTCCTTCACGGGCTTGCCCTCGAGCACGATCGCGGCATAGCCGTGGCGCGCAATGGCAATCGCCGCCTGTCCGCCCGAATTCGCCTCTTTGATGGTGCCGGTAAGCGGGCTCTTGCATCCTACCGAGAGCCTTCCGGAAATGACCGCCGCGGAGCCGGAAAGCAGCCCGGGGGCGAACACAAGCTTGTTTTCCGCGCCCAGGGCGTGGCAGAGCGGGGGAACTTCCTTCGAGACGATGGTGGAGGTCATTGCCCTCCCGCCAAGGCCCGCGTATGCGCCCACAGGCTCTTCAGAAACCTTTGGGCCGCCGGCGGCCCCCATGTCGATCCTTAAAATCTTGTCCATTTGAGTCCTCCATGCGCGAATTCTTTATTTTCGCGGCGAATATGCACAGGGGGGAATACTGGTTTGAAACGGTGACATGAGCGCTTTGAAACGAGTGATCCCCATGAATGCAATGGTCCACGCGCCGCATAATGATCAAAATGCGACGAAAACCAAAAGGTGTCAAGAAATAATTTTTACATTTTATTAATTGTGTGTATAATATGACAATGGACAATGAAAACGCGCGCGCGGGGGGAAATGCCCCCGCAGCCCTGAAAGACCATCCCGCAAGGCTCTTTGTGGAGGTGACCACGCGCTGTAATCTTCGCTGCGGCATGTGCGTGAAGCAGAGCGGGGGAGGGAACATCGCCCAAGGGGACCTCTCGGAGGCGCATTTCCGGGCGCTCGAGCCCGCATTTCCACGGTTGGAGGGACTGGTTCTCTCCGGAATCGGCGAGCCGCTCCTCCACCCGGGGCTCGAGGAATTCGTAGCCAGGGCGAAATCACTCATGCCGTCCCATGGGCGGGTGGGCTTCCAGACGAACGGAATATTATTAGCGGCGGAGAGGGCGCGGGCGCTGATGCGCTCGGGGGTTGACCGCGTGTGCGTTTCCGCCGACAGCGTCGCGCCGGGCGCCTCCTGCGCTGCGAGCGGCCTTCACCCGACCGACGCCATGAAAGCGGTCGAAATTCTCGTCGACGCGGCGCGCCGGGAAGGGCGGGGGGACTTCCAGGCCGGTATAGAGTTCGTCGCCATGCGCGAAAATTTAATGGAGCTGCCGCGCGTGCTGGAAGGGGCTGCCCGGCGGGGGATACGGTTCGCCCTGGTCACCCAGCTCCTTCCCTACGACGCCCCCATGGTCCGACACGCGGCTTACGACACGAACACCGATGCCGCGCTCGAATTCTACGAACGTTGGGAGGAATGTGCCGCCGCCCGGGCAACCGATATCTCCCTGTACTTCCGCGCGCTGGGCCGATATTCCCGCACCCCCGCCGAGGCGGGGGTGCTCAGGCTCGCGAAGGAAATGGTGGACGAGGCGGCCGCGCAGGGCGTGTCGCTCAACATTAAAAGTCTCCTGGCGCGCGACGGCGCGATGCTCGCGCGCACGCGCGAGGCCTTCGCGGAGGCCCGCGCGTGCGCAGAGCGGTACGGCATCGAGCTCACGCTCCCCGAGACCGTCCCCCACAGCGCGCGCCGGTGCGACTTCGTGGAGGAGGGAAGCGTCTTCGTCTCGTGGGACGGGAAGGTGCATCCGTGCCACTTCCTCTGGCACCGGTTCACCTGCTACCTGGGGGGTGTGATGAACACGGTGAAGCCCTTCGTGTTCGGTGACCTGGGGGAGAGTCCGATCATTGATATCTGGAACGCCGGGGAATTCGCATCGTTCCGGAAGGGAGTGCTTCGGTACGACTTTCCCTTCTGTTACGACTGCAGTCTCGCGCTGTGCGACCTGGTGCAGACGGAGGACTTCGAGCAGGACTGCCATATCAGCCCCGTGCCCTGCGCCGCGTGCCTGTGGTGCACGGGGTTGTTCAACTGCATGAGGTGAGGGGGGTCGCGGAACAGCCTCCCGCCGAGTGGATACGTATCTGTCTTTATACCGCGTACTACCGTGCGGCGGGCCGCGCTTTCATTAGCGAGAATCCTGCCGTGGGCCACGCCTAAAACTAAGCCTTTTCGCAATAAAGCTTGCTTCGCGTTTCCAAGCACCACACGAGCTGTTATGCCTTCCGGTTCAAGTCATAGGGATTTGATTAAAAAAACTATTGACAATAAATCGCTGAATTGTTTATTGAACATGTTATATATAACTTGTATAATATAGAGGTCCTGTATGTCCCTGCACCACGCAATACTCGGTATGTTGAATTATAAACCCATGTCAGGGTACGATTTTAAGGCGATATTCGACGAATCCATAAACTTTTTCTGGTCCGCAAAACTCAGCCAGATTTACCGTGAACTCGGGTCCCTGGAATCCCGCGGGCTGGTGTCTTCAATAATCGAACCGCAGACAGGAAAACCGGATAAAAAAATTTACCACATAACCGATGAAGGGAGAGCGATATTCCGGGACTGGATGAATAAATTTCCCAGTGTATTACGGGCCCCGATCAGAGAGGAATTTTCAATACGCGTATTTTTTGGGTCCGCGCTTCAAAAAGAAGAGCTGGAGTATCAACTGGGGAAATTTATCAAAGAGGGCAGGGAAGAACTGGAATCGCTGGCCGCGGTTGAAAAAATAATCGAGGTATTTTCCAGGGAAATAGGCAAGCCGGAAGAACGGTTTTTCTGGGGGCTGGTGTTAAAAAGGGGACGCATGATCACGGAGGCGTCCGTGCGTTGGGCGGAGGAGTCCCTGGTCGAGTTATCGGGAGCGCGCTCCAAGGAAAGAAAACGGAATGCTTCGAACCGGCGGTGAAATCCGTAACTCAATCGGAAAAATAATTTTGAAGATACTAACCGTAAATGCAATTTCCATCGTCCTTCTTTTTCCTGATAATAACCTGAAGGCCGAAGAACCCGATACCTGGGGGGTCGGCGCCCACCCTGTCATAGGTTACGAAGCCGAAACAAGTCTGACCCTGGGAGCGGGAGCGGTTATCTATTTTGAACCTGAGAGTAAAAATCAGGACCTGGACGAGGTCGAGTTTATTACCAGTTACAATTTAAAAAAACAATACGATCTGGTAACCGGTTTCAGCAAATATTTTAGGGACAACAAATACAGCATTGAAGGTGAGATAGGCTATATCAGGGCTCCCGATGATTTTCACGGCATTGGCAACGATGTTTCCGGATCGACCGGAATGTCCTACGACGCGGCATTCGTTCCTGTCGATATCGCGTGTTCAGTTCGGCTATTTGATTATATCTACGCGGGACCCGTATATTCTTTCCAATATGGCAATGTAACGGTTAAGGAAACCGATCCTTGGTATGTAGACCGGGACCTCAGAGGAACCGGTGTCATGTATTCCTCCGGAATGGGAGCGCACCTTGTTTATAAAAGCACCCCGAAGGGGCAGCTCTATAAAAGAAGCGGCACTTACTGCGAATTGAAAGGTGTCCATTACGCCCGGGCATTTCTGGGCTCCTCGTCATTCGATACCATGGGAATCGATTACAGGCATTATTTCCCGATTTTTTCACAGGGCGTACTGGGGGTTCAATTCATAGGGAAACGAAGCGCGGGCGAGGTCCCTTTTTATTATTTTCCCGTCCTTGGCGGAAGCAAGATTTTACGGGGAGGCGGCGGATATGCCGCCGCCAACCTGATCGCGGCACAGGCCGAATATCGCTTTCCGGTCTTCTGGAGAATCGGCGCGGCCGTATTTGCAGGCGCAGGCGAGGTGGAGGAACATGCCGGGGATTTCGGGAAAAATGTCCGCGTCGCGGGCGGTCCCGGGATCAGGCTTACGCTGAATAAAAAAAAGAACATCACCCTTCGTTTCGATTTGGCCCTCGACTCCCGGGGAAATAAGGATATATATATAAAAATACTCGAGGCTTTTTAATTATTCTACTTTTTATAATTCAAACATTAGTTGCGGGGGTAGTATATGAGCAGATTAAAAAATATTTTCCTGGGTGTATCGGCGTGCGTTATTTTCTTTGGCGTCATCGTGTATGTGAGTATCCCTTCTATTCCCGGAATGTTCAGGCTTAACAAGCAGCTCCAGGAAGAGGGCTATTACATGGCTGAATTCGAATTCAAGATGCTGGGATTGGCCTACTATATCGATAAGGGAGAATATATCAAAGCATTAACCTGCATGAGGAATCTGCATTCGCAACTGACAACGAGGGAAGGATTGATCAAGGTGCCAAAGTTTAGCGACAAGAAGCAGGAACTCGAGTTTTACCTGAACCTCCAGAATCCCCGAACAGGCGCTTTCATGGACGACTCGTATCCGTATTGCACCTACACCGGGCCCACGGGAAATGTATTGATGCATCTTTCCGCGTTAGCACAAGAAACAGGACAGCGATTGCGGCTTTACTATCCTTTGAAATATCTCGATGAAATCAATACCCCTGAAAAAATGAATGCCTATCTGGATGAGGTGTCCACCGTCGGGTGGATCGCCTCGAAATTTCCCCAAACTACTTTTCATAACGCCAGGGATTTATTGAGCCTTTATCATGAAGATGATACCGTTGAAAAATACAACCTGTACAATCTTTCTCCGGAATCAAAACAGGCGATGCTGGGGTGGTTTTATAAGAATCAGGATCCCGAAACAGGCCTTTGGGGTCCAAAGTCGAAAAGCGGTACGCTCGTTAAAATGGATTTATCGAATACCGCTTCGATTTTGAAGGCGTTCGTGGATAATGACGGAAACAATATTAATGCATCATACCCCTTGCGTTATAAAAACGAGCTTTTTAACACAATCCTTAAGGAATTGGTGAAATCAATTCCCGGGGACAACGAATTTGAGGAGTGGCACGAGTGGAATCTAAAAACGCCCAAGGCATTACGAGTGGTGACGAGATACTTGTGGAATACCGCCTCACCGGAAAATAAGATCGCAGCCGAGAGATTGATTAAAAACTTTATCAGGATCAAGTTTGAGAAATACTATATTCCAGGCGAGGGAGCGTTCAGCTTCTATCCCGGATCGCAACACGCAACCCTGGACGGCACGGGAGGCGGATTAAGCGATTTAAGGGACATTGGTACTTTTTCGGCGGAAAAATTGCGCAATTTATGGGGAGGGCCCGAGCTGACCTGTACCGACCTGGGCAATTCGGATATTGCCACACTGACGGAAAAGGAGTTCGATTCAATAAGGAATTATAAGAATATCAATTCCCTGCGATTCTATCTCGTTGCACCCGATGCCGGAAATCATACAGCCAATGCCATCGCGGTATTCTATCCGAAAGCGACTCCCGAATTGGATATCATGGAACTGGTGCCCAAAGCAAAAAACTGGATCGATGCCACTTCACAAAGCATGGGTAATTGGACTTCAAGGGAGGGGGTAGTATCCCTGCTCGCGGATATCAAGATAACGCCTGTTCCCGTATCTAGGATAGAAATCCCGCTCGAAGCGCTCAACGAGGCATTGCGAAAAAATAAAGCACTCACGATAGTCGGGTTTGATACGCTTCAGGTGCCCAGGTGTAAAATTTCATTTCACTTAAGCCCCAATAGGGAATAGTCACCTGGATAATCCGGGGAAAATCCAGGGATCATGGAATGGCTTGACGAGCACGGGCCCGACATTCTGATCGTACGGAATTAAACTCAATAATTCCATCCCAGCACCCAGAAGGCCAGCAGGTTCATCGCCGCCGCGACCGCGTATATCGCCCCCACGGCAATCGCCTTACGCCTGTCGTCTTTCAATCCGATCACCAGCATGGGAGAGAGGAAGAGCGGGAAGTAAGCGCAGAAGAAAATCGGCCACACGCCCTTGAGGCTTCGTCCGTAATACGCCCAGTCCCACACCAGGTGGCCGCCCATGTTCAGCAGGCATTCGACAAAGACGCAGAAGATCGCGTAGGCGATTACCCAGAAGAGCCGGTTCGGTATCCCAAGGACCTTCGTGCTCCGGTCAAACGGCAGCGTGTTGTACCAGATGATCCCCGCGATCGAGAACATGAACATTATCTCGATATTCCAGCCCACGGTGGTGCGAAGCGCCGTTTCCCCGGGCGTCGTCCACAGCGCCGAGTAGCAGGACAGCGCAAACACCCAGCCGTTTATGGTCTCGAACAGGAAATCCGTGCCGAAGAGCGCAAGGCCCGCGAACACTGCGTCCCAGTTTTTCGATTCACGTGCGTTCTTGATTTCGAGCGTGTAGATGTAAAAAACCACCGCGAGGAGCGGGATGACGTACCATTGCAGCGTCGACAGATCCCTGAGTCCCTTGAGTGCCTGTTCGGATGATGGCGTCATGACGACCTCCGTGAAGTCCCGGTTGTCCGGGAATTATTTGCGGACTGGCGGGAACGGCTCCGCGCCCCTAAATAATTCTATTCCGTTTGATTTACCTTCTTTAGCATCTCTTCGACCTTTGGAATCACCTCGGCGCGGTCAAAGCTCCTTGCAGCGGTAAATTCGAAATCGGTTTGCCCGCCTTCGCGCGTCCATGAGTAGGTGACGAAGGCGACGAATTCATTTTCCTTTTCCAGCGATTCTTCGCTGAGGATTGAATCGTACCTGTAATTCAGGGGGGATTTCGCAATTCCCTCGGCGTAGTACTTGGTGTGCAGGTATAAGCCCTCCTGCGCGTACGCCGGGTAGATGGCGATCTTCGCGCCTGTCAAGTTCTTGTGCAGCCTGTCGCTGACGACGCGCAGCACCTCCACATTCAAAGAGTGTGTTTGAAAATCGGGAATTATTTTCGAGGATTCGCGCTTGTTGTAGCCGGGTATCTTAATGGACTCGCTGGCCATGAACGGCTTAAGCGGGCGCACGACGAGTATCATGTCCGATAAGCGGACGAGTTGTTCGAGGGGAATGGTTCTGAGAAATACCTTGTTGCCGGGGGCGCTTGAAATGAACAAGAACAGAATGATCATGATATATCTGAATACTATCATCGACTTCTCCTTTAGCAGCCGGGGAATCATGTCCTGGTCCATGGGGAAAATTCCTCCCACTGCGACTGTTTCCAAACTCTCACTTTCCGGAAAAAAACCGCCCAATGCGATTGAGTGCCTGGTGTGCGCCTCTTGAATGCCGTTACGTTTTTCATCATCTGCAGGATTTTAAAATATTCAATGATTTTTATTATAGTATATTCGGCATACGGGTTATTTTGATGCATATTTGCCGTAATTTCACAAGGTGCCCTGCGTATGATTAAAGCTTGACACCGGTGAAAAAATAATTCGATATATTAATATCTGACGGTCATCCCCCATGAAACGGAAAACTTCCATTGAATCCATAGTGCGTATTGTGGACCGCGACGACGATGCCGCGGACCTGCGTTACTGGCTCGGTAAAACGCCCGAAGAAAGAATTGAGGCCGTTATACTACTCAGGGAACAGTACATGCGCTCCATCGGTTATGACAAAGAGCCCGAAGTGGAACCGATCGTTACCTTCATCTTCACCTGACCATCATGCATAGAAGTTTTAATGAAATCCTTCGGTTATGTACAGGCTTGTGCGCAATCGCAGTGTTTCTACGCTCATGCCAGTCGTCACACATCGTCCGCCTGCGCGGGTAAGGGCCGGACATCAGCGGGGACGCCGCGGCCTCTTTAGCGGACACGGCCCGGGGAAGGCTCCCGTGCCCGTAAATATCCTTGTCCTTCCGGCGCAGGCCTTATATGATTGCCATACGATAAAGTCCGCATCCACTTTAAACAAGCCCGCGGTCATACATAAGCCGGGTCGCTAAAGTAAAAGGAGTGCCATGAAAGGGATCCCGTTGTTGTGCATTTGCGTATGCCTCATAGCTTCCTTACTGCCTTCGTGCACCTCGCTGGAGATGAAGTCGACCTTCAATAAAAACCGGACCTTTCCGCGATCCAAGAAGACTGTTTACGCAGCCGTTCTCAAATACTGCCAGGAAAACGGAT
Source organism: Spirochaetota bacterium (assembly GCA_004297825.1). Taxonomy (NCBI): domain Bacteria; kingdom Pseudomonadati; phylum Spirochaetota; species Spirochaetota bacterium. The sequence continues at coordinate 163,296 of SCSX01000036.1, forward strand.
ACGAGATCGAATCAAGCGATCCGGAAGCAGGGATAATCCGAACAAAATTCCGACAGAACGAGCTCGATTTCAAGGGGAGAGGCAAGAGCCTGCTATTTATGCTCGTGGAACAGTCCGCGTACCAGGTGAGGCTGGATATTGAATTCAAGTACACAATCAACCTCCTTCCTTCAGCTCAGACTACAGACGCAGGGAGGGTATTCGAAGGCATCCGGGCGAGTATGGGGACGGAGGACATCGAGGGCTATCTCGCAGATAAGTATTCCGGCGAGAAGGACGACGCCATCATCGTGTTCGATTTCAGCTCGGACGCGGTGAAGGAGTGGGATGCGCGAATCTCGATCAACGGATCTCCCGAAAAGGAGCTCAGGAGAAAACCGGGAGAATTATACGAAGTGAAGGTACCGGAGGGGACCGCTCAAATTCGATACCAGCTGATATCAAGGCTGGTAAAACAGGGAAATGGCTTGACCGTGTACCAGTCGGGGAACAGCTCGATCGGCCTGACCGACCACAAAACGCTCGACCTGCCGGTCAAAAAGGGCGAAACATCCAAGCTGCGCATCACAGAGGTCGGGCGCGGCGACAGCTGCACCTGCCTGGCGATCCCTTTTCTTATCCTGCTGCACGCGCACCAGCTTGACCTTGAGCTCGGCGACAAGTACGTGGACGTCGCATTCAAGGCGGAGTGAACAGTCCCTCCTGGCACGCAAAAGTTCTTGTCACCCGCCCGCAATTCCCCTACCATCCGCCCATGAGCCTTTCCCCCGACATCATGACAAAGCTCGCATTCCTGAAGGAGCTCATCCGCGCCTGTGAAAGCGCGCTCGTCGCCTTTTCCGGCGGTGTGGACAGCGCGCTCGTGCTTGCCGTTGCGCGCGAGGCGCTGGGGGGGCGCGTCCTCGCGGTTACGGCCGTATCGGACCTCCACGCGCCGGAAGAGCGCGGCATGGCCGAGGAGATCGCCCAAATCCTGGGGGTTCGTCATGAGGTGGCGCCGATAGACCTCCTGGCCGTAGACTGCGTGAGGGCCAACACGCGGGACCGCTGCTATCATTGCAAGAAGGAGATTTTTTCCGGACTCATCGAGCGTGCGCGCGCCGAACGCCTCGCCTGCGTGCTGGACGGAACCAACGCCGACGACGAAGGGGCGTATCGGCCCGGGAAGAGGGCGCTTGCGGAGCTCGGGGTAAAAAGCCCCTTGCGGGATGCGGGGCTTTCCAAGGACGAGGTGCGGGAGCTCGCGCGCATGTATGGCCTGCCCTCGCACGACCGGCCCGCGGCGCCGTGCCTGGCGACGCGCATCCCCTATGGGACAGCGTTATCGGCGGATATATTAAAGAGGATTGGCCTCGCGGAGAAGCTTCTCCATGAGCGGGGATTTCGCGTGTGTCGGGTGAGGGTGCACGGCGACGTCGCGCGCATCGAGGTTCCGCGGGCGGACATGCCGGCGTTCCTGGACGGGGATTTCGCAGATGCGCTCACGCGGGATTTCAGGGGGCTGGGGTTCGCATACATCGCGCTGGACATCCGGGGCTTCCGCTCGGGAAGCATGGACGAAACCGGGTAAAGGCCTGAGAACGTTATATTGAGCAGCATTGGAATCCGGTTTTGACAAAAAACATCGATTAATAGGAAAATCGTTAAATAATTTATTGACCGTATCACTGGTATCCGGTATACTCTACCATATTGATAGAATTACTGGGCTTTAGCGACTTATTTTGTACAGCCCGTGTCAATAGCAGTGAATGAACCATGCAAAACGAAAGAATGACATTACTGGCAAAAGCTTTGATTTTCATCTTTCTCGCAACCGCTGTCCTTGCCGGCGGTGTGTGCACCGACGGCGCATGCGCAATGAAGTGTAGTGCTGCGTCGGGAGACAGCATTGCTTCTTCGATGGCCCATGCATCGCAGGGGAGCATATCGAAACCATGCTGCTGTTCCGGGGAACAATCGTTTTGCGCGGGAACCGGCCGGGAAATCGCCACTATTTCTGTTGTCCCCGCGGAGAAAAAATTCGTAATATCGTCTCAGGCACAGAAATTCTGCGCGCTTCACGGCCGGGAGAATCCCTTTTCCACGATCGGGCTCATGAGCATGGTACCGGTCCGGACCATTCCGGCGTCGGCTCCGCCCCTTTACCTGCAGTACAACGCCTTTATCTGCTGATTTAACAACCACGAAATTTGATTTGTTCCGGGCTGTCGAAAACGACATTCCCCTGGCGTTGCGCGCATTGGATTCCAGGGAGAAGACCGGCTGCCGGTTATGACTGATCGCAGGGGGAATTACGCGATGAACGCAAAAAGGAAATGGGACCGCACCTCGTATTTTTACGATCTATGGGCCGCACCCATGGAGATGATGGGCGGCCGCGAGTGGAGGCCCATGCTCTTCTCCGAATTGCCCGGGGGACGGATTCTGGAAATCGGTGTCGGGACGGGAGTGAATTTCGAATACTACCCGGACGGAGCGCGCGACTATACCGGGATTGATATCAGCCCTAAAATGCTCGCGAAGGCGCGTGCGCGCGCGGACAGGCTCGGCAAGAAAATCGAGCTTCTGGAAATGGACGCGGGCGATCTTAAATTTCCCGACAATTCCTTCGATGCCGTATTCACCACCTGCGTCTTGTGCTCGGTGCCCGACGCGATTGGCGCGCTCCGTGAAATGAGGAGGGTGCTGAAAAAGGACGGCACGGCGATTTTCCTGGAGCACATGCGGCCCGACAAGGGACTGCTGGGGATCGTGTTCGATATGATGAATCCCCTCACCTCGCGGCTCATTGGCTTTAACGTCAACAGGCGTACGGTCGGGCATATCAGGGAGGCGGGATTCGGAATCATCGAGGAGCGGCATCTGCTGCGGGATATTTTCAGGTATTTAAAGGCGAGGCCGTGAAATCCGGGCAGGGATAAAATCCATTCGAAGGCAGGGGGTATGATATGTGTTGTGTCGCGATTTTCATAGTGGCGGTTCTTATTACCGCGGTTTCATCGGTCCTGGGATTAATAGGGGGAATATTCTTTAGGGAAAGGAGGGAAACTAAATGAAAAAGCTTTTCGTGTGTATGGTAATAATGCTCATGGCTGTTCCGGGCATTGCCGAACAGGACACGCTCATCAAGGGTGACGCGGAATACGGCGGGTATATCGGACCCGAAGCGCGGTATACGATCATTAACGGCGAGGGTGGTTTTCTCATGGGCGCCCGCGCGGGTTTGATCTACAACCATTTCTTCTCTCTGGGGATCGCGGGGTACGGGCTGGCCAGTAACGTGGACGCCGACAGTCCCTACGGCGATCGTAACCTCATGATGGGTTATTACGGGCTTGTCCCTGAGTATGTCTTCAACCCCGGAAGGATCGTCAATGTTGCCCTTTCCGCACTTATCGGCGGGGGCGGGGTGCGGGTGAACGACCCCGCGACCGGGAATATGAATCACAACATGGATGCCTTCTTCGCGGCGGAGCCGCAGCTTTCGTTCTACGTGAACGTGGTGAAGTATTTCCGCGTGGGCGTGGGAGCCGGTTACCGGTTTACCCGCGGCGTCGACAGGAAAGGACTGAGCGATTCCGAGGCGGGGGGCTTTACCGCCGGTCTTGCGCTTCAATTCGGGGTGTTCTGACATGACGGTGTTTGGGCTACACTATAAGCTGTCATCAGGATGGGCGGGGAAGGGGACATGGAATCTCCTTTCCGCGATCGCTGCCATCCTGGGGGTTTTCCTGTTCCAGTCTTCCGCGGTTCTGTACTTCCCCCAGTACCACGATTTGCTGAGGCATTTATATTACATGCCGATAATCCTGTCCGCGTACCTCCTGGGGCCGCGCTTCGGCGTATTCTTCGGATTACTGTCCGCCGTCGGCTCATCCGCTCACATTGCCATGCATGGCCGCGTGATGTATATTGATCTGGTATTACAGGCGTCAATTTTTTGTGTCACCGGCGCGCTGATCGGTTATCTTTCCAGCGAAGAGAAGAGGAAAAGCAGCCTTCTCGAATCCTCGAAAATGGATTTTCTTAAAGGCCTGAGCGCTGCGCTCGACGCGCGCGATACCTACACGGAAGGCCATTCACTGCGGGTTGCGGGCATCGCGCGCGAGATCGGAAAAGAGCTGCGGATGAGCGAGGACGCGCTTGGCGCGCTGTACCAGGCGGGCATTATTCACGATATCGGCAAGATCGGGATCCCGGATGCGATCTTAAAGAAAGAAGGGAAGCTTACACAGGAGGAGTACGCGCTTATAAAAACCCACACGCGTATCGGCGCAGCGATCGTACGCGACGTGGAGGCGTTCAGGACGGCCGTCGCAGGGGTGAAATCGCACCATGAACGATACGACGGCAGCGGTTACCCGGAGGGGCTCAGGGGAGAAGACATTCCCCCGGACGCGCGCATCATCGCCGTCGCCGATGCTTTTGACGCGATGACCTCCGTCCGGGTATACAACCGGAGAAAGGATACCGGCGCCGCCCTTGAAGAGATCGAGAGGGGCGCGGGAAACCAGTTCGATCCGGGGGTCGTGCGTGCATTTAGAAATGTCGCAGGGAGGCTGGATATGGAAAAGCTTGAGGGGGTTGCCGTCGATCCGGTGTGCCGCATGAAGGTGAACCCGGCCACGGCGCCGGCGTCGTTCGAGTACAAGGGGACCGTCTACTATTTTTGTTCCCGGGAGTGCGGGGAGTCTTTCACCGCGTTCCCTGAAAAATATGTTTCGGATGCGCGTTCGTCGCCTGATAATTTGTAGACCCGGGCCGAGACGAAATAACAAGGAGGAGAATGATGAAGAAATCCATTTTGATTACCATGATGCTTATAGGCGTCATCGCGGCAGGATCCGTAACGGGCTGCATAGGGGTCCGCAAAGGGTACCACACGTACATCATGCGCGGGATGATTCTCGAAGTGTCCGATAAGGACGTGTATCTCTGTATCGGAAGTTATGACGGCGCGCAGGTGGGCCAGGAATACGAGGTATTCAGAAACATACCCGAAGGAACCGTGTCCGGGCCCCGAAGCGCGACCGCCTATTACAAGAAGGAAAAATCCGGAGCGGTAAAGATCGTCGAAATCGTCGACGTGCATTACGCCAGGGCGGTCGTGATTTCGGGTATCGCGGAGAAATATTCGGTGGTAGAGCTGGAGAGAACGATCAATTGAATAAATTCGGTGCTCGATCGAATGCGGCACGTCGGGCAGGGAATCGTGACATCGTAAGGAAGGTTGAAAAATGAAGCGGGTACGAAAAAATGAAACACGATAAGAACAATCATGAAGGCTATATCTACGCCCTGCGCTTTAAATGGCTGACCGCGGTATACGATTTATTCGTGGGGGCCACCATGCGGGAAAGGCGGTTCAAGTCCGCGCTTATACGCCAGGCGCACATCCGGGAGGGGAGCACGATCCTCGACGTGGGGTGCGGCACGGCGACGCTTACGGTGATGATCAAGAACGCGCATCCCGATGCCACGGTGTACGGTGTGGACGGGGACCCGGCAATACTGGCGAGGGCCGCCGATAAAGCTTCGAGGGAGGGGGTGCAGCTTTCCTTCAAGGAAGCGATGTCGGACTCGTTGCCGTATCCGGACGGGCATTTCGACCGGGTCTTTTCCAGCCTCATGTTCCATCATCTCACGACGGATAAAAAGGTCGCGACGTTGAAAGAGATTTACCGGGTCCTGAAAAAGGGTGGAGCGCTCTTCATCGCCGATTTCGGCAGGCCGTCGAATCTCATGATGAAAATCATTTTTTCGATTATCCGCATTCTGGACAGCCCTGAGACGACGCTGGACAACGTGAAGGGGCTCATCCCGGCGCGCATGGAATCCGCGGGGTTCAAAGAGGTCGCGGTCACGTACTCGCTGAACACCGTCTTTGGAACCGTATGTTTTTACAGGGGGGAGAAACGTTGATCATGGGGCGGTATCGGACAATTTAGATTTTGCGTTTGAATGATTAGAAAAACGGAACGGTTTTCCGGAGAGGAGGAGAGATCATGATTGGATTGAAATACGGGGTGGTACCGCTGGTGCTGGGGGCGTTATTGATCGCGTGGCCGGCCGGGTGCAATCGCGCCGACAAGGCCTACCACAAGTATATCATGCGGGGCGCGATACTCGACGCCAGGGGAAACGAGGTGGACCTCTGCATCGGCACGAGGGACGGCGCGAAGGTGGGACAGGAGCTGGAGGTGTACGCCATCGAGGGGCGCGTCACACGCGCAAACCCGAGTGCCGTTCCCGAATACCGGAGGATAAAAACCGGGGTGGTTCGTATAACGGCGATCTACGACGAGCATTATGCGCAAGCCGTAATCGTCTCCGGGAAAGCCGAAAAGAACGCGATGGCGGAAATCGAAATACATGAATAGACTAAATAAGGGCCGGAACGCCGGGCGAAAGCACTGGTATAAATTTGAAGGAGCGATTCACATGAAAAAACTCGTTATCGCGGTATTGATACTCACTGCACTGGGGACGGTCGCGGGATGCTCGTCGACGCCGGACGGACACTCAGACAGTCACGGCGATCACCAGTCGGGGCACGGGTGCCATTAAAGATTGACTAATGTCGTCAAGGGGAGTAGTTTATAAATCTGTCGGCGCAAGGCGCCGCAAAAAATCCAGGAGAATCCATATGAAGAGATTTCAAATCACCACCCTCACGCTCGCGCTGTGCATGACGTTCGCGTTCGCCGCGTGCGGGGAAAGCGAGCATCACGAGCACAAGCACGGGTCGTCCAAGGCGCAGACGGAGTGTCCCGTACTGGGAGGAGCGATCGATAAATCCCTCTACGCGGATTACAAGGGAGAGCGGATATATTTTTGCTGCAAGGGATGCCCCGAGGAGTTCAGCAAGAACCCGGAAAAGTACATGAAGAAGCTCAGGGACCAGGGTGTGGAGCTCGAGAAGTCCCCGGCGCCGGTTAAAAAATAAGCAGGAAGGGGCAGGCCCGTCATGGTCCGATTAACCTTTATTATAATAACGATCGCGGCGTGCCTTGCCCCCCCGGCCTCGTCCGGTGCGCTTACGCTCGCCGAGGCCGAGGGGACCATGCTCGCGCACAACCCGCGCATCAAGGCGATGGAGCGCGAGGCCGCGATGATGAAGGAGCGCGTGTCCCCGGCCGGGGCGCTGGACGATCCCAGGCTCAAGCTCGGGGTGAACAATCTTCCGGTGAAGGACCCGAATTTCCGCATGGAGGACATGACATCCAAGGAGATCGGCATTTCGCAGATGGTGCCCCTTGGGGGGAAACTCTCCGCGAAGGAAGAAATCGCGCTCCGGGAATATCTCGCGGCGCGCGAGCGCGTGCGGCGCGAGAAGATCCAGATGCTCGCGATGCTGCGCATGGCAGCCTATGAGCTCGCTTACGCGCGCGAGTCGATCGCGATCGTGAACGAGATCCGGGACCAGGTGAAGCTTCTCATAGAAAGCGAAATCGCGGCGAACAAGACCGGGGGCGGGTCTCTTTCGGCCGTGCTCAAGGCGAACCTCGAGTACTCCATGGTGGACGAGGAGCTCATCACACTTCGTCAGCGGGAAGAAGAGCTCGCGAGCACGATCAACTACCTGACGGCCGGCGAGGTGAGGCTTGAGCTACCGGCGCTCGACGCCATCGAGAAGACGGAAACGAATCCGCAAAAGGTCAAGGAGGAGCTTCTCGCGCACAGCCCGGAGCTCGCCATTCTGAAGCTCGAATTCGAAGGCGCGTCCTACGGAATCCGTTTAAAGGAGAGGGAATACATCCCCGACATGGAACTGGGCGTTTCCTATATGCAGCGGGCCCGCGGGCCCGCGGGGCCGCGCGACGACATGTTCTCGGCGATGGCGAGCGTCAACGTGCCGCTCTGGTTTTATTCCAAAAATATCCCCATGGTCGCGGAGATGAAGGAGCGCCGGGAGATGCTCCGCAAGCTCTTTGACGACAGGCGTAACGAACTCATGGCGCGTGCGGACACGGTCGCGGGCCGGATACGGCGCAGCGAGGCCCTGTGCGCGCTCTACAAGGAGCAGGTGATCCCCCAGGCGAAGCTCGCGCTCGAGGCATACCTGGCACGCTACCGCACGGGTGCGACCGAGTTCATGCCCATGGTAGACACCCTGCGCATGCTCCTGCGCTACCGGAAGGAGGCGCTCATGACGCGGATGCAGTGTCTCGCGGGCGTCGCGGAGCTTAAAGCGCTCTCGGGCACGGAGGTGACTGAATGAGAAAAAAAGGTACCAGGAAGAGAAACGCGATCATACTCGCGCTCGTACTTTGCGGCGCGTTCGCGTATCTCTACAATTATACGCACATCTTCCATGGGAATGAGGCGGGGGGTGACGAATTGTACGTCTGTCCCATGCACCCGCAGATCACGAGCGACCGTCCGGGGAATTGCCCTATCTGCGGCATGAAGCTGGAACTCGTAAAAAAGGACGAGGCCCAGTGGAAAAAGAAAACGGCGCTCGCCGAGCGAAAGGTCATGTACCGCTCGAAGACGATGCAGGGCGAGGTGAGGGAGACGCCCGGGAAGGATTCCATGGGCGCGGAGATGGCCCCTTTCGATCCGGATGAAGAGGGGATCGAGGGACTCGCACCCGTTACGCTACCCGCCGCCAAGCGTGCGATGCTCGGGGTGACGCTCGACCCGGTAAAATACATGCCTCTTGAGAAGGAGTTCAGGGCGCCCGCGCGCATCCTCGCGGACGAAGCGCGGATGCACCGGGTCGCCGTCAAGGTGAGCGGGTGGATTGAAGCGCTCTACGTGAACCAGACGGGCCAGTTCGTGAAGAGGGGCGACCCGCTCCTTACCCTGTACAGCCCCGAGCTCTCGAGCGCGCAGCAGGAATATATCTCGGCGCTCAGGGCGCAGGAAGCGGGCGCGGGCATCGCGAACGAATCCGTGCGCGCAAGCATCCAGGAGGTGAAGAAGGCCTCGCGCGAGAGGCTGCGCCTCTTCGATCTTACCGACGAGCAGATCGCGCGGCTCGAGAACGAGCGGAGCATGGAACGCACCGTGACGCTCTATTCGCCGGCGACCGGGTACGTCGTTGAAAAGAACGTGATCGCGGGGCAGAAGATCATGATGAACGACGCGCTCATGCTCATAGGCGATCTCTCGACGGTGTGGGGCGAGGCGGACATTTACGAAAGCGATATACCCTTCGTGCGCGAAGGCATGACGGTCGACATTACGCTGCCTTTCTGGCCGGGGAAATTTTTTACCGGGAAAATAAGCTTCCTCTACCCCAGCCTGAACGCGGAGACGCGCACGCTGCGCGTGCGCATGGATATCGCGAACCCGGGACTCACGCTGAAAATAGGCATGTTCGCGGACGCGATGATCCACTATCCCCTTGGCAGCAAGATCGCCGTCCCGGAGGACGCGGTGATGCGTACGGGCCTGCACGATTACGTGTTCGTCGAGGGGCAGGACGATACGCTCATTCCACGGGAAGTGGCGCTGGGGTTCCGGGCGTCCAACGGCTACTACGAGGTGCTCTCCGGGCTCAAGGCCGGGGAGCGGGTGGTGACCTCCGCGAATTTCCTCATCGATTCGGAGTCTTCCCTCAAGGCGGCGCTTAAAAGCGCGCGGTCGGGATCGCAGGGGCACAAACATTGATACAGAAACTGATCCGCTTCTCCGCGCATAACAGGATGCTCGTCATATTCATGATCGCGGCGGCAATGTTATACGCCTCGTACGCGATCCAGAACATCCCGCTCGACGCGATACCGGATTTATCGGACACCCAGGTCATCATCTACACCCGCTGGGACCGGAGCCCCGACATTATCGAGGACCAGGTCACCTTTCCGGTTATCTCGGCGCTCCTGGGCGCGCCCAGGGTGAAGACGATACGCGGCTTTTCGGACTTCGGGTTTTCCTACGTGTACGTGATCTTTCACGACGGCACCGACATCTACTGGGCGCGCAGCCGGGTGACCGAGTATCTCTCGCGCATACAGGGAGCGCTTCCCGCCGGCGCGAAGATGGAGCTGGGGCCCGACGCGACGGGCGTGGGCTGGGTTTACCAGTACGTCCTCGTGGATAAAAGCGGCAAGTTCAACCTCTCACAGCTTCGCTCCTTCCAGGACTGGTACTTAAAATATTCCCTGCAGAGCGTGCAGGGAGTTTCGGAGGTGGCGACCATTGGCGGCTTCGAACGCCAGTACCAGGTGATCGTGGACCCCAATCGGCTGCAAAGCTTCGGGCTCTCGATCATGGACGTGATGGAAGCCGTTAAGAAGGGGAACAATGAATCCGGCGGGAGGCTTCTTGAATGGAGCGGGCGCGAGTTCATGGTGCGCGCGCGCGGTTACGTGAAGGGGACCGAGGAGCTGGGAAATATCGTGGTGAAAACCGGCAAGGAAGGGACGCCGGTGATGCTCCGCCATGTGGGGACCGTGACCACGGGGCCGCAGATACGCCGCGGTGTCGCTGAGTATAACGGCCTGGGTGACACCGTGGGCGGGATCGTGGTCATCCGCCACGGGGAAAATGCGCTCAACGTGATCGAGCGCGTGAAGGCGCGCATCGAGGAGATAAAGCCTTCGCTTCCCGCGGGCGTCGAGCTCGTCTCCGTCTACGACCGCTCGGAGCTCATCCATGCGTCCATCGACAACCTCAAGGAAGAACTCATCGTCGAAATGGCGATCGTTTCCCTGGTCATACTCGTGTTCCTGTGGCACATCCCCTCGGCGCTGGTGCCCATCATCACCATTCCCGTATCGGTCCTGCTCGCCTTCATCCCCATGTTCCACGCGGGGATAAGCTCCAACATCATGAGCCTGGCGGGGATCGCGATATCCATAGGCGTGCTCGTGGACGGCGCGATCGTCGAGGTGGAGAACGCGTACAAAAAGATCGAGCTCTGGATCGAGGGGGGCAGGAAGGGCGACTTCCACGAGGTGCGCCTGCAGGCGCTGGTCGAGGTGGGGCCGTCGGTGTTCTTCTCGCTCCTCGTGATCGCGGTCTCGTTCCTGCCCATCTTCACGCTCGTGGACCAGGAGGGGCGCCTGTTCACGCCGCTCGCGTGGACGAAAACGCTGGCCCTTGCTCTGGCCGCGCTCCTGGCCGTGACGCTCGACCCGGCGATACGCATGCTTTTTTCCCGGGCCGATCCGATCAGGATCAAGAATGCCCTGCTGTCCAAGATCGTGAACACCGTCGCGGTGGGAAGGTACTTCAAAGAGGAGGAGCACCCCGTCAGCAAAATCCTTTTCGCGTTATACGAAAAGCCTTGCCGCTGGGTGCTCGAACACCCGTTGAAAACCATACTTGCCGCGATATTCATCGTGGGCGTATCGATCCCCGTATATTTCCGTCTTGGCTCCGAATTCATGCCGCCCCTGAACGAGGGAACCATTCTCTATATGCCGACGACCCTTCCCGGCATTTCCGTCACCGAGGCGTATAAACTTCTTCGAATACAGGACCGCATACTCAAGTCCTTTCCCGAGGTCGAGAGCGTGTTCGGCAAGGCGGGCCGCGCCGAGACAAGCACCGACCCCGCGCCCTTCTCCATGATGGAGACGACGGTGGTTCTGAAATCCCGGCTGGAATGGCGTGAGAAACCGCGCTGGTATTCGTCGTGGGCACCGGGATGGATGAAACGGGTTTTCCGTACCGTGTGGCATGACCGCATCAGCTATGACGAGCTCATCACACTGATGGATTCCGAGATGCGGATACCCGGCGTATCCAATGCGTGGACCATGCCCATCAAGGGACGCATCGACATGCTCACCACGGGCGTACGCACGCCCATAGGCATAAAGGTATTCGGTTCCGACTTGAAGGAGATACAGCGTATCGGCGAGGACATAGAACGAGCGCTCAAGGATTTTCCGGGCACGCGCAGCATCTTCGCTGAGCGCGTAGGCGGTGGCTATTACATGGACATCGTTCCCAAGCGTGAGCTGCTCGCACGCTACGGCCTCACCATTGACGATCTCCAGAACGTCGTCATGTCGGGCATAGGCGGCGACACGGTCACCACGTCGATCCAGGGCAGGGAGCGCTACTCGGTGAGCGTGCGCTTCCCGCGCGAGCTCAGGGGCGAGCTTGACCAGATGGAGCGCCTCACGGTGCGGACGATGGACGGCGCGAACATCCCCATCCGTGAGCTCGCGGAGCTTAAACTCACCTACGGACCTGCCATGATCCGCGATGAGAACGGCATGCTCGCGGGCTACGTCTACGTGGACGTGACCGGGCGCGACGTGGGCGGGTACGTGGAAGAGGCGAAGGAGATCGTCAAAAAGAGCGTGAAGCTTCCCGCCGGCTACACCATGATCTGGAGCGGGCAGTATGAAAACATGCAGCGTGTCGCAGAGCGCCTCAAGCTCGTTATTCCCGTGACGCTCTTTCTCATCTTCATGCTCCTTTACTTTAACACTAAATCGGTGATCAAGACCGGCATTGTCATGCTCGCCGTCCCCTTCTCGCTCGTGGGCGCCGTGTGGCTCCTGTACGCTTTGGGCTACCAGGTGTCCATCGCCGTGTGGGTGGGCATGATCGCCCTCATGGGCCTGGACGCGGAGACCGGCGTCTTCATGCTGCTCTTCCTGGACCTGTCCTACGAAGACGCGAAGGCGCGCGGCCGCCTCACGAACATGTACGAGCTCGAGGAGGCGATCATCCACGGCGCCGTCAAGCGCATCCGTCCCAAGATCATGACCGTGATGGCAGCCGCCATGGGCCTTATGCCCATCATGTGGTCCACCGGCGCCGGGGCGGACGTTATGAAGAGGATCGCGGCTCCCATGGTGGGGGGGCTGTTCACGTCGTTCCTGCTGGAGTTGCTGGTGTATCCGGCGGTGTATTTGCTGTGGAAGAAGAGAGAGTTGGGAGTGTAAGTACAACGGAATTTAACAGGGATATACAGGATGAGCAGGATTAGTTAATTCTTTCAATGACAGTCTTCTATATTCCAGCCGCGAATTACCAAAATTGATAAGCAGTCCAACCTCAATACCGGTTGCCTTGAGGTAATTTATGATCTGTGCCTGATGTTCCGGTAATAGTTTTTTTATGGCCTTCAACTCGACTATGACCTTATCTTCTATCAATAAATCAGAATAATATTCTCCGACACAATGATCTCTGAACATTACTTTGATCGGGAATTGCTTTTTTACGGAAAGTCCTTTTTCCTTTAATGTCAGAAATAGGGCATGTTCATAAACAGATTCAAGAAAACCCACCCCAAGTTCGTTGATAACTTCAAACGAACATCCGATGACCATTTTTGATATTTCCTCATATTTCATATCCTGTAATCCTATATATCCCTGATAAATCAATTCGTAGTCATAGCAGTCATATTAAATGAAAATAGATATCTGCATCTATTAATACTTTTCAAAGGGTTTTTTCCTGTGCTTTTTTCTGGGAAATTTGCCTTTTTTAATTTGTAGCACAGACATAGAGATCAGCGGTTTAGCTGTCGTGGAATTAAAGGAAATTAACAAGGCTGTACAGGATGGTCAGGATGAGTGGATTCTCTCATACCGCCCCCCAATCCTGTTAATCCTGTCTATCCCTGTTGAATCAATTCGTAAAGTATGTTGTCTTATGAGGTATATTTCTGTCGCCCGGAGCGAAGTCAGACGACGTCAAATGTTTCTTCCTCTATAATTTCAACTGAGTATCAGTCACATGCTTTTCCCTGTAAGGAAATCCCTTTTCAAACTCCTCCAGCTCCGTGGTGTCGATCTTAAACACCGGATCTTCATGGAATTTTCCCCGGACCCCCTTCAATCCGTTTTCCTGCAGCTCCAGCGCCATGAACGCATCGAAATTTGCGCCCTCCGATGTCGATATGCCATATTTCTGGGCATTTTCGAATCCAAATCGGTGGTAATACGCGGGGTTTCCAAATATTATAATCGCCTTGTATCCCATGCTTTTCGCGCACGCAATCGAATGCCTCATCAATTGCGATCCGACGCCCTTCCCCTGGTGCGACGGCAGTACGCTCAAGGGCCCCATGCATAGTACTTCGTGCGCGATGCCTGTATCGTCAACCACGCTCGCTTTCGAATACACGATGTTGCCGATTATTTTGCCTTCATGAATCGCGACCATATCCAGCTCGGCGATAAAGGCGGGAACCTGACGCAGATTGCGAAGAAGGAGATGCTCGTCGCAGCCGAGTTTATAGATATCCCAGAAGGCTTCGCGGGTCAGGAATTCTGTTTCCTGGAAGTCGGCGGGGGTTGAGAGGCGTATGGTTGGGTTCATGGTTTTCATTCCTTATCTTTAATCGATTGTGTTGTCCAGTTTTATTGGGGAACGGCATAGTAGCGTCCTGATTGTACTAAATACTCTTTGGAAACAATCTTCTATAGCAGGGCAGCGGCGGTAATTATCAACTCATGCCTTTTTTATATCCTTTTGAACTTGGTGCCATGATCCTTTGGTTTTTCTAATTTGGCGATTGATAATAATGCTATCATAATCATTGGGATCGAATTCCGATTCACATTCTGAGGAAGGGGCATTTTGAATACTTTTTATTTCATCTATGATATCTTTATCATCTGCATGCTTGCTGGAATTACTATCAAAGTTTTTCATTCTCCAACGTGGTGCGTATGTATCCCACAACCTTGCAACAAGTAATCCGTGCTCCTTCGGTGGGCTGGGGGCGAATGAAAATAATCCTTTATCTTTTTCACTCTGCGGATACTCTGAATAATATTTATTAATTTCACGAAGATCAGCTTTCAATTTATTTCCCCATACAAACTCTTGATCATCTCTTAAAAATAAAGGCGCACATTTTTGGTGCAATTTGTCAGAAGAAACAAATAACATACAGAATGGAAGGTATAACAGATAAGCCATATCAATACGATTTGATGGCCGATGAGAAGATATTAAATTTGCGGCAATAGCTATTTGGAAAAATATTTCGACTATCATTATATATGCCACATACGGGGCATGCATGACTAGAGGTGGGCAATTAGCTAGATAATATCGTTTTAGTATTTTAGGGTGTAAGTGTTCGGGGACGTTAAATAGTATTATGGCATATTTTAACAAATCAATACCATTCTCTCTTTTCGTAACAATATTTTCTGATATTGTTTTTGCTTCTTTGAGAGATCTGCAAGACTTGTTACTTATTCCCAGTTGACGTAATATATTTGCAAAAGACTCCAGATCAAGTGCTTTTAGTGATTCCCGCCATAAATACGCATAATCACGCTCAATGCTAGAAAACTCGCGTTTTTGCCATCGCGAAAATACTATAGCTTCAGGTGTATTTTCAAATACTACATTATGTTTATTATTACTTTTAACATACCGACCCCCTGCAATTGGGATTTGTCCGGTCATAGGAACTCGAGAACCAAGAAGATTATTTATTGCCAATATATCATGATGAATATTTGGGCCGCCATGCATCTCAGGGAATTTATCAGCAATAATACCAACTTCTTGCTCAGTTGAACGACCTTCTCGAATTGATTTGCTTAAATCAGCCAAAGTTTCAATATAAAAAATAGGGCAGATGTTCGCTATAAAAAAATGATCAAACCAAACTGATTCATCAACACTAAGCGATTGCAGAAATGATTTATCAAAAAGAGATATTGGCCCCATTGCTTTTTTATCTCATCGGAGATTCAAATATCTTTGGTTAAGTTTTCCAGTAATATACAGGAATTTAACAGATTCACTATCCCCAACACACCCCCTTCCCTGGCGGGTCCGGTCTCGGCGTGCAATGGCGCTGCTCTTTATCTTAGTCACTACATATAACAAAAATGTAATAAGTCAACCACAATTCCGCCTGTGTTGTGCGGACCCCCACCGGAAGTACAATCAAACAGCCTCCCTCTTGAAAAAAGGGCGGAGGCCGGCGGTTCCGATGCGCATGAGGGAGGGAAAAGCAGGGAATGCCGGTTGCGTGTAAAAGTTAACGTGCGGAAGGAGAAGATATCTCACCCGATGAGGCCGGGTTCGAAATGACAAGGGTGGGGGCGGCCGATGCCGTCATTAAGCAATTCAGTCGATCGCATACAGGCCGGGAGGCTGGTTTTGTAATAGAACTTCTACAACCAGTCGCGGACACGGATGTCCGCGCAGCCGAGGCGGGCAGGATGCCCATTCGCAGGCTGCCAAATGAGGAGTATTTTTCAGTAACTCCGTTATTGCACATCCGGAATCTTAAGCGCCGTCTCATTACAATTTGTAGTGTTTTGCAAACAGACCCTCGATCGCCGCGCCTTTGCGGCAAACCAAATCCGCCCACTGCGATGGACAGGATGTCCAAGTGCCGGGCGCGCGACACGATGTCGCGTCTGCGCCCGGCGCTGAGCCAAATCCCACGTAGTGGGTTTGGCGAGAAAGGGCGGCCAAGGCCCTCGCGCCGCTTGAGCGAGGCCGGCGCTGACGCGACCTCCTGTCGCAGCGCCGGCATTAGGACATCCTGTCCGTCACGGCGGGGGGTGCAGGGGGTGTCCGCCGCACGACACCCCCTGCAAAAGCACGCTCCTGCCAGGGGCACTCCCGCAGGGGAAAGCGCAGCCCCGCACTCAGCGTTTCTTCTTCCCGCCCTTCTTCACCACCAGCTCATACGACATATCGATAAGCCTCTTCACCTCGCCGTCCGGCACCTCACCGTCAAGGATGATGGTGTTCCAGTGCACCTTGTTCATGTGGTACCCGGGGATGATTGACGAATAGCGCTCGCGCAGCTCCATCGCGAGAAATGGCTCGCACTTGAGGTTGATCCAGAGCGGTTTCGCTTCGAGCGCCACGAGCGCGAAAATTTTCCCGTTCACCTTCGCCGTGAGCACGTCGATCCCGAAGGGGAAATCCTCGTATGCTCCCTCTTTCGCAAGGAGGTGTGCGCGGAGTTTTTTAAGGTTCATGGTCCGATACTCCGGTCCTTTTCCAAGATTCGCGTATCCATCCCTCACGCCTTCTCGTCCAGCACCTCGCGAATCTTCCTCGCGAACGCCTCCGGGGCGTACGGCTTGCCGATAAAGTGCAGCCCTTCCTCGAAGATGCCGTGACGCAGGATCACGTCGTCCGTGTAACCGGAGCTGAAAAGGACTTTAATTCCCGGACGGATATTCGCGATCCGCCTGGCAAGGACCCTGCCGTTCATTCCCGGCAGAACAACATCGGTGACCAGGAGATCGATTTTTGTTTCCGTCCGCTTCGCGGCCTCGAGCGCGCTCTCCGCATCGGGGTAATGAAGCACCGTGTAACCGAACCTGCGCAGGACCTTGATGGTGAAGTCCCGTACCACGGGCTCGTCCTCGACCAGCATCACCGTCTCGGTGCCGGTCGCAGGGCCCATCGCCGCCCTGTGCACGGCGCCCGCCGCGGCCGCCCCCGCGGCAGCGGGAAGGAATATCGTCACCGTCGTCCCCTTCCCCGGTTCCGATTCGATCTCGATCGATCCCTTGTTCTGCTTCACCGATCCGTACACCGTGGCAAGGCCCAGCCCCGTCCCCTTGCCGCGGCCCTTCGTCGTGTAAAAAGGCTCGAAGAGGTGCTCCAGCGTTTCGGCGGACATGCCGCATCCGCTGTCGCGTACCGTAAGCTTCAGATACGGACCGGGGGCGACCTCGGCATGGGAGGCGCAGTACGCGTCGTCCAGGTCGGCATGGGCGGTCTCGATGGTGAGCGCGCCCCCGTCCTGCATCGCGTCCCGGGAATTTACGACCAGGTTGATGATGATCTGCTCAAACTGCCCCGGGTCGATCCGGACGATCCCGATATCGTCCCGGAGGTTTGTCGTGAGCGTGATGTCTTCCCCGATGATCCGCTTGAGCATTCTCTGCATCTCGCCCAGCGCGCGATTGATGTCGAGCATCTGCGGCTCGATGATCTGCTTCCTGCTGAAGGCGAGGAGCTGTTTCGTAAGCGAGGCCGCGCTCACGGAGGCCTTGTGTATCTCCGTCAGGGTGGCGTGGAGCGGATCGTTGGGCGAGAGGTCCAGCAGGGCGAGCGAGGAATTTCCCATTATGGCCGTTAATAAATTGTTGAAATCGTGCGCGATCCCGCCGGTAAGCCGTCCTATGGAATCCATCTTCTGGGCCTGCCGAAGCTCGTCCTGGAGCCGCTGCTTCTCCTCCTCCGCGATTTTCTGCTCCGTCACATCGCTGCACACGACGAGGACGGAGATCACCCCGTCGGGACTATGCACTGCGCGGGCGACCTCGTCCACCCACAGGATGCTCCCGTTCTTCCTGATCTTACGGAACTGCCAGCGGAACGTTTCTCCCGGGTTTTCCAGGCAGATGCCCAGCTTCCTGACGACCTCACTTTTGTCCGGCTCGTAAAACACCTGCAGCACCGGCCTGCCGACGAGTTCCTCGATGGAATACCCGAGCTGGCTCGCGCCGAAATCGTTGACCGATACTACCGTTCCCTCCGTATCAAGCGTGAAGTACATCGTGGGGTTGTCGCGGTACAGGGCCCTGTACCGCTCCTCGCTTGCGCGCAGGGCTTCCTCGGCACGTTTACGCTCCGTGATGTCGCGGATCGATTCGATCGATCCTATTATCGCGCCCTCACCGTCGAAGAGCCGCGATGCAGCGATGAAAATGTATGCCCCCCGATTCCCGTACAGCGACGGCACGAACACCTCCGCGTAGATGACGTTCCCGTTCCGCCTGACGTAATCGTACCGGGCGACGAGCGCGGGATCGTCGTTGTCCAGGAGGTCCATGATGTAGGAGCGCGGCCGGCCGTAGAAGGGAACGGCGCTGTAGTGGTGGTCCATGCCCAGGATGTCCTTTTTCTCGACGCCCGTCATCACCTCGATCGCGCGGTTCCACGCAATGATCTTTTTTTCGGCGTCGATGATGAACGTCGCGTCCGGAAGGAACTCGATTATATCGGACAGCTGTCTGTTGGCGTTTCTAAGCTTCTCCTCGGCGCGGGCGCGTTCGGTGATATCCCGGACGAGCACCAGCACCTTATCGTCGTCCATGGCGATCATCCTTGCCGACCAGATCTCGGAGTCCTCGGCCATGGAAAGAAAATATTCGAATTCGGTGACTGCTTTTGTCTTGAGGGCGCTCTCTATTTTTTCGAGGACCAGCGCACGCTGGTCCGGCATGAAGGCCATGTCGCGGATGTTTTTTCCGAGTATCTCGGACGGGGGGAACAGCAGTTCCTCGCTCTTCTCGGCCTTGAAGTCGAGAAATACCCCGTCCCGCGAGAGCACAAACATGAGGTCCGGCATCGCCGCGATGAGGGACCGGTTCCACCGCTCGCTTTCGTGGAGCGACCGTTCCATCAGCTTCCGTCCGCTGATATCACGGCAGAGCGAAAGGATGCGCAGTTCCCCGCCCTTCCCGTACACGGTCGCGTTGATCTCGACGGTCGTGACGGCGCCGCCGGGTCCGGCGTAGTCTATTTCAAGATCCCTGATGCGCCCCTGCTCCAGGCATACCTTGACGGCCAGGGCGTTCCGTTCCCTGTCGTACGGCGCCGTCCATTCAATGACGCTCCTGTTCATGATATCGGCCAGCGATTCATGGCCGGTCAGCCGCACGTATTGGCTGTTCGCATCCACGACCGTTCCATCGCCTTTCAGGATGACGAACCCGGTATCCGTCGTTTCGACGAGTTCCCTGTATTTTTGCTCAATTTCATTCATCGCCGTGCACGCACCCGTCTCGTATTTTCCGCCCCGCGGGAGGCGGGTTTCCGGTTCAAGGGGAATTTCCCTGGGATATTTGAAAACCCGGTCCCACGTCCCGGGTAATTCGCAATGGTCGAAGGTGCTCATCAAACTACAAGCAAAAATGAACCAATAATAACCTGTTTTTGCAGGTTTTTCGAGCGCGAATCTCCATCCCGTCCCCATTCGGGATGATCGGGCTCCCGCGCACCTTCGCCCGGCTTTCATATTAAGGACCGGTTCGTCGAATTTCAGGAACGCGAATCGGCGCAAAAACTATTTGAATTCATCGGGGGGATATGCTACTTTTACCTACGCGGTTGATGCTCATTTCCCGGTACGGTTCGCGTATCCGCGCCGCGCATCAAGAGAAGCATGTGGCGCCTTGGGCGCCCATGAAAGCGGCGCGACCGGTACGAAGCCGGGGAATGACGGACCATATATACAGATATGCCTGCCCGTGCCGAAAATCCATTCGCGGGTGCACCAGGAAGCGGGCGCAAATTCTCATCGTTTCGAAAAATAGCGGACGCGTGCGCCGTAAGCGCCGCGGACAGGAGCGGAGTCGTACGCCATGGGCAATGATGTAAGAAAAATGTTTCTCGAGGTCGTGGTGAATTCCCTGGACACCCGGCAGGTCGATTTCCTGGGCGAATCGATGAATTCGCGGTTCAGCCTCAAGCGCCTTTCGGGTTTCGGGGAAAGCGTCCCCGTGCCCCGGCAGACGGCGGCCCAGGTGCTCCTGGATAATTTCCCCGACGAAAACGACATCGTCAAGATGTTCTCGTTCATGCTCGCGCACGAGGGCGAGCGGTTCTATAACAGGACCCTCCTCATCTGGGGGAAGGAGGAATTCATCGCCCTGCTCCGGAAGCATAAGTGGATCTTCGACCGCGAGCTGATTCACTTCCTGCGCGACCCCTTCTACGAGCACGAGATCAATTTCCTGAAAAAGGTGCGCCTCCTGGACCTGCGCGATGAGTTCCCCTTCGACGATATCATCGCCGATATTTCGCGCGTCAGCACGCGGATGGGAATCCGGGATCTCGAATGGCGGATATCCCTGAGGCTCTACGATATCCTTCCGAAGATCGGCGAGCTGGTAAAAAAAATAATCGAGCTTCTCCTCACGCGCCAGAACCTCCAGGAATTTCACGGGGAAATTTTCATCTGCCTCAGGGAGCTCGCGACCAACGCGAGCAAGGCGAACTACAAGCTGCTGTTCGAGAAGTACTTCACGTCGCCCGCGGGGATCACCGCGGAGACCGACTACCCCGAATTCCTGCGCCTGTTCAAGGATGAACTGGGCGAGCACGGGTCTTCCCGGCTGATCGAGTACGCCCGGAAGGACGACATGTTCTTCACCATCACCTTCCAGTCGACCATGGAGTCCATCGAGGTGTGGGTGACGAACAACCAGAATATCACGGTGCTGGAGAAGCAGCAGCTCATGAAAAAAATCGGCATGCGGTACTCGTGGGAGGCCAGCTTCGCCGAAGACAGCGACGAGTTCGTAGAGGGGGCGGGCCTGGGGCTGATGCTCATACAGAAAATCCTGGGAAATTTTTCGCAAGGCGAGCAGCTTCTCTCGGTCGTGTTCTATCCCGATACGATGAAGATAGGTTTCAGCCTGGCACGGGCCGATCTCCAGAAAAAGTCGAAGGCCAAAAAAGAAGCCTGATCCAGGCGCCGATACGCCCTGCCCGGAACCCCCGGCATTCCCCGGCACCGGTCAGCCCGGGGAATCGTGCTGCCGGTCGCGCGGCGTCCCTAAAAAGAAAACATCCCGCCGCTTATCGACACAGTACCGGTTCCTGCCCCATCCTCGGGAATGTTATCGCAGGCGAAGGTTGCCATGGAATCGCTCGTGAACATGATCGTGCAGTTCAATGTGGTCCCGTCCGAGGTATAGGTCACACCCGAAGAGTAGGTGAAGACCATGGTGCCGTCCGTTCCGTTGAGATTGTAGGTTCCGGGCACCGTGTAGTTGTTCAAGTCCAGAGATACGCTGGGATAGCCTCCCCCATAACCGTAAGCGCCGCTGCACGTAAAATTGTCCGGGGCGCCCATCATCATGCTGGGATTTCCCGAGTACATGGCGCTGTAGTCACCGGATACCGTGTAATCGCATGTCGATGAACCGTAACCGCTGCTGTCATAGCCCGCGCAGGAAACGAACAAGGCAATGGAGGCTGCCGTGACTGCGACAATTAATGTGCGTACTTTCATCATCTCCTCCTGGCATATTGGAGTCGAATAATATAGATGAAAGCGAGGCGCGAATCAAGCCGCGGGGTCGATTCGATGACGGTGGGACGATACTTTGCGGCCATATTCGGCCAATCTTCTTGCACAGAAGCAGTACAAGAGTGTTAATATTATTTCGCCCCGGGAGTTCTGGACAATCGTAAAGGGAATGGATTGATAAAGGAGTGTCTGGCTAAAGCGACGCTGGCGCGTCTCCCGCCATGGCCGTGATTCATATCAAATTTATATCAATGCAAAAACCCGCCCGTCTCTAAAAACGCCAGCACATTGTCGATAACGCGTCTGTTCAGCAGCAGCAGCGAGTGCTGTCCCTTCACCTGGATGAAATCCTTCATGCCCTCCAGGCGCGTTTCCTCGACCGAGATGGTCCCGTCGTCGTCGCCGTCAATGAGGGGATTGAGCCCTGTGCTGTTTCCCAGCCCTCCCGCGATCACGCCGAACTCGCAGCGGGGGGCGGGCAGCGTGCTCACGAGCGAGCGGGGCGCCTGGGCCACCTCGCCGCCGGCGCGCCCGAAGAGCCAGCGGAAGCCGGGCAGCTGCATGAGGCGTCCCGCGAACGATGAGCCGCGGTTGGGCGGTGCGATCATCACGAAGCGCGCGGGGGTTATGGCCCGGTAATGGGCCAGGTAGTAGCGCACCACGATCGCGCCCATGCTGTGGGTCACGAAATGAATCGTGGCGCCCTGCGGGAGCTTCGCCATCTCCCGGCCCAGGAGATCGGCGCTGTCCATGATGGATTCCTTCGTGCTGGGATAGCCGAAGTTCAGGACGCGGTACCCGCACGCGAGGAGTGCGTTTTCGAGCTTCTCCATGGACGCGGGGCCGCGCATGATGCCGTGCAGGAGCACGACCCACTCGCCGTCGTGGGACTTCGTGCAATCGTATGTGGGTTCCCCTTCAAACATAAGCGCAGTTATCAATACGGCTGCCGTGACAAGTATGCAGCCCAGGATGACCAACAGGATAATTTTAGCGCGCATCTTTATGGGCGCGGTGCATTGTATCGGGCGCGTTACCCGGCGCGGGCGGCCGCATCAGTCTCCAATGAGCGTTTTGAGCGAGTTAGCGTAGTACTCGACGAGCGGCCGGTTCGCGGCGACGATTTTCACGACGCCGCGCCTCACGGTCACGAGCTTCCTGCGCTTTAGTATCTCGAGCGCGGTTTCCACGGTCTGGGCGGCCTCGTCGCCGGCGATCAGGTCCTCCTCGAAGGAGACGAGCTCCCTGGTGCGGCCGGGCTTCTCGCGCTCAAGGCTCTGTGAGAGCGCCTGCGTGGTCTCGAATGCCTTGCCGAGCACCACGCGGCCGTTTTTCCGCTTGATGATTTTCCTGAGCTTCTCGACGCGTCCCACGAGTTCGTCCTTTCCCATCCCGTCCGCCTCGCCGGAGAGGAGCGCCCGTGCGGTGATGCACACGGGCGTGACCGGGATGGTGCGCGCGATACCGGTGAGGAGAGAATCGGCGAACGCCTGGATCTTTGAAAGACGCTTTTTCCGCGCGAGCCTGAAGATGTCGGTTTTCTGGGCGCGCAGGAACTTCGAGAGAAAGACCGGCTCCCCGAAGCTCACGCTCGCGTAGCCGTGGCGCCGGAGCCTCCCGGTGAAGTAGCGCACGGCGTTCACCGTCGCGAGGAGCGGACCCTTGAGCGCGATGCGCGCGAGGGAGGCGGAGTTCTGGAGAAAGCCGCTTTTTTCGCGGCCCTTTTTCCACTCGGCGACCAGCACCTTGTCTTCGAGGACGTGGTCGTAATTGATCGCGGCGGGGATGAACACGAGCTCGCGCCGGAACTTGGGATTGCGCTTGATGCCTATGATGTAGTCCAGGATGCCTATCTTCGCGGGACGCAAGCCCCCGTCGCGCGAGAGACCGCCCTCGATGAAGATGCCCTGGGTCACGCCCTGGAGGCTGATAAGCTGGATGTATTTTTCGAGCACCCTGTGGTAGAGCCCCTCGCGGTATCTGCGGCGGATGAAATACGCGCCGAACGACTTGAAGATGTACTCGAGCGGCCACACGCGCGCCCATTCGCCCACGGCGTAGGAGAGCGATATCTGGCGCGCGAGCATGTAGGCGACCAGGATGTAATCGATGTTGGAGCGGTGGTTCATGATGAAGACCACCACGCTGTCCTTGGGAATCTTCTCGAGCTTCGCGGCGTTTTCCCGGTCGATCACCACCTCGTAGATTAGGTTCAGAAGGGAGTTTGCGATCCAGTACCCGATCTTATAATAGGAGAGCAGGTTGAAAAAGGGAACGATCTCCTCGATGTAGTCCCCGACCTGTTTCTGCACGTCCCGTATCTTGAGCCCCTTTTCGCGGGCGTGGTCGATGATCGCCTCGTGGATGTCGTGATCGTTCAGGAGGTCCTGCTTCACCGCGATCTTGTGCATGAACTTGTTGCGGTCAAGCCTCGTCCGGTTCTGGTCCATGTACGCGCTCACGGACCGGTAGAGCCTTCCGCGCAGGCGCGAAAGGGCGAAGGCGCGCAGCGCCTCGTACGCGACAACGGCGCCCAGGGCGTAGAGCAAATAGTGGAGGATGTCCGATATCATCGTCTTGAATCCCGTTGCGCGGGGCGTTTAAAAGTTAACCGGGGAGATGAATTAATTCAATAAAAATACGAACGAGGCGAGTAATAATTATCCGCCGATACGCTCCCGGGCCCCCGATATCTGCTTGACGCGGCCCGAAGCCTCATGTAACAGCACTTGAACCGGGACGCGCGCCCCGCGCGCGCTATACTGGTATTCCCGATGAAGAACGCGATCCTGAAAGACCACTTCCTCCGCCCGCGCGGTATGGGAGCCGCGCCGGACGCCACGCACCGCGCGGTGGCGAAAAGCGAGGTGTGCAACGACATCGTGCGGATGACGGCGCGGATCGAAGACGGCATCCTCGCGGAGGTGCGCACCGAGGTGTACGGGTGCGGCTACGCGATCGCGGGCGCGTCGCTTTTTAACGAGCGCGCGCGCGGGATGAGCGCGGACGAGGCGGCGCGCCTTGACCCGGCCGGGATCGCCGGCGGGGAAGGCGCGATCCCCGGCCATCACGAACACTGCGTGGGGCTTGCCCATCGCGCCTACCTTAAAATCCACGCCGATTACCGGGAGGGAAAATAATGGCGCTCCCCCAGGTGAGGCTGATACAGGCGGCCGAGTACCGGAACGGGCTCATTTCCCCCGCGGAGATCCCCGTGAGCGCCGAGTACGCGGTCACGCTTTCGGTCAACGGAAACCCGTTTGTGTCCATCGCGTGCTCGGGCTCCGATTTCCGCGAGCTCGCCATGGGCCACCTCCTCGCCGAGGGCGTGATACTCTCCGCCGGCGACGTGGTCTCGCTCGAGATCGACGAGGGGGCGCTCGCGGTGAACGCGGTCACCGTCCAGTCCGACGAAATGATCGACCGGCTCTTCCGCATACGCTCCATCGCCTCAGGATGCGGCCAGGCGTCCACCGGGGACGGGGGCGATGGGCTCGCGCCGATACCCTCCGTTCCGCGCATGAAGGCCGCGCTTCTCACCGAATGCATGGGGACGTTTTTAAAGCTCTCCGAGGCGCACACGCTCACCCACGGCGTCCACAGCGCCGCGCTCTACTCGGCGGAGGGGGAGCGGATGTTCTTCTTCGACGAGATCGGCAGGCACAACGCCGTGGACAAGGTGCTGGGGCGCGCGCTCCTGGAGCGCGTCCAGATCTCCCGGTGCATGCTCCTTTCCACGGGAAGGCTCTCCAGCGAGATCGTGTACAAGGCCGTGAGGGCCGCGCTCCCCGTCCTCGTGTCGCGCGCCGCGCCCACCACGCGCGCCGTCGAGCTCGCGCGGCGCTACAACGTCATGCTCGTAGGTGGGGTGCGCTCGTCCTCGTTCAACGTGTTCAGCGCCGTGGATTCGGTGGAATGCTGATCCTGCGCGACCTCGAGCGGGGCGAGGAGACCGTGTGCGCGTACCTGCCGGACCGGCTGAGCCGGATGGAGTATTTCCTGGCGATAGACGTATCGGCGCACGAGCTCGAGTATCTCCTGGCCGACGGCTGGAGGAAATTCGGGTACTGCTATTTCCGCCCGCACTGCAACGGCTGCCGCCTGTGCATCCCGTTGCGCGTGCTCGCGACGAAGTTCCTTCCCTCGAAGGGCCAGCGGCGCGTGGCGCGAAAGAACGCGGGGGTGCGGGTGGAGTTCGGGCCCCTGTCCTATTCGGACGAGATTTACGACATCTACGTCGAGCATACGGGGATGCGGTTTGGCGACAGGAATACGGCGCACGACGATTTCATGTTCAATTTTTACCAGCGCTCCTGCCCCTCGTTCCAGAGCGAGTATTACGTGGACGGTCGGCTCGCGGCCGTGGGCTTCCTCGACCGCTCGAGCGAGGGCCTGAGCTCCGTGTATTTCATCTACCGGGAATCCTGCGCGCGCCTGAGCCCGGGGATTTTCAGCGTGATGCGGGAGATCGGGTTCGCGCGCGAGCTGGGGCTTTCCTACTATTATCTCGGGTACTTCGTGCCGGGATGCGGCCGGATGGAGTACAAGGGAGGCTTCACCCCCCACGAAAAATTTTCATGGGGGCAAAAAAAATGGTTCACGGTCCGGGGCAGGGCAGTACTTTAATACCGGGGCCGCGGCGCGCCACGGGGGCGTCGATACGCCAACGGCGCGATCACGGGGCGGGAAGGGTATCGGCGCCCGCGCAAAAAAGGGAACGCCCACGGGCCGGACACGGCCGAAGCGGAGACAGTCACATGCCGGATAAACCACAGTACGACGAAAACCTCGACAGCGCGCTCATGACCGAGCACCGCCAGGACATCGAGGAGCCCAGGATGTACCGCGTGGTGCTGCACAACGACCACTACACCACCATGGACTTCGTGGTGGAGGTGCTCGTAAAGGTGTTCCACAAGCCCGCCGCCGAGGCGACCCAGATCATGCTGGACGTGCACAAGAAGGGCAAGGGCGTGTGCGGCGTCTATACCTACGACATCGCGGCGACACGCGTCGACATGGTGCACCGGATGGCGAAGGAGCACGAATTCCCCCTGCGCTGCAGCATGGAGGAGGAATAACGCACCCCCCGCTTCCCGGCCGCGCCTAATGCATCGGGAACCGCACGAAGGCCCCCAGGAGCAGGACGAGGGCTATCGCGATAACATGCAGCACGAACCACCGAACGCCGAAATACCTGAATTTTTCCATAATTACCCCCAGATCATATGGCCGATCGTGTAGACCAGCGTGATTGCCGCCAGGTGAACCATCCACCAGCCCATATTGGGATAGCGGTACCACAGGCCCCCGCGCGCCGCTTTCAGGTCGCCGCCGAACATTTCAAGATCGAAGAGCGCCTTTCCGATGAAGAACTTCGCCCAGAGAATGAGGATGTCGGGCAATGTAGTCCCGAACACGATTACGTAGAGCGTGACCGGCTGGGGCTCGTGCTGATGCATCAGGTGCGCGATCGAGAAATGCGCCATGATTACCGTGCCCAGGATGACCGTAAGGCCGTTCAGCACATAGCCGTAGGATATCGTCTTGCGCGACATGAACAAGGCCGGGATCACGAAGATGCTCGCCAAGCCCGAGAAAAATGGAATGTAATTGGCGCTCAGCTTTGCGATATCGTGTATCCGGTAATGAAGACCGAAACCGCCCGCCGCGCACACGACCATCCCCGCGAGGAGCAGCCTTTGCAGATTCTGCTTCTGTGTCATACCCCCTCCATCGTATTATTTTTAACCGCGAATGCACGCGAATAGACGCGAATGGTCTTGGGAAATTCGCGTTTATTGTTGATCATTCGAGGCCTGATTCGCTCGTTCATCCCCAACAGGCTGTGTTAGTAACCGCGAATAGACGCGAACGATCTTTTACAATTCGCGTTCATTGGCGTGCATTCGCGGTTGCCTTCTTTATCCATTACAGGCAACGCGCTTTTTGCCCGTCCGCCGCCGAGCCCTCGACACAGGAAAGGGTTTCCTCGATTCCCGCGACGACGGCCCCGGCGCGCTCCATTTCGCCGACCGCCCGCGCGCCGTCGCCCGGGTTTACGTCGACCGCGCGCACGGCCTCGCGCACCACTGTTACGCGAAATCCTTCGCGCAGGGCGTCCAGGACCGTGTTCTTCACGCAGTAGTCGGTCGCGAGCCCCGTGACCACGACGGAATCGACGTCCTGTTTGCGGAGCCGTTGGGCGAGGTCCGTGCCGCCGAACCCGGAATAGGATTCGGTCTCCCTTTCCATGGCCTTGGAGATGACGGCGGCCCCCGGGGGTATGTTCAATCCGGGATGAAATTCCGCGCCGCCGGTCCCGGCCACGCAGTGCGGCGGCCAGATGCCTCCCTGCTCCTTGAACGAGCAATGGTCCGCCGGGTGCCAGTCGCGCGTGAGGAAGACCGGCATCCCGTCATCCAGGAAGCGCTCGATGAGCCTGTTGGACGGTTCCAGGACCGCGTCGCCCCCGCTCACCGCCAGGGCGCCCCCGGGGCAGAAATCGTTCTGTATGTCCACGAGTATGAGCGCTTTTTTCTTCTTCATGGGTGCCTCCAGGAACTAACGGCCTTGCGAATTTATTTAACAGGGATATTCAGGATTAACAGGATAGGGTGTCGATATTGAATGAATCCGTTCATCCTGTCTATCCTGTACATCTTTGTTAATTGCCTTTTCTTCCATTGTCCTTACCCCGTCATACGCGGTGCATGGTCACGCGTTCACCCGCTCGAGGCGCGGGTTGGGACTGAAAGACCGTCCCTCCTTCGCGCAGTGTCTCCCGGCGACCCGCACGATATCCGCGGTGTAATCGAACTGTCCCCTGACGAGGCAGCTTCCCACGCCGAACACATCCACCGGTGCGCCCATCTTCACGAACTGCGAAATGCGCTCCGGCGTGAAGCCGCCGGACACGATAATCTTCACGCCGTGGAACCCTTCCCTGTCCAGGGCCTCGCGCGTCATGAAGACGAGCTCCGGGACCACGCCCGTGGGCGCGAAGCGCCCCATAACCGGGATGAGCGACCTGTCCACCATGTTCTCGGAGGTGTCCAGGCGCACGCCCCACAGGCGATCGCCCAGCGCGCGGCAGCACTCGAGCGCCGTGGCAACGCTGTCGTTCGCGAAGTCCACGAGCGCGACCAGGTTCGCCTCCGGGTAGCTCTCGCCGAACATCCTGACCGCGGTCATCGTGTCTCCCCCCGTCGCGGCGATAAGGGCATGGGGCACCGTTCCCGATCCCTTCGCGCCCCACCACCCCGCCTGCGCGTCCGTGGAGACGCCGGAGGCGCCGCCAATGTGCGCCGCGTACCCGTCGCCGCCCTGGACGGCCCAGTGGTCGAAGCGCGCCGGGAAATAGAGCACCAGAGCGCCGTTCGCCGCGCGGACCACGTTGCGCACGTTGGTCGCGATCCTCGTGCGGCGTGCGAGTATGCCCAGGTAAATCGTTTCCAGGTGCGCGAAAAGGCTCGCGTCGCCCGTTATGTGCATCACGGTTTCCCACGACGCGATCGCATCCCCGTCGTACAGGGCGTTTATCGTAAGCCCGCTAAACCCGTCTTCCCACAGCGCGTCAAGCTCGCTCGATATCTCGATCTTTTTTCGCACGACCTCCATGTAGGCGTCCTTGTCCGGGAGGAAGAGCGCGCGGCCCGTCTGTTTGAGCTCCATGAGCCGGTCGAAGAGCATGTATGCCTTCGCATAATCGGTGTAGCGGCCGCTCGCGAGCTTGAGCACCGCGATCGCCTCGTCGATGCCGCACAGCACCGCGTCCTTCTTCTGGAAGACCTGCATGGTCACCTCGGGTCGCAGCCCGTGCTCCTCCAGGGTGATCTTTTCCCGCCAGAAGTAGATATCGCTCAGGTAGCCGCGCCGCAGCTCCTGCGCCGGGAGATCGAACAGGTGGCTTTCCAGGCGTTTTTTCATTTCGTGCGCTCTCCTGCCGCAGACCCGCGTATCGGCCGCGTGCACCTAATATACAAAAAATCGGGACGCCTATCACTGCGGGCGCTCAGAAATGCCCGGTGACGCGATCGCACTGCCGGGATGCGGACAGGACCCTTTTCTCAGGAGATCGTGATGGCCTCGACGGGGCAGTCCTCGGCGGCCTGCCGCGCGAGGGTTTCGTGCTCCTCCGGGACCGGGTTCGCATAGGCGACCGCGACGTCGCCCTCCATCCGGAATACCTCCGGGCATGTCTGCGCGCAGAGCTCGCACCCGGTACACGTGTCCTTGTCGACCGTCGCCTTCATGAGAACCTCCGTTGAAAATGTATTCCTGGAACCATTTAAGTGCCCGCGTTCACGGCCCGGACGGGCGCCGATTCGCGGGGTCCCGGTTCCGCGGCACCCAGGAAGGGCCGTGCTAGCGCGAAAGCTTGAGCGCGATCTCCGCCACCCGTTTCCCCTGGAACCGGGCTGCCGCAAGCTCATTCTCGCTGGGGAGCCGCTCGCCCCGACCGCCGGCTATGGTGCTCGCCCCGTACGGGGAGCCGCCGGTGATCTCGTCGATGCGCATCTGTCCCTTGAAAGAATACGGCAGTCCCACGATCACCATGCCGAAATGGAGCAGGTTCACGTGGAAGCCCAGGATCGTGGATTCCTGCCCGCCGTGCTGCGTCGCCGAGCTCGTAAACACGCTGCCCACGCGGCCCTCGAGTACGCCCTTGTCCCACAGCGCGCCGGTCGAGTCCAGGAAGGAGCGCATCTGCCCAATCATGTTCCCGTAGCGCGTGGGGGTTCCAAAAATTATCGCGTCCGCTTGTTCCAGGTCGTCGAGCGTGGCGACGGGAACATGCGCGTAGACCTTCGAGGCCGCCTCGATCCCGGTCTTTTTCAGCAGCTCGGGCGACAGGGTTTCGGGCACCCTTTTTAAAATCGCCTCGGCGCCGGGGACCTCGCGCACCCCCTGCGCGACCGCCTCGGCCATGCGATAGATATGCCCATAGGCCGAGTAAAACAGTATCAGCACCTTCATTGAAGTTCCTCGCTTATTTGCTGTGAAAGATGTGGATGAAACATACAGAGGGCATTGGCCAGAGTCAATTTCCGGCCGGTCGCGATGAGGGCTTCGAGAATCGCCGGGTAGGGGATATATGGTCAATAACCGTTTGACATTTGGATTTTCCGATAGTATCTTCATTTCATCACGCATGGAAAACGTATGGGCTTTCGCTTCGCGAAGGCTCATATAATTATGTCCGCATCAGGATTCGGTATGAAAGCGGTGCATTTCAACTTCTTCGAATGCCGGGGCGTGCCATGCGATTCCAGGATGCACCCGTGCCTTCACCGCACGGGAAAACTCAAAACAAGATGTACAGAACCAAAGGAGGAGAAATGGCAATTACGCTTCCAAACCTGCCTTATGAAATGAACGCGTTAGAGCCCTATATCAGCGCGAGGACGCTCGAGTTCCACCACGGCAAACATCATAATGCATACGTAACGAACCTCGGGAAGCTCATCGCGGGCACGGATCTCGAGACAATGAATCTCGAGGACATCATAAAGAAAAGCGCAGGCGACGCGGCCCGGGCGGGCATCTTCAATAATTCCGCCCAGGTGTGGAACCACTCATTCTACTGGAAGTGCATGAAGAAAGGCGGCGGCGGAAAGCCCGCGGGAAAAATCGGGGGCATGATCGACAAGGCGTTTGGCGGGTTCGACAAGTTCGTCGAAGAGATGAAGAACGCCGCGGTCACCCAGTTCGGAAGCGGATGGGCCTGGCTGGTGGAGGAGGGCGGGGCCCTCAAGATCATGAAGACCGGGAACGCCGACCTTCCCCTCGTGCACGGGGCGAAGGCGCTCCTCACGATCGACGTATGGGAACACGCTTATTACCTGGACTACCAGAACCGCAGGCCCGATTACGCGGCGGCGTTTATGGAGCACCTCGTGAACTGGGAGTTTGTGGAGTCCTGCCTGTAGTAAGAATCTGCCGCCGGGGGGCCGCGGGTAAACCGCGCTCCCGGCAGCAACAATCCCCTACCTCACCCGGATCCACCGGCCTTGATTCCCGGACGTGAGCCCGCGGCGCCGGCCGGCTCATAGGAAATGGCCGCGACGGGACATGAATCGATCACGAGCTCGCAGTCGCAGATAGCGCAGGCCTCCGTGTTCCGGGCCACCGCGCGCCTCTCCGTAAGCGCGAACACCTTCGGCTTGATGAGCCAGACCTTTTCCTCCCTGAGCTCGAACACCTTCGGGCAGATCTCCACACACAATCCGCAGCCGATGCAAAGATCAGGATCAATAATCAACGAATGCATACGTGTTTCCTCGCTCCCGAAAGCTATTTTTTGCGGTTACGCGACGCTACCCGGCGCTTCTCGCGTCATGATGATGCCCCGATGCATCTTTAAGATAACGAAACAATCACCCGGTTTCCATTCCGATTTTTTCACGGGCCTCCCCGAAGCTGAGCAGGGTGCCGGTAGCCTCGTCCCACAGGTGGTAGCGCAGCGACCTGAAGCTCCTGAACAGGGTGATCGGGATCGTGTAATGCAGGTCGGGCACCTCGTCGTAGCACTTCTTGAGCCTGTAACAGGGGATCCTGGGTTTCGCGTGGTGAATGTTATGGTAGCCGATATTTCCCGAGAACCAGCGCAGCACCGCGGGGAGATTGTAGAACGAGCTCCCGTTCATGGCGGCGCTGATCAGGTCCCATTCCCCCTGGTGCGCCCAGTACACCTCCCTGAACTGGTGCTGGATGAAAAAAAGCCACATGCCGGTCGAGGTCGCGAGAACCAGGATGGGCATCTGGATCGCGAAATAGGTTCCGATACCGATCGTGAAGTACGAAGCGATCATGATGGC
Source organism: Spirochaetota bacterium (assembly GCA_004297825.1). Taxonomy (NCBI): domain Bacteria; kingdom Pseudomonadati; phylum Spirochaetota; species Spirochaetota bacterium. Next base: position 196,026 of record SCSX01000036.1, read on the forward strand.
CGCGAGCACCACGTTGGTGAAAGCGATGCTGAAATAATCCTTGCGCCGGGTGCTCTTCTGCGGAAAGCGATACATGATGAAAAACAGGAATATGGGGGCGATCACGAAGAGAAACCAGGGATTCCTGAAAAACCGGTAGAGCAGCCTGTACCGGGGCGCCGATACGCGGTATTCCGCCAGGGTCATGGTCCACACGTCGCCGATGCCGCGCTTGTCGAGATTCGAAACGTTCGCGTGGTGAATGCCGTGGTTCCGCTGCCAGTCGAAAAACGGCGTGAAGGTGAATACGCCGCACACGTGGCCCAGGATGAAACAGGCGTACTTGGATTTCATGAACGACATGTGGGAACAGTCGTGCAGTATCATGAACGTGCGAATGTAAAAGCCCGTGGCCAGGACCGCCATGAGCAGCACCGTCCAGTACGGGTACCCCGCATCGAGCACAAAGTACATGAGCGCCAGCATCGCCAGGTAGGGGACCACTGATGTGCAGATATAAAGGAGCGATCGGCTGATATCGGCGTATGCGTACGGCTGCAATTTATCGAACCAGTCAGGTCTCTTCATGGCATATTTCCCGAATCGTTAAAGGTGCTGGAATTATAAACGGGCCTGCATATAATAAAATACATTTTTCTCGGACCGTCTACTACGCGAACCGATGCGGGCAAGGGCGGGATGACGCGGGCCGTACCGAGCGGATTGGGGGTGTACCCTGGGAAATGGCGCTTTTTTCAAGCGCGACGCGGGGGAAGCACGGTTCGATAAGGACGTAGCGAAATTGCATATTAGAATCTCGAATCAGCAGACAGGTTCCCGATTTGGTGTTGACCGTTGGAATTGCATCGGTTATGGCAGTCAAGCACGGGAGGCGGACGGGCGGTATCGGCGCGTACGCGCCATGATCCTGTCCCGGCGATTCGACCGTTATGCGATAATTAGGGCGGCGCGGGTGTTCCGTTTCAGGGCCGGTGAAAGGACGCGCGAACCCGGGGAGGCATGAAATGACGAGGACCGAAAAAGCGCTCGCGATGTTCAAAAACGGATCCGCCTGTTCGCAGGCGATTCTCGCGGCCTTCGGCCCGGGACTGGGGCTGGGGGAGGCCCTCGCGCACAGGCTCGCGACGGGGCTGGGCGCGGGCCTGGGGCGCAAGCAGTACGTGTGCGGGGCGATCAGCGCGGGGGTGCTGGTGCTGGGACTTAAATACGGCAATGAGCGCCCGGAGGAGGGCGTGATCAAAGAGGAGGCGTACACGATCACGCGTGAGTTTATCGACGCCCTGGAGTGCGAGCTGGGCAGCTCCTCGTGCAGGGAGCTCCTGGGCGCGCCGATACTCACCGACGAAGAACGCAAGGCCGCGCGGGAGCGCGGCCTGTTCGACACGATCTGCCCGCGGTGCGTGGAGGCCGTGGCGAGAAGGCTCGAAGGCCTGGTGTAGGAGCGTCGTGCGTTTTTTACGGGAGGCCGCACGCGTCCTTCGATCCGGGGCGAGCTCCGTTTTCACCGCGCGGCCGGGTCGCGGGTGTGCCGCAGGTCGTTGACCTTCGAGGAATGCCGATGAGAATAATCTCCATCCTTCTAATAATTCTCGCGACCCTGTGCGCACCGCTCGGTGCGCTCCCTGCAGAAACTGACGGTGTTCAGCCGGAAAAAACCGATACGCGAAGCCCGGGCATCTTCGACAACCTGGGGGGCAACATTTACGATTCGTTTATCGGACCCCTTGGGCTTCTGCATCTCGCCGCGATCCCCTCCACGTATGCGCTCTCCCAGTACGGGACGGATTACCGTGTGCAGAAATATTTCGAGGAGCATGACCGGCTGGGGGCGCTCTACGAACCGGCCGCGTATATCGGGTATCTCCTGCCCGTCGTCGTGGCGGGACCCCTCTATCTCCACGGCAGAATCGCGGGCGACAACGAAACGTTGGGCGCGGGGTGCGCGGCGGCGCAGGCGATGCTCGTCGCGGTTTCGTACACGACGATCCTGAAAGGGCTCACAGGGCGTCCGCACCCGGATGCGTACTACGAAGGCGACCGGCACGCCTACGCCCGGGAGTTCAATATCGGGCTCGCGCGCGGGAGCCTGCACTGGGGATGGCCCTCCGGCCACACCTGCGTGACCATGGCGACGGCGACCGCGCTCACCGCGTACTATCCCGGCAACCCCTGGGTCGCGGCGGGCGGGTATTCGCTCACCGCGTACATGATGGTGGGTATGCTCGGGGCGCACAGGAGCTCAGCGCACTGGTTTTCGGACATCGTCGCGGGCGCGCTCATGGGCGTGCCCATCGGCTGGACAATAGGAAAATACTACCGGCGCGCGGTGAATGGGCTTGAGGAGCCGGGCGCCGCCCGCACTGAAGTCATGCCGATCGTCGCGCCGGGGTTTGCGGGGATGGCGGGGATGTGCAGGTTGTAATTTTCTAATTTTGCCGGGAAGGCATGGTACAGGATTTGGCGGGAATGCTCGCTCTACAAGGGATATTTCCGGCCTGTGAAAAGGGGGCGGGGGGATTCGCATCCTCCTTTTAAAAGTGCTCCTGATGACCCTCATGAAGATCGGCCCCCCGTTATCCGGAGCAGATGATGGTTGACAATCTGTACCGAATACAATAATTTTGTATGAGCAACTAAAGGAGTATTACGACCATGGGTACGGCGTTAAAGAAAGAAGACGCAAAATCATCAATAGGCAACCTGCCGGAAAACGCGACGTGGGAAGACCTCATGTATGAAATATATGTCCGCGAAGCGGTCGAGGCGGGCCTCGAAGACAGTAAGGCCGGGCGTCTTACCGAGGTCGGAGAGCTTCGAAAGGAATTCGGATTGCCCAAGTGAAGGTTTACTGGACCGATTCGGCAAGAACCCACCTTCACGGAATAAAGGATTATATTTCCCGCCATTCAGAAACTTATTCGAAAAGGGTGATCGACAGGCTTCTCCGGCGATCGGAGCAGATAAGCGCGTTTCCCATGTCCGGGAGAATCGTTCCAGAATTCAGAAACGATCAGATCCGGGAGGTCATAGAAGGCCCGTATGAATCATCTATTACATTAAGGCTGACAGCATAGAGGTTCTCGCCGTGGTGCACGGATCTAGAAATGTTCTGAGCGGATAAATCCCCCGGCGCTCCGCGCCCGCCCCCTTTGGTAAAGGGGACTCCAGGTTCGGAGCGGGTTGCCGATAAGCAAGGTTGTAAATTTTAAGCCTCTCCCCGAGGGCTTTTGGACCGGGAGTAATGACTTTTTCGTGGAGGATGCTTCCGATATTGACCTTATGTTGGGGAGCTTTTCCCGGGAAGAGGACGTAAAAATAGGTAGTACCTTCCCACCCAGACTGAGCCCGCGGAACCCGATTTGCTGGTTGACCGGAGCGCCGATGGCATTATAATCGACCTGCCTTCATTATAGTATAAAAACACCAAGGGGAGGAATCATGGCGGAGAATGGCGGAGCCAAGAAAGGCGGAAGGAAGGGTCTGATAATTCTCGGCGCGATACTGGGCGTCATCGTAATTGCGGGAGCGCTCAACTTCAACCGCGGGCAGCGGCTGTACCGCGTCCTGAACCTGTTCGAGAAGGACGTGATCCTGGATAATTTCCGGACGATGAGCGATAAGTTCGAATCGCGGACCGTGCATCGCGGGGACGCGGTCTTCCCGCTCAAGCGCGCGCAGGCGGCGCTGCCCGGTGAGTACATGCACCAGGGAAAGAAGAAATCGGTGAACGAGTTCATCGAGCGCACCTGGACCACGGGGCTCCTGGTCATGAGGGACGACACCATACTGTTCGAGAATTACTATCGCGGGAACACGGAGACCTCGAAAGCCATATCCTGGTCGGTCGCGAAGTCCTTCGTGTCGGCATTGTTCGGCATCGCGATGGCCGACGGGTACATCAAGGACATCCGCCAGGCTGTAACCGACTACGTTCCCTCGCTCAACGAGTCCGGGTACAAGGGCGTGCCCATCAAGGACGTACTGCAGATGTCGTCGGGAATCCACTTCAACGAGGATTACGCCGATTTCAATTCCGACATCAACAAGATGGGGCGGTATTTCGCGCTCAACATGCCGCTGGAGAAATTCGTGGCCTCGCTACTGCCCGAAAAAAAGCCGGGGACATTCAACCATTACGTGAGCATGGACACCCAGGTCATAGGCATGATCATCCGCAACGCTTCGGGAAAGACCATTTCGCAGTACATGGAGGATAAACTCTGGAAGCCGCTGGGTATGGAATCGGACGCCTCCTGGCTCATCGACAGCGACGGCATGGAGACGGTTTTCGGAGGGTTCAACGTCGTGCTCAGGGACTACGCGCGCTTCGGCAGGCTTTATCTTAAAAACGGCAACTGGAACGGGACGCAGCTCGTTCCCGCTGCCTGGGTCAAGGCGTCGGTGACGCCGGACGCGCCGCACCTTCTGCCGGGCAAGCGCGACAACTCGAGCTGGGTGCTCGGGTACGGCTACCAGTGGTGGATTCCCGAGAACCCGGACGGGGATTTCCTGGCGATCGGCATCTACGGGCAGGCGATCTACATTTATCCGAAATATAACATCGTGATCGCGAAGACCTCGGCGTATCCCGACTACAACAAGGACGGGGACGACATGGAAATAGAGTCCATCGAGATGTTCAGGGCGATCGCGAAGGCGATGGGCCGATAGACCTATTTGCTGGCTGACACGCGATACGGCCGGACGGCGCCTCCCTGGTACCCTTCCCCTCACTGGGAGCCGTTCTGCCGGGCCCGGATTCGTGGGGATGGTGGGGATGGTGGGGATGGTGGGGATGGTGGGGATGTGTAGAATGTAGTATCCTCCCATAAACGCGAGCATCCGCAGCAGCTGACAATGGTTAAGGGAACAGTGCGTGTAGTGCAGAGAAATCTTATCGGGTATCGGGGCGCGCCCGGAACGACCCCGGCAGGCATGTCGAACGGTTTCTTAAAATATTATTTTCGTCAAACGGCAAAATGTGTGTACAAGTACCGCCGGGGCTGCTATAAATAAGCCGCACGTGAACCATTATACACAGAGGGCTTCCATGCGAAACCTCATCGACAGGGCGTTCTGGATTCTGCTGGCGGCGATCGTGGGCGCTTCGATCTACTTCACGCTCGATATCGCCCGGATAAAGAAAAGCATGAACGCCTCCGCGGCCAATCTCCGGATCGAGACCGGTCAAAAGGTCACGGTGAAGAAAATCATCGACGGCGACGAAGTCCTCGTGGAGATGGGGAACAAGAAATTCATCGTCAGGATACTCGGCATCTCGTCGTTCGATTCGACGCTCAACGATCCGCTCGACAAGGGCGCGGGCGAGGCGGCGCTGTTTTACCTCCAGAAGATGATCCTCAACAATGAGATCGAACTTGCATTCGACGAGTTCAAGGTTGATTCCAGCGAGCGGCTGCTGTCGTATATTCACATGAGCTCGGTGGATATCGGCGAGGACATGGTGTCGGAGGGGCTCACGCTCGCCTTTACCAAGTACCCCTTTTCGCGGATCAATAAATATGAAAAAGCGCAGCGCGCCGCGCGCGAAATGAAAAAAGGGATATGGGGCAATGCCCGTCTGGAGAAACGCGCGCTCGATCTTCTGAACCTGTGGATGCAGGACAGGGAGCAGCCGCGATGATCATTACCCTGTTCAGATTATTCTCCGGGAAATTGTCCACGACGATGCGCATGAACAGGGTCAAGGCGATGCTTTTCTTTCTCTGCCTTCTCTGGTATTCGGCGTCGGGGTTCCTCTATTTCGAGCTGGAGTTCAAACCCGACCTGGGCTGGGGCGACGCGATCTGGTGGGCGCTCGTTACCATGGCGACGGTCGGTTACGGCGATCTTTTCCCGACGACGTTTTTCGGCCGATATCTGGTCGGCGTTCCCTCCATTATTTTCGGTATCGGCTTTCTGGGCTATATCATCACCTCGGTCGCCACAAAACTCGTCGAAACCAGGTCGCGGAGGTTGCAGGGAATGAGCAGCGTAAGCCTGTCGAACCATATCATCATATTCAACTATTCTCACGTCGACGAGGTCCTGGCGCTCGTCAGCCAGTTCCAGTCCGATCGGACGATGAGGGACAAGGGCGTCTGTCTTGTGGACGAGCAGCTTGAGGAGATCCCTCCCCGGCTCGCGGAGGTCGGGGTGCAGTTCGTCAAGGGAAGCCCGACCGATGAGGATACGCTCCGGAACGCGGGGCTGGACCGCGCGACGCACGCCATTGTGCTCTCGCGAGACAGGCTCGACCGTCACGCGGACGACCAGAACCTGGTGACCGTCATGGTGATCGAGAAAATCAACCCACGGGTATTCACGATCGTCGAGGTGATCGATACTAAGAAAAAGCACCAGTTCGCACTCGCGGGGGCAAACGATATAATCTGCATCGGGGAGCTTTCCGTCAACCTGATCGCGCGCGAGATAATGGACCCCGGGGTAAACTCGGTGTTCCTCGAGCTTTCGACCAACGCGCGCGGTTCGGAGATGTATATCGTCGGCATCGATGCGGGAGCGGGTTCGACCTTCAGGGACCTTCAGCTGCGCGGGATAGAAAAAAGCGTATCGGTAATCGGACTGCTTAAAGAGGAAGTCCCGATGCTGAACTGCGAACCAGGAACTGTACTACGGCTCGGGGACAGGGCGATCGTCATCAGCGCGGACAGGGTCGGTGATCTGGTTGTTTGATCCGCGATAAAAGTTCAGGATGCCGGTGCGGGCTTAACAATATTGACTATACCCGGACGGCGGTTATACCATATCGCTGCCGGACAAAGACACATTATTCGCGGAGGTACTACTAATGGGCTTGTTGAAAAGAACCGGAACCGTTATATTCTCTTTCTTGTTTTTGGTCGTGCTCGCCGGATGCTTTTCCTACCCCCTCAAGCCTTCACGGGACGAGTTTACTCATTTTACCGCCGGACAGATGCCGGAATACGCGAAGTTCCCGGACGGCCAGGATTTCGAAAACCAGAAAAAATTTCTCCTCCAGCAGATACACATAGACGGTACTATAAGCGCGGCCGAAAAAGAGGCGAAACAGAAAAAGGTGGAAGCCCTCGCCTTCGAGGAATCACGCTACCTGATGTACGGCGTATTCTCGCCGGATCAACTGGCCCCCAATGAGCGAACCTTTAAATTCGAATTCCCGGGGTATGATATCGGGGAGCTTGTCGGGGAATCGTACCCTGTGGTAATTCAAAAAACGGTTACCAGCAAAATATCTACTTCATCGAGTTATGAATACCGCTTCTTTTTAGTGATGAAGAAGCCGCTGATCCCTGCCAACTTCGGTTCGAGTGGTCTGCCGCTGATCCTGCGTGTGACGAACTCCAAAAACCAGGTTCAGGAATATACCCTGATCGAAGGCCCGGGATCGCCCGCGGGCAAGGAACTTCCGCCTGCGAAATCCGCGCTCACGCTGCCGTAATGCACGGCGCAATTGTCGTGTCCGCCAGGCGTGGAATTTAGTCCGGGGGCGCGAAACCAGCCCCGCAGGTCTCGATGCGCTCGAAATCGCACCTCCTGCCTATTTCGCACACGACGCAACGCCCTTACAACCTGAATTGCTTCAGCTTGTCCCTGAGCTCGTTCGACGATAGCGAGAGCTCCTCGGAGCGGGCGGCGAATTCCTGGGCGCCGGTGTTCACGCTCTCGATGGTCTGGGATATGCGGCGCGCGTTTTCCTTTTGAACCCCCGTGGAATCGGAGAGGTTCTGCGAAAACTTGCTTATCGATCCAATCTTTATCCCCTGCAATGCAACCCTACGGGACGTACACCCTAGGCACGCGCATGCTGATGCCGCACAGCATCTCGTACGGAATGGTGCCCGTCTTGTCACAGAGCTCTTCGATGGGAATCATGCACCCGTCCATCTCGCCGAACAGCAGGACGTCGTCGCCGTTATACGCCGTCCCCCCGGGACCGATATCGACCATCATCTGGTCCATGCAGATGGTGCCCGCCGCCGGGCAGCGCCGGCCCCGAATGACCACCTCGCTCCTGTTGGACAGGAGGCGCGCGTAGCCGTCGCCGTAGCCTACGGGGAGCGTGACCACGCGCGTTTGCTCACTGGTGACGTAGGTATGGTTGTAGCTTATGCCCGTTCCCGCCGGGACCACCTTGAAGTACGACACCTTCGTCTTGAGCGTCATCGCGGGAAGTATCCTTCTGCCGGCGTATTCCCGCTCCGGGGCATACCCGTACGGGTCGCACCCGTAGAGCATGATGCCGGGGCGGACCATTGTGAGATGCGCGTCCGGGTACGACAATATGCCCGCCGAGTTTGCGAGGTGCACGAGGGGCGGCAGGATGTTTCTCTGCGCCATGTAGTTCGCAGTGTTCGCGAAGCGGGCGATCTGCGTATCGGTGAAGGCGCGGTCCGATTCCGCCTTCGCGAGGTGCGAGAACACCCCCGTGACCGATATGTCGGGAAGGTCGAGCGTGCCCTGGATGAAGCGCTCGGCGTTGTACCAGTGGACGCCGATACGCTCCATGCCTGTGTCGATCTTCATCTGGACACGCGCGGTCTTTCCCCGGCGCGCCGCGACCTCCGCAATGGCGCGCGACTTGTCGAGCGACGAGCTCGTGATCTCGATGTCGTGCTCCAGGAAATCGGCGATCTGGTCGGTGTTGATCGCGCCGCATACAAGGATGGGCGCCGTGGTCCCGGACCGGCGCAGGTACACGGCCTCCTCGAGGTACGCGACTCCCAGGCAGGACGCGCCCGCCGCGAGGAATATATCGGACACCTCCTTAATGCCGTGGCCGTAGGCGTTCGCCTTCACCATTGCCATGACCTGCACCCCGGGTCCCGTGAGCGCGCGCACGGTTTCCATGTTGTGCCGGAGACGGGAAAGGGACACCTCCGCCCTCGTGGGCCTGTTCTGGTAGGTTTCGATAATGAGTTTCATGGGCGCCGCCTTTTCGGAAAGTACGGTAGGGGCCGGAAAGAATAAAATGCAACCAAATTTCCCCCGGCCGCGGTTGGACCGAAATTTTGAGAAAACCTCGTCGACGCCGTCGGGGCGTGTGTATATTATGGTGACGAGGACAAAGAAGCCCCCCGACCCCCCGAAGGGGGGCAATAGCGCGATCAAATGTTAAAAGTTCACAAGGTGCGAATATTTGAATGCTGGAATAAAATCACCTCGATACGTGATTGAGCTTGCAAGGGGAATGAGGAAAAATCCAACTGCGGCAGAAAAGAAGTTATGGGAAGAATTGAAAGAGAAAAGGTTCGACGGATTAAAATTCAGGAATCAGCATCCCGTGTTCAGGTATATACTTGATTTCTATTGTCATGAAAAGAAGCTGGCAATTGAGGTTGATGGCGATATCCATATTAATCAAAAGGAAACTGATGCGTATCGTGAGGACTACTTGAAAAGTCTTGGAATTGTAACAGTGCGCGTGAAGAATATCGATATTGAAGATAGAATTGAGGAAGTTCTTATCAGGATAAGAAGCGAATTGCGTGATTTGTATTGATTGCCATGCCCCCCTCTGGGGGGTCGGGGGGCAGAGCGAATGGAGCGTGAAACATGAACATTAGCGACGAACTAAACCAGATAATCATGGCAGCCTTCAACGAGGCGAAAAACCGCAAGCACGAGTTTCTCACCCCGGAGCACATGCTCTACGCCTCGCTCTTTTTCAAGGAGGGAATCGATATCGTGAAGGGATGCGGCGGGGACGTCGAGGCGCTCAAGGGCGAGCTCGAGACGCACATGACGGAAAAAATTCCCCGTGCGGCGGACGATATCGAGCCCGTGCAGTCGCTGGGCTTCCAGAACGTGATGGAGCGCGCCATCTGGCACACGGCGTCGGCGCAGAAGGAGACGCTCGACCTGGGCGACGTGGTCGTCTCGATGTTCCAGGAGCACGAATCCCACGCGGCCTTTTTTTTAAAGAAGCAGGGAATCAGCAGGCTCGACGTGCTGAACTACATCTCGCACGGTGTGGGCGTCGTCCCCGGCGAGGACGAGGGCAAGGCCGACGAGGCCGGGGCGGGCGAGGCCGCCGAAAAACCGAAGGACGACGCGAAGATTCTCAAATCGTTCACCGTGGAGCTCACGGCCCGCGCGCGCGCGGGCGAGATCGAGCCGCTCATAGGGCGCGACGAGATTCTCGAACGGACCGTGCAGGTCCTCTGCCGGCGCTTCAAGAACAACCCGGTGCACGTGGGCGAGCCCGGCGTGGGCAAGACCGCGATCACCGAAGGCCTCGCGCTGCGCATCGCGGAGGGGAAGGTCCCCGACCTCCTGAAAAACTTCCGCATCTTTTCGCTCGACATGGGCTCGCTCCTGGCCGGGACGCGCTACCGCGGCGATTTCGAGGAGCGTATGAAGCGGGTGCTTGCCGCCCTTTCGAAGATGGACGACGTGATCCTCTTCATCGACGAGATTCACACCATCGTGGGCGCGGGCGCCGTCTCGGGCGGCTCCATGGACGCGTCCAACATACTGAAGCCCGCCCTGGCCAGCGGCAAGCTCCGCTGCGTGGGCGCGACGACCGACGACGAGTACCGCAAATACTTCAGCAAGGACGGCGCCCTCTCGCGCCGCTTCCAGAAGATCGAAGTGCCCGAACCCTCGATAGACGAGACACGGCAGATCCTCGCGGGAATCCGCGACAAGTACGAGTCCTACCACGGCGTGAAATACACCGAGGACGCCCTCACGGCGGCCTCCGAGCTTTCCGCGAAATTCATCACCGACCGGCACCTCCCGGACAAGGCGATCGACGTGATCGACGAGGCGGGCGCGTACGCGCGCCTGTACGGGACCAGCGGGAGCGACGGCGTGATCACGCACCTGGACATGGAGCGCGTCGTCTCGCGTATGGCGAAGATTCCGGAGAAGAGCGTCACCTCCTCCGAGCTCGACAAGCTGCGCGACCTCGAAAAGCTCCTTAAAGAGCGCATCTTCGGGCAGGAATCGGCGGTGAACATGGTGGTCGAGGCGATAAAGCGCTCGCGCGCGGGATTCCGCGAACCGGGCAAGCCCATCGCCTCCTTCCTGTTCGTGGGGCCCACCGGCGTGGGCAAGACCGAGCTCGCGCGCCAACTCGCCGCGGTGATGGGGGTATCGCTCCACCGCTTCGACATGAGCGAGTACCAGGAGAAGCATACCGTGGCGCGTCTCATAGGCGCGCCCCCCGGCTACGTGGGCTACGAGGAGGGGGGCCTCCTGACCGAGTACATACGGAAGACGCCGTACGCGGTGCTACTCCTGGACGAGATCGAGAAGGCGCACTCCGACATCTTCAACACGCTTCTTCAAGTGATGGATTACGCGACCCTCACCGACAACACCGGCAAGAAGGCTGATTTCCGCAACGTCGTGATCATCATGACCTCGAACGCGGGGGCGCGTGAAATCGGAAGGCAGCGCATCGGCTTCGAGGAGGCGCCCGTGAACATGGACGCCCTCTCGGCCGCGGTGGATCGCATCTTCGCCCCCGAGTTCCGCAACCGCCTGGACGCGGTGGTCCAGTTCAACGGCCTCACCCTGGACATCGTGCTGCAGATCGTGAACAAGGCCCTGGGAGAATTCCGCACGATGCTCGCGGAGAAGAAGGTGGAGCTTCGCGTCACGGACGAGTGCTCATTGTGGCTCGCGAAGAAGGGCTTCTCGCCGGAATTCGGCGCGCGCGAGATCGCGCGCCTGGTGCAGGACAAGGTGAAGCGCTTCTTCATCGACGAGGTCCTCTTCGGCAGTCTTTCTAAGGGGGGCGTCGCCGAGGCGTACGTCGAGAACGACGACGTGGCGATCAGGGTGCTCGAATAGAGAATAGCTTTACGGAAAGTTCATGCCTATCTTCCAGCTCCCAAATGAAATCGTGTTCCCTCCCGTCCATCTCGCCCACGAGAGCGGCATTCTCGCAGTGGGCGGCGACCTCACCCCGGAGCGCCTCCTGGCCGCGTACCGCGAGGGGATATTCCCCTGGTACTCCCCGGAGGACCCCATCCTCTGGTGGTCGCCCGATCCGCGATTCGTGCTGTATCCGGCGGAGATCAGGATCGCGCGGACCATGCGCCAGGTCCTGCGCAGAAATATATTTACCGTTACCTTCGACCGCGCGTTTCGTGATGTGGTTGCCGGGTGCCGAACCCCGCGTAAGACCCAGGCCGGCACGTGGATCACCGACGAGATGCTCGAGGCCTATTGCCTCCTTCATGAGCGGGGATACGCGCACTCCGTGGAGGCCTGGCGGGAGGGCGCGCTCGCGGGCGGCCTGTACGGGGTCTCGCTGGGTGGCATGTTTTTCGGCGAGTCCATGTTCGCGCGCGAGAGCAACGCCTCGAAGGCCGCGCTCGTCACGCTCGCGGAAGCGCTCGGAGAAAACGGTTTCGACATGATCGACTGCCAGGTGTACACCGGGCACCTGGAAAGCCTGGGAGCCCGCGAGATTCCGCGGACGGAATTCATGACGATCCTGCGCTCGTCACTGGAACGCGTGACGCTCCGGGGGAACTGGGGGGAGCTTTCGGAATTCTCCCGCGCGCGGGACAGCGAGGGATGACATGAGAATAATGGTTCCGATACTCTTCGTGGCGGGAATCGCCGCCCTTTTAACGGCGATCGCGACGCTTGGCCCGGTCGAAGGCGGAACATCCTCGGCCCGTGAGGGTGCCGGCGAGGGCATGCAGTTCGGCGCGGTCGTGAAGGTGGACATGCAGACCTTCGAAATCGATATCTCCCGCGAGGGCTTCGCCGACACGAAAGGGATGATCTCCCGGCTCTATATCAGGCTCCCGAACGGGGTCGTGGAGCTCGCGCTCGTGCGGGGCGGCTGGAAGGAGCAGCGCGCGCGTTTCACGGGCCAGTCGCGCCGGCTTGCCGCGCAGGTCAGGCCGGGCATGACGATATTCTACGAGCGCGCCCCCTCGATACCAGAAATGAAAACGGTGCTTTTCAGCGAGTATGTCGAGCTCAAGTGGATGCAGGGGGACCCTGCGTATCTGGAATGGAAGGAGGCGATGAAGTTTTGCGCGGCGCGTGGATTGCGCCTCCCCACCATTCGGGAATGGACCGCCGCGCACGACCGGCTGGAGCCCGTGGACTGGAACAGGATATTTTTCGGCGCGATATACGAGTGCCTGTACACGCCGTGCTACTGGTCCTCGACGGAGCATGTCGAGGGACAGTACGACAGCGCCTATTACTTTTACGAGGGAAAGGGAACCCAGTACATGTTCAAGACGTATTCCGCGCTCACGCGCTGCGTGCGCGCGGCCGCCGCGGGGAATTGAACCCTACTTCCCGCCCAGGGAGCCGAACACGACCTCGAGTTTTTCCCTGAACGCCGGGTAGAGGTCGCGGGGCGCGCTCCCGGTTATGATGAGTGCGTTTCCGTTGTGCGCCACCGTATACGATTCCCGCACCTGTTTCCCCACTTCGGAGGAGAGCGTCCAGAAGTATTCCGCTCCGTCCCTGTTCCCCCAGCGCTGTTTCACGATCGTGCCCCCCGTGCCCTTCACCCAGTCCTCGCAGGCCTTGTCCATGGCCCTTCCCTGGAGGGGAACCAGCGCGACCGTGATGTCCGCGCGGTTGTCGGCGCTTCCCATGCGGCCCAGCACGCCGTCCCTGGCATCCGCGGAGTCGGGCGCGCGCTCGACCCAGCCTTCGGGCAGCGTGATCGAAACGCCCGCGCTTTCAAGCGTGATTTTTCTCCCGGTATCCGCGCGGTCATGCGGGGCCGGCGTCTTCCCCCAGAGCTTCCGGTTGCGCTGGAGGATGAGTTTCGCGGCCGCGTTCCGGTCGACCTCCGTGAAATTGGACTCGTTCATCGTCCAGTCGGCGACCTCGACCCGGGTACCGTCCGTGAATGCGTTTCGTACGCCCGCGATGCAATCGTCCGCGGGGACGTCCCTGATATCGACGCCCTTCTGCCTGTAAAACGCGACAAGCAGGGATATGCGCGAAACGAGCCCCGCGAGCGTTTTCCGCAGTTCCTGTTTTGCGGCGTATTCCTTTTTAAGCCTTTCCGCGTCGAAGCCCTGAACGCCGGGAATAAGCGAGCCGGCGGCAAGCGCTTTTTCAAGCACGGGGCTCGTCTGCCCGCCTTCGAGCTCCTCGCGAAGGGCGCGGTAAGACTTCGCGTACAGGGGAAGCGCCTCGCGCGCGTAACCCAGTTTCATGAGCGACGCGTGCTGACGCTCGAGCAGGCCCGTGAGCCCCGAGACCTCGAACTGGGCCAGGGACGCGTCCAGGTCCTTCCCCGCGCTCCGGGTGCGGCGCGTCGCTGCCGCGCGTGCGTCGGAGAAAGCAGCATGTGCCTTAGCCGCGGCGATATGCGATTCCTCGATCGCCCGGAGAAGATCGCGCTTCGCCGTTTTCACAGCGGCGGCCTGCTCCCTGCTGAAAAAGCGCAGGCTCTCCTTCCCGATCCCCGCGGCGTGCTTCATGGCTTTATAGAGCTCCCCCGCGCGCGCGTAGGCCAGCGCGTATCTCCTGTGGAGGGGCGGGCGGTCGATCGCGGCGGCGCCGGCGCATTCCTCTATAAGTCCCCGGATGAACTGCGCGTAACGGCCGTATTCCGCGGCCCGTTCCCGGTAGAGGGACTCCGCGCGGGCGCCGTCGGTCCGGCGCGCCTGTGAGAGCCACGCGCAGTAGTCCACCGATCGCGCGGCATACTCGCGCAGCGCCCCGAGCTTTGCCGTGATAAGATCCTTCGCGAGCCCGAATTCTTTTTCATCGATCACGCCAAGTCCTTTCGCCCGGGCCTGCGTGATCTCCTCATCCGCGCGCGCGATGGCCGCGAGCGGGTCCTTCGCGTAACGCGCGTACAATTCCAGGAGCTTTTTCCTGAGCGCGTCGAAATACTCCGCCCCTTCGGATCCGGTGATGGATGCCGCTGCGTCCGTGCGGAACGTATCGGCCTCGCGCATGAAGCGGGCGCACATGGGAAGCGGGGGAAGCTTCACCGATACCCCGTCCGCGCGCGCGGGACCTTCCGCCGGGACCTCGGGGATATCGGTCCGCGCGAGGCAGGCGGACGAGAGCGCGCCGAATACCGTGCGCTCGAGGTCCGCGGGATTTTTTAACAGCGCGCGCTTCCGCGCCGGCGGGAGTTGCGCGGCGTCTTTGCCGAGCGCGCCCATTTTCTCGATGAGCGCCGCCTCGCTGTCAAGGCGCGCGGTGAGCGCGTGCCAGGCGGGACATCCTGGCAGGTCGTCGGGCCCCATCACGACCGTCGCCGGAATCTCCGCGAGCGCGGCGTTGGCGGCGTCGACGACCAGGTCCTCGAGCTCACGCGGCGAGAGGCGTCCCCCCGCGGCCGCGAGGCCTTCCCGTGTTTTCGCGAGGATCCCGTCCAGGTACTTCGCGAGCGTCGCGTCCCTGGCGGTGATCATGCGCGCCATGTACGCTTCCAGGGCAAGGGGCTGGAGCGCCGCCCGGAAAAAGTCCTCGTCAAGGATCGCCGCGGCGAGTTCATCCGCGTCGGTTCCACCGGCAAGGCGCGCGCGAAGCGCCGTCGCGGACGCCGCGCGGACGGCCTCGATGCTCTTCTTTTCGCCGGGCAGCGCGGTAAGCATGTCGAGCCGGGCTATTGAAAAGAGGGGCTGGGAAAGGCGTTTCGTCTCGGCGGCGAGTTCTTCGGCAGTAAAGGCCCGTTTTTCGTAGCGCGGCGAGCCGTCCCCCTTCAATGATCGCTGGAACTGGCCGAGCGTCGCGCGCGCGACCTCTATCTCCGCGTCCATCGATTCAAGGAGCGCCGCGTGCGCCCCCTCGCGGGCGAGCCGTTCCCTGTCGGCGCTCACCTGTTTCAGGCGCATGTCCCACCAGTCGAGGCGCTGCCCCACGAAGGCGTGCAGGGGACGCGTGATCGGTCCAAGGACCATAAGTGCGGT
Organism: Spirochaetota bacterium; assembly: GCA_004297825.1. Lineage (NCBI taxonomy): Bacteria > Pseudomonadati > Spirochaetota > Spirochaetota bacterium. The sequence continues at coordinate 211,895 of SCSX01000036.1, forward strand.
CAACGCGAGACAGATGCGTGTTTTCATGCGGGCGCTCCTTTTCGGCCCGGGCGCTCCCGGGCTGCTGTATATAGTATCGAAAAGGCGGACGATTCTGATTAGCAGGGAATCTGGTCACCCTGCCCCGTAATCGGGGATGATGCCCGGCCGGGATTCAGGCAGGCGCGCGGAATGGGTTGAAGCTTTTAAGGAGAAGGGGGTCCGATACGCACCGCTGCGGACGGAGAAATCCCTGTGAGGCGAAAGCGTATCGGCCCCCCGATTGCCGTGCTAAAAGTACCAGCGGGCGCCTATGCCCGCGTCCAGGTCGAACGCGGTCGAGGGCAGCAAAGATATCCCGGGAGCGATCTCCGCGAATAATTCGAGCTTCGGGAGTGCCATAAAACTGAGTCCAACCGGTATCCGGACGCCGAGTTCCGACGAGGGTTCGTGCCGGGCTCGGCGCCCGTCGTTATCCTCCCACGCGATGAACTTGGCGCCGGCTCCCGCGTACCAGTCCAGGGTTGCCGCCAGGGGCGCGGTGTACACCCAGTAGTCGCAATGAGCATGAAAATGGTTCTCGATGGACCATGCAAGCCCTATCACGGGAAACGAGCGATAGCGGAAGGTGAGTCCTGTCGGCTCGCCGATCATGATTCCTATGCCGGGGCCCTGGGGGGTTGCGGTGCGGGCGGGAAGTGCGGTCAGGAAGATAAAGAGTACGGTGCATGCTCCGCACAGAGCCGGAATACGAAACTCCCGGATGGATTTCTTTGCGAATTGCGCTTCATTCATGACAATACCTCAGCAACAATCGGCATTAATAATTAACTTATAACATCTGAAAAAATCAAAGGTTATTAAAACAAATCAGTGTACGATCAGGCGGGCTCAGCCCTAGAAATATTCCGGCAGGATCGCCTTCAGCCGCTTCGCCGCCGCGCGGCCCTGCTTTTCCTTCGCCGTGATGACCGCGAATTTCGCGGCGCTGCGGCAGTCGCAGGTGCGCTCGTGGGACATGTGCGGGATCAGGTTCTTTAACAGGGCCTTCGCGTGGACGGCGTTTTTATTAAGGTTCGCGACCACCAGCTCCACGGATACGTGGGCCTCGTCCTCCTTCCAGCAGTCGTAATCGGTGCTCATGCAGATGACGGTGTAGCATATCTCGGCCTCGCGCGCGAGCTTGGCCTCGGGGATGGTGCTCATGTTGATGACCCCGGCGCCCCAGCCCCGGTAGAGGTTGCTCTCCGCCTTCGTGGAGAACGCGGGTCCCTCCATGCATACCAGGGTCGTCCCGGTGTGCAGCGTGATGCCCAGCGCCTTCGCCTCCGGCGCCACGAGCCCCTGGAGCCTTCCGCAGAAGGGGTGCCCGAACCCCACGTGCGCGGCGATGCCCTCCCCGAAAAACGTCGAGGGGCGCGCCTTTGTCCGGTCAATGATCTGGTCGGGGAGCACGAAATCGAGCGGATGGATCTCCTCCTTGAGGCTTCCCACCGCGGAAAAGGCGAGGATCTCCTCGACGCCCAGCATCTTGAGGGCGGCGATATTCGCGCGGTAGTTGATCTCGTGCGGAAGCACCACGTGGCCGCGCCCGTGCCGGGGAAGGAAGGCCGCCGTGCTCCCGTTGATCTCGGCTATCGTGATGGCGTCCGAAGGTTTGCCCCACGGCGTCGAGGGCTTCACCTCGTTGATTACCTTCACGCCCTCGATTTCATAAAGCCCCGAACCGCCTATAATGCCGATCTTCGCGCCGCCCATGTACGCCTCCGTTGGAAAAGTACGGGCATGATATCGCATACTTTGCCGCGCGCGCAAGGAAAATTCGGGACTATACACGGATTTGCATAACAACTCATTTCGAGGGGGAAGTAAATATGTTGACTTACCATTCGCCGAATATACTATCAATAATGTTTTCCGGTTGGATATGAATAGGAACTTGATTCGACAGGCGCGTTTCTGCCGGTCTGCGGCTACGGGTGCCTGAAGGGTCAGTCGGTTTGTGCGGAGGATCAAGGCCGGGTAAAAATCCGTGTGCGTGAAGATGCGTGTCAATGACGGAAACTGAATTCCTGGGAAATGGACAACGGCGACGGGCGGTACAGCCATGAAGTCAGAAGAATGAAAATGTTCCTTTTCAATAAACTATCAACACTGCCTCTTTTGCTCATTTTACTCCACGCGTTCCCTCTTTTTGCGTCCGAAATCGACCTGGTCAGCGAACCCGTCTATGTGCGGAAAGGCTTCGATCCCTCATTCGTGGATAGTATTCCTCGTGTCGATGAAAAAACTGTTCTTTTCATTCCGGGGAGCAAAACCGGCAGCCGTAAGATCGTATTAAAAGAACTTTCCCTGGAAGGCCTGCCCCAGAGGGATGTTTTCTCATTAACCGAATATCCCCCTGAGAGCTTCACTTTTTTAACGGAATTTTCACTTGCCGGAGAGGACCTGGCGGGGTGCTTCCCTAAAGGCGTCTATTTTGCCAACATAGGTGAGAACTGGGCGATTTACCTGAACGGGCATCTCCTGGGATCGGAGATTCACCTGGATGAAAAGGGCCGGATAACCGCGTACCGGCATTACCGGAAAGTTCTCATCCCCATCGATCCGCGCATCTTCCGCGAGGGCGGGAATATTCTCGCCGTCCGAATTATCGGCGATCCTACCAATATCGATTCGGGATTTCATCGCAGCACCCCGTTTATCATCGACTCCATGGACAGGCTGAACAGCCTGCGGTCGGATCAGACGGAGCTCATTCTCATTTTCATTTACCTTTTCGTAGGGCTGTACCACCTGTTCCTGTTTCTGAGGCGCAGGGGCGAGAGGTATAATTTTTATTACAGCGCGTTTTCCGTCATGCTCTTCACCTACCTCGTCTCGCGTACCAGCGCGGTCTACGCCGTTATCCCGGATTCAACCGTCCTGCATCGCGTGGAATACTGCTCACTGTACACGCTTATCCCCCTGTTCGGGGCGTTCGCCGACTACCTCCTCGTGGGAAGATTCAGCCGAATAATGAAAGCGTATGCGCTGCTCTATTCGGCGCTGATCATCGTAACCGTACTCCCGGTATCCAACCCGTTTGCGATCGACGTATTGCGTATCTGGCAGGTAACCTCCCTATTCGCGCTTGTGTTCATCGTGTTTTACAGAATCGGCCGGCCGGTACTGTCCTACTTTAAGAAGCTTTTCTCTGATTATAATTCGTTGCCGCGGCTGCACCGCGCAGCCAGGTCTGCGTACCGGTCACTCTTCTTCTCCACCCCGGGAAGCATGTTGATCGGTGCGCTCGTCATGTTCGGATGCGCGGTATTCGACATCCTCGATTCGATGTTCTGGGCATACGACCTGGTCCTGGCCCAGTATGGATTTTCCGCGTTCACCCTGGGAATAACCCTGATCCTGGCAAACCGGTTCATCTCGGTTCACAACACGCTCGAGTCGAGCTGCGAGGTCTCCAGGAAAGAGATGGAGCTCGCGTCGGACATGCACTCCCGGCTGCTCCCTCCCGCGCCTTCGGGGATCGCCGGCTGGGACATCGCCCTCTCGTTCAAGCCGAGGCACGGCGCTTCCGGGGACTTTTACGATTTTTATGTCGAAGACAGCCGTCTTGAGGGGATGACCATCTTCGACGTATCCGGACACGGCGTCTCGTCTGCCCTCATCACCATGATAGTCAAGCCGATAATGTTCAGGCTCTTCAGCACAATGAAGCAGAGCGGCCTCGATGAAATAATCGGGAAGCTCGACGAACAGGTGTCCCGCGAGATGGCGAGCCTCGACAATTTCGCCTCATGTATACTGCTCCGGTTTAACGGCCCGAACATTGAATATGTTAACGCGGGCCACCCGGACCTCCTTCATTTGCGCCGGGGTTACGGCGAGGTCGCAATCGCCGGTGACGGCGAAGGAGATTTCCACCTGGCGCCGGTCGGCCAGCACATTGCGCAAAAGGCCGCCTCGGTGATCAATCTCACGACGGAAAAGGGGGACGTGTTATTACTGTTTACCGACTGTATAATCGAGAGCCGGAACGCGCGCAAAGGTCCCTATGGCCTTAACAGCCTCATGACATCACTTTCGGAAACAAAGGACCTGTCGGCGCAGGAGATACTTGATGCGATTCTGAAAGATTTTAATTCCTTTATTCCCGAAGCGCAGATTCTCGATGACTTCACCGTTATCTGCCTGAAAAGGACCGCCGACTGACGGGAATTGCCGATGCCCCCATTTTTTTTCACGCCAGGGGAATGCCGGCCGTAATCAGTAGACTTGTTGCATAACTCAATTTTGCGGGGTATAAGGGGCGAAGCCCCTTAAAAGCCCCCGCAGGGGTTCCCCGCGGGCGTGAGACGGCAGTTTCGCAACAAGTCTGGTATTTATGTGATGATTAATTGACGTTGACATGCGAAAGGTAACGTTATATGATATATGGGCATGCTGAAGCATCATGATTCAACGTGGAGGTTGTCATGAAGCTGTCGTGGAAAAATTTAAGCATAAGTAAAAAGATAATCCTGCTTTCCTCGCTCATCATTCTCTCATTCGCCGTAACGGTGTTCGCCTATCTTATTCCGCTTTTCCAGGACGAGAGCATTAGGATGAAAAAGGAAAAGGTCCGCGATATAGTCGCTACCGCCCTGAGCGTGATAGAAGCGATCGACAAGGAATATGCGGCCGCGGGGAAAACGAAGGAGGATGCGCAGAAAAGCGCCGTCGGGCAGCTGCGCGGTATCAGGTACGGGGACGAGGGCAAGGATTACGTCTGGATAAATGATTTTCAGCCGGTCGTCATCATGCACCCGTTCGCGAGCGATCTCGAGGGGAAGAACGTCGGTGAAAAAACCGACCCCACGGGGAAAAAGTTTTTCAAGGAAATGGTCCGCATCTGTCAGGAACGAGAGGCGGGCTATGTCGAATACATGTGGCAGTACAAAGACCAGAAGGAACGTGTGGTGCCCAAAATATCGTTCGTGAAAGCGTACAAGCCATGGGGCTGGATAATCGGGACAGGGGTCTATTACGAAGACGTCCGCGAAAGCATCCTGAGCACGGTGGTGCGCATACTCCAGATTTTCGGTGGAATCATCGGGATCTCCATTTTGCTCTCGCTCTTCGTTTCCAGGAAAATTTCAAAGTCCATCCGCGTGGTGGTGGGGCGACTCCAGGAACTCGCCAGCGCGGAGGGGGACCTCACCGGGAGGCTGCCTGTGGAATCCGGTGACGAGGTGGGCGAACTCTCGCTGGTGCTCAACCGTTTCCTGGACCAGTTCGAGGGGCTGGTCGTAGAGATCATGGATTCATCCCGCGCGCTTTCACAGGCCGTGGGGGAAATCAGCACCGGAAACCAGGACCTTTCGGACCGCACCTCCCGCCAGGCGTCCTCTCTCGAGGAGGTGGCATCCTCGCTGGAACAAGCGGTCGCGTCGGTCCGCCAGAACGCTGAAAATACTATGGCCGCGAACGGACTGGCGAGCGAGACGGTGAGGATAGGCGAGGAAGGGAACCGCATCGTTCTCTCGGCGGTTGAATCCATTCGCGAGCTCAGCCATTCGAGCGAGAAAATCAGCGAGATCGTGGAGGCCATTAACGGCATCGCCTTTCAGACGAACCTCCTTGCGCTCAACGCGGCTGTCGAGGCGGCCCGGGCGGGAGACAGCGGGCGCGGATTCGCGGTCGTCGCGGCCGAGGTGCGCAACCTGGCCCAGCGGGTCCAGGGATCGGCGAAAGAAATTGGGGTTCTGATAAAAGAGGCGCTCGAAAAGATGCAGGAGACCAACAGCCGCGCGGGTAAGAGTTCCGAGGCGCTGCAGAACATCACGGAATCGATCAAGCGCGTGGGAGGTCTAATCTCGGAAATCTCCGCGGCGAGCGAGGAACAGCGCCAGGGCATGGACCAGATAAACGCCGCCGTCACGGACATGGACAGGATCGGCCAGCAGAACGCCGCGCTCGTGGAGCAGACGGCCGCGGCGAGCGAGGAGATGTCGCGGCAGGTCGAGGTGCTCCTCGAAAAGGTGAGCCGGTTCAAGACAAGCGAACATTCCAGAGAGCGCTCCCCGGCTTGAACCGGGTTCGATCGAATCGCCTTAAAGTATTTTGTGCGGATTCAGGATGCCCGCGGGATCGAACGCCGTTTTGATGCGCCGCAGCAATTCGATCTCCTCATGCGAAAGCGCCATGTTCAGATAGTCCCGCCGCGTAAACCCGATTCCATGTTCCCCCGTAATCGTGCCCCCGTGCGCGATCGCGATCTCATAGATCCTGCGCTTCATCCCCGGAAGCATCGCGTTCCAGGCCGGGTATTCGATTTCGTCTTTTAGGGCGTCGATATGCACATTCCCGTCCCCCGCGTGCCCGAACATTATGGAGCGCAGGCCCAGGGATTCCAGGTATGACTTGACCTCTCTCAGGAAGGGGGGAATTTCGGAGCGCGGGACCACGGTATCCTCGGCAAGAAAAACAGGGCTCTCTTTCGTAATGGCCTCGCGAATGGCGCGCCTTGCTTTCCATATGCGTTCGCTCTGCCGACGGGTTTCCGCGACCAGTACCCGTTCGGGTGAAATGCTCAGGATCCCCGTGAGACGCTCAAGATCGCCGTTTACCGATTCTGCCGTCGTCCCGTCAAGCTGGACGAGCAGGTGCGCGCGTGCGCGGGGAAAGGGTATCTCCTGCCCGAAATGCCGCGCCACCAGCCGGATGGCGTCCTCTTCCATGAATTCCAGGGCCGCAGGGACGATCCTGCCGGATATGATCCGGAAGACGTCTTCTACGGCTTCATCCAGTGATTCGTACGGGATGAGCAGGTCCATAGTATAGGGGGCCGCGGGGACGAGTCTCAGGAGGATTTTCGTGATAACCGCAAGCGTCCCCTCGGAGCCGGTTAGAATACCGACAAGGTTGTACCCCGTCGCGTTTTTTACATACTTGCCACCGGTGGTGATTATTGAGCCGTCCGTGAGCACGCATTCGAGACCCAGGATATAATCCTTGGTGGTCCCGTATTTCACGGCGCGGGGTCCCCCGGCCCCTTCTGCGACATTGCCTCCAATCGAACAGGATTCCAGGCTGGAAGGATCGGGCGGATACATGAGGCCCATCTCCAGTGCGGCACGCTGAATGTCACCCGTAATCGCCCCCGGCTCGACAAGCGCCGTCATGTTGCGCGGGTCTATTTCGATAATCCTGTTCATGCGTTCCATCGAAAGGACCAGGCCGCCGGCGACGGGAATGGCGCCGCCGGTGACGCCGGTACCGGTTCCACGAGGGATGACCGGCACCCGGTGACGCGAGCATGTCTTCATGACCTCGCTTACCTCGGCCGCGCTTTGCACATGTACGACAAGGTCGGGAAGATGACTGCAATCCGACGTCTCATCCCTTGAGTACCGCTCCAGTGTATCGGTGTCTCGGTATATCCGCGCCGGCCCGAGTTTTTGAATTAGTTCTCCCAGCACAGATTCGATCGCACGGGTCATTATCCCCTCCTGTACGGCAGTATCAGAACATATCCGGCCATTGATTATTTCAATAAGTTTCTGAAAATCGGAATTTTCATCAATTTCAAATGCGAATGCGCCGTTCCTAAAAAGTTCTTTACTTGTAACAATTCCACCGGCTATCCTGATAAAGGAAGGAACGAGCAGGAGGATTGGTAAGTCCCATGATTCTCAAGAAGAGCAACATTTTATCCAACAAGTTTGTTTTACTCATTGAAGATAATATCCAAGAGATCGCCGAGCAGTTTATGAACGACCTGCTGAAAAGCCCGGAAACGATCGCGTACCGGCAGTTGGGCCGACAGGACGTATACGAGGCTGCCTATAGGCGCCTTCATGAGATTTCGCAATGGATTTCCAAGAATTATCCTAAACAGGAAATAGAGCGCTACTATCGGCAGATCGGCCGTGAGAGATATGAGCAGGGGATACCGTTTTCCGCCGCGTTCAGGTTCCTTGTATTGTTGAAGAGGCATATGTGGCTTTTTGTATTGAACAAACTGTATTACGACGCGACCATATATGAACAGGCCCTCGATCTCAACAACAGGGTCGTGCTATACTTCGACCGGGCCGCCTACTACCTCCTGTGCGGTTACGAAGATATGCTTAACAAGAAATGGTAAAAAAACTATTAATATGATTGACAGGTACCTACAATAAATTTTATGGTCATGTCCACGCAAGAGCGTACATAAAAGCAGGTTAAATTTTTTAAAAAATTTACTTGACGTAGGATGTCACAATCCATATATGTACTTCACGTTGTCGTGAATCAGGTATGTGTTCTTTAAAAAGTTTTGGGTGTTTGACGGCATACTGCATTAAGTTACAAAGCAGCTTGACTCCGAGTAGCGGGTCTTGTAACTTGTAACTGCATAGCTTACAAGCTCTATACAGCGAAATTTCACATATCGATTCCCAGAACGCTGGGGATTTTTTATCTCCTAATACTGGTTCTTTGAAAACTGAGTAGTATTGTTTTGTTGAAAGTCTCACGTCAATTTTCGTAACTAAAACTCTCAATATAGTCTTTTCTATCACGGAGAGTTTGATTCTGGCTCAGAACGAACGCTGGCGGCGCGTCTTAAACATGCAAGTCGAACGGGATCCCTGATGCTTGCATTGGGGTGAGAGTGGCGGACGGGTGAGTAACACGTGGATAATCTACCTCCGGGATTGGGACAACCACTGGAAACGGTGGCTAATACCGAATGAGATGGTGGTGACATAGGTCACAGCTATTAAAGGTGGGGACCGCAAGGCCTACCACCTGGAGATGAGTCCGCGGCCCATTAGCTTGTTGGCGGGGTAAAGGCCCACCAAGGCAACGATGGGTAGCCGGCCTGAGAGGGTGAGCGGCCACACTGGGACTGAGATACGGCCCAGACTCCTACGGGAGGCAGCAGTTAAGAATCTTGCGCAATGGGCGAAAGCCTGACGCAGCGACGCCGCGTGGACGATGAAGGTCTTCGGATTGTAAAGTCCATTAAACAGGGACGAATAAGCAACGGGTAATATTCGTTGTGATGACGGTACCTGTCGAAAGCCTCGGCTAACTACGTGCCAGCAGCCGCGGTAATACGTATGAGGCAAGCGTTGTTCGGAATTATTGGGCATAAAGGGCGTGTAGGCGGGGGGTTAAGTTAGGTGTGAAATCCACGAGCTCAACTCGTGAACTGCATCTAATACTGATTCTCTTGAGTTCTGGAGAGGAGAGCGGAATTCCCGGTGTAGCGGTGAAATGCGTAGATATCGGGAAGAACACCAGTGGCGAAGGCGGCTCTCTGGCCAAGAACTGACGCTAAGGCGCGAAAGTGTGGGGAGCGAACGGGATTAGATACCCCGGTAGTCCACACCGTAAACGTTGTATACTAGGTGTTAGTGGGTTACTGCTAGTGCCGACGCAAATGCATTAAGTATACCGCCTGGGGAGTACGCCCGCAAGGGTGAAACTCAAAGAAATTGACGGGGGCCCGCACAAGCGGTGGAGCATGTGGTTTAATTCGATGATACGCGAAAAACCTTACCTGGGCTTGAACTGTACATGACAGGTGTAGAGATACACCCTCCTTCGGGCATGTATAGAGGTGCTGCATGGTTGTCGTCAGCTCGTGTCGTGAGATGTTGGGTTAAGTCCCGCAACGAGCGCAACCCTTACCCTTTGTTGCTACCAGGTTATGCTGGGCACTCTAAGGGAACTGCCGGTGATAAACCGGAGGAAGGTGGGGATGACGTCAAATCATCACGGCCCTTACGTCCAGGGCTACACACGTGCTACAATGGCCGGTACAAAGCGTTGCAAACCCGCGAGGGGGAGCCAATCGCAAAAAACCGGTCTCAGTTCGGATTGTAGTCTGCAACTCGACTACATGAAGTTGGAATCGCTAGTAATCGCAGATCAGCACGCTGCGGTGAATACGTTCCCGGGCCTTGTACACACCGCCCGTCACACCACCCGAGTCGGTAGCACCCAAAGTAGCTGATCTAACCCGCAAGGGAGGAAGGTTACCAAGGTGAAGCTGGTGAGGGGGGTGAAGTCGTAACAAGGTAGCCGTATCGGAAGGTGCGGCTGGATCACCTCCTTTTAAAGGAAGATTTAATGAACACAATTAACCCAAGTGGGACTTGGAAAGGCAATACTGCTCAGTTTTGAGAGAACCAGAGTTCTCGAAACCGTTATTAAAATCACGGGTGGAGCGAAACTATAGGCCGATGCTTGTAGTTTAGAAGAGAGTAAGGGCATGGGCCTGTAGCTCAGTTGGTTAGAGCGTGCGACTGATAATCGCAAGGTCGGTGGTTCGACTCCACTCAGGCCCAATTCGACAAGGTTCTTTGCAAGCTTGAATTGGGGGGTGTAGCTCAGTTGGGAGAGCGACTGCCTTGCACGCAGTAGGTCATCGGTTCGAACCCGTTCACCTCCAGATGCAGAAGTTGAAATAACTCTGCTATGTTCTTTGAAAATTGTAATAGTCCGAGCACAAACACAAGTACGAGCGACCTGGTTTGCTGAAAACAGCAGACGAAATAATATGGTCAAGCGAGTAAGGGCGTACGGTGGATGCCTTGGCACTGGTAGGCGATGAAGGTCGCGGCAAGCTGCGATAAGCCCCGGGGAGGAGCAAGCATCCTTTGATCCGGGGGTCACCGAATGGGAAAACCTATCGGGGTAAACCCTCGATATCCGTTACTGAATACATAGGTGACGGAGGCAAACCTGGAGAATTGAAACATCTTAGTAACCAGAGGAAAATAAAGCAAAATGCGATTCCCTAAGTAGTGGCGAGCGAACGGGGAACAGCCTAAACCGATCTATACGTTACAGGCCTGGACCGCTGTAGGATCGGGGTAATAGGATCTGAACTGAGGGCATTCAGGGGCCCTCGGGAAGTTATAAAACCTTAGTTTAGCCGAATCCGCTGGAAAGAGAGCCAAAGTGGGTGATAGCCCCGTAGGCGAAAAATTAAGGTCTTCCTGGTTCAGTCTCCTGAGTACTGCGGGACACGTGAAATCCTGTAGGAAGTTACGAGGACCATCTCGTAAGGCTAAATACTCACCAGTGACCGATAGTGCACAAGTACCGTGAGGGAAAGGTGAAAAGAACCCCGAGAGGGGAGTGAAATAGAATCTGAAACCGTATGCTTACAAGGTGTAGGAGGGCTATGACGCAAGTCATGCCTGACTGCGTGCCTTTTGTAGAATGAGCCGGCGAGTTACTCTATATAGCGAGGTTAAGTGATTGTAATCACGGAGCCGTAGCGAAAGCGAGTCCGAATAGGGCGAATAGTTGTATGGAGTAGACCCGAAACCGAGTGATCTATCCATGGCCAGGTTGAAACAGGGGTAAAACCCTGTGGAGGACCGAACCGTTTAATGTTGAAAAATTATCGGATGAGCTGTGGATAGGAGTGAAAGGCTAAACAAACTCGGCAATAGCTGGTTCTCCCCGAAATAGCTTTAGGGCTAGCCTAATGCGTTCAGTTACGGTGGTAGAGCACTGATAGAGGTAGGGGGTCCACAAACTTACCAAACTCTTTCAAACTTCGAATGCCGTAACTCCAGAGCATTGGAGTCAGACTACGGGGGCTAAGCTCCGTGGTCGAGAGGGAAACAGCCCAGATTAACAGCTAAGGTCCCGAAGTATATGCTAAGTGATAAAGGAAGTGGAATCGCTTAAACAGCCAGGAGGTTGGCTTAGAAGCAGCAATACCTTTAAAGAGTGCGTAATAGCTCACTGGTCGAGTGGTTCTGCGCCAAAAATGATTGGGGCTAAGCATATCACCGAAGCTTTAGATTCAGCGCAAGCTGAGTGGTAGGGGAGCGTTCTATGCGGGTTGAAGGTTGATCGTGAGGACAACTGGACTGCATAGAAGTGAGAATGCCGGCATGAGTAGCGATAAAACATGTGAAAAACATGTTCGCCGTAAGCCTAAGGTTTTCTGAGCAATGTTAATCACCTCAGAGTTAGTCGGCCCCTAAGGCGAGGCCGAAAGGCGTAGTCGATGGGAAGCAGGTTCATATTCCTGCACCACCCGGTGGAGGCTATCGTGATGGGGTAACGCAGAAAGATATAGACGCAGGGAGTTGGTTTTCCCTGTTCTTATACGAAGGCTTGGGATTTAGGGAAATCCGGATCCCTTTAAGGCTGAGGTTGTAGAGGAGTTCCCTCTTCGGAGGGAGCGAAGGTCTTGATTCTACGCTGCCAGGAAAAACCTCTAAACGCGAAATTGGGTGACCGTACCGCAAACCGACACAGGTAGGCGAGGAGAGTATCCTAAGGCGCTCGTGAGAACTCTCGTTAAGGAACTCGGCAAATTAGTCCCGTAACTTCGGAATAAGGGACGCCCCGTTAGTGTGAAGTCCTCGCGGACGGAGCATGAAGGGGCCGCAGTGAAACGGGCCAAGCGACTGTTTACCAAAAACACAGGACTCTGCAAAATCGTAAGATGAAGTATAGGGTCTGACACCTGCCCGGTGCCGGAAGGTTAAAAGGAGGGGTTAGCGTAATTTATTATGCGAAGCTCTGAATTGAAGCCCCGGTAAACGGCGGCCGTAACTATGACGGTCCTAAGGTAGCGAAATTCCTTGTCGGGTAAGTTCCGACCTGCACGAATGGTGTAACGACTTGGTCACTGTCTCAACGAGAGGCGCGGTGAAATTGTAGTGTTTGTGAAGATGCGGACTACCTGCAGAAGGACGGAAAGACCCCGTGGACCTTTACTGTAGCCTGACACTGTAGTTTGGTTCAGTATGTGTAGGATAGGTGGGAGACTTGGAAGCCGGGACGCTAGTCTTGGTGGAGTCAACGTTGAAATACCACCCTTATTGAATTGGACTACTAACTGGTACCTGTTGAACCAGGGCCAGGACACTGTCTGGTGGGCAGTTTGACTGGGGCGGTCGCCTCCTAAAATGTAACGGAGGCGCCCTAAGGTTCCCTCAGCACGGACGGAAATCGTGCGTAGAGTGTAAACGCATAAGGGAGCTTAACTGCGAGACCTACAAGTCGAGCAGATACGAAAGTAGGGGTTAGTGATCCGGTGGTCCTGAATGGAAAGGCCATCGCTCAACGGATAAAAGGTACCCCGGGGATAACAGGCTTATAGTGCCCAAGAGTTCATATCGACGGCACTGTTTGGCACCTCGATGTCGGCTCTTCGCATCCTGGGGCTGGAGAAGGTCCCAAGGGTTCGGCTGTTCGCCGATTAAAGCGGAACGCGAGCTGGGTTCAGAACGTCGTGAGACAGTTCGGTCCCTATCCTCTGCAGGCGTTGGAAATTTGAAGAGATCTGTCCCTAGTACGAGAGGACCGGGATGGACGAACCTCTGGTGTACCAGTTGTCGTGCCAGCGGCACCGCTGGGTAGCTATGTTCGGAAGGGATAACCGCTGAAGGCATCTAAGCGGGAAGCCTACTCTAAGATTAGATTTCCCTTGGCCTTTAAGGCCACTGAAGACCCCTCGGAGACTACGAGGTTGATAGGCAGGAGGTGTAAGCACAGCAATGTGTTCAGCCGACCTGTACTAATCGGTCGTGAGGCTTGACCATATTATAAAAACCCCGATGGAATTTTTTCCATCGGGGTTTTTTCATGTGCGCACGGTAGGGCGCACGCTTGGTGGTGAAAGTCCACTACGGAGGCTGATAGCACCAACCGTTAGCTCAAGGCACCAGAAGTAGGCGCTTGAGGCGAGGGTGTCCATCGCGAGGTGGCCGGCTTTCTGCCTCGGCCGGCATTAGTGCGTCCATGCACGTCAGAATCCGAAGGAAGCCGGCGGCAAAGTCTCGGCCCGACGAACAGGCAAGCCGTTTTTGTGCGTCCTGCACCGGTCTTGCACGCCGCCTTCATGGCGGCAGAAATCACATGAGGCCGGTCAGACCGGGCGAGTTTGCCTAACAAAACGAAGCCCTATGCTATCAAGGGTCTGGCAGGTAGATGTTCCCATCCGTGGTGGTTGCAAATTTCGCGGAGAAGATATGGTGCAGGATATGGAGGGAGTGCTCGCTCTACAAGGGGTATTTCCGGCCCATGAAGCGGGGGCCGTAGACATTTCTGATTTCTGTGCGATTCCGATTATGGTTTGACTTTTCATCGCCTTTTCTTAATATTTTAGAAACGGTCAGGGGCCGTTTTATTCAGTCTTTTAAAAAAAGCGCGATTTTGGGGTTTTAGCAAATTTTAAGCCTCTAGCCTGGGGGCTTTTTGTCGGGGAAGGGCAGCTTCATTATGGAGAACATTACCGAAAAACCGGTTCTCTCACAAGAGCACTTTGCCGAAATCTACACAGACAATTTCAACAAGGTTTTCTCCTTTTCGCTTCGTATTGTCGGTGACACGCATCTTGCTGAAGATATTACCCAAGAAACGTTTATTCAGGTATATCATAACTACCACACATTCAGAGAAGAAAGTTTGCTTAGCACATGGATTCTGACAATCACCCGGAACATCTGCTATCGCAATATCAGGAAGGCTAAAAGAAGTTCGTTCCGTTCGATCGAAAATCTGATCAAAACAAAAAGTTCACCATATCATGAATCCCCGGATGGTATGTTTGAGAAACAATATTATACCGATCAGATCAAGGAAGGATGCCTGCTCGGACTTCTGAGATCTCTCTCATTCTTCCAGCGCAGCGCCTTTATTCTTAATGTTCTGAACGATCTTCCCGTAACCGTGGTTTCGACGATTCTTGAAAAATCGGATAATTCCACGCGGATTCTGATCCATAGGGCGAGACACAATCTAAAGAATTTTTTGTGCGGCAATTGTTCTCTTTATCAGAAGGGGAATGCTTGCCGATGCGAAAATCTGATCGAGTTCTCACTTAAACAAGGATGGATAAAAAAGTATAATCCCGCGATTCCGATTAAAAAGGTCGAACAAGAACTCAAGGAGTTCAAAGACGAAATTCTCCTTTATAAAACACTCCCCGACAACGGCGCTGACGAAACGCTTGCCGCTCGATGCGCGACGATGATAAAAAATCACGCTTCAATAATATTTTCCGACAAAAAAGTGAAATAAACTCCGGCTCACAGTATCCAACGATTATCATATCAGAGGAGCGCATAATGAAATATCTAGTGAGAGTCAGAGTGAACCTGGTGACCATGACGGAATTCGGCCAAAGGCTTCAGAAAGGCGAACTCGATAGAAGCTGCATACGAGGTGAGACCTTTTGTCTTGAAGACGATCCCGCTGTGGGATTCAGCGTCTGGGAAGCTGAATCGGACGAAAAGTTCGACTCTGTGTTTAAATCGTGGAAACCATATTAGCTAGAGGTTGAAGTCAGAAAAGTAATTACACCTATCGAGGCAATGCAATCGCTTCTGTCACAAAAATAATAATTTTTAAGCCTCTAGCCTGGGGGCTTTTTGCCGGGAAGGGAAGCTTCATTACGGAGAACACTTCCGAGAGGCTGGTTTATGTTGGAAAGCTATCACCCTTGTGAGGACGCAGTTTACTATATCATATCATCAGAGGAATGCAGCATGAATGTATCGGGAGGAATTCGATTATTTTTAAAAGTCTTTTTTCTGCGGGCGGGATTAATGCTTTCGGTCTTGCCGATTTGCTGCTCCACGACCCTGCAGCAGGAACCGGCCCGGGCCGAGAACCCTCTTGCGGGTACGTGGCGTTACGAGGAATGTACAATCAAGAACACCAGCGTGCGGGGAACGATAAGCTTTTCCCCAGGCGGGAACATGCAGATCGACGCTGTTGCCCGCGACGACTGCCCGGTACCGAAAATTTCCGGGAGGTACAATTACCGTGTTCAAGGAAACGTCCTGAAAACCGATTACGACAAGGGCTATGGCTTGAGTCCCTTTTTTCTGGTGAAGGGCGACTACCTGTATTTTTCCAGGGTCGAAATCAAGGAACCGTTTGAGGAATGGGACGGCGGGCGCCTGAACGCCAATTGGATTTTCAAGCTGAAAAGGGAACGATAGGTATGCGGAAACAAAGATAAGACTAAGGCTGTCCCGTGTCACAGTCCTGGCTATGACCGAAGGGACCGAATTGTGGAATCGAGTGGCGCACGCCCGTTGTAAGGATGAAGTTGAAAAGGACCGCTCCGCGCCGCAGCTCACGAAGGTATAAAATTTTCAGGCCGCACCTGGTGCAGGCTGACCGCCCCGGGCACGCAGTGGCTCGCGCACAATCCGCACCCGATACAGCTTTCCTTTGCCGCCGCGATTCCATCGGTCCCGATAGCGATCGCGCCCACGGGACAGATGTCCGCGCACACTCCGCACGAGGTACAATCGGGGGAGCTGACCGCGGCGATGAACCTGCTGGGTGCAAGCACGCTGCTCGCTTTCGCCGTGTTCGCGAGACGGAGCATTTCGCAGCAGCAGGTGCAGCAGTTGCAGATCGCGTTGCCCATCCCCGCCTTGTTTTCGACCATGTGGACCAGGCCGGCGTCTTCCGCTTTTCGTAAAATGGCGAGGGCCTCCCGCGCATCGATCTCCCTGCCGGTTCCGCGCTTTATGGTGTACTCGGCGCCCTTGTTGATCTGGATGCATGCCTCGAGCGGCGAGTCGCAGTTCTTTTGCGACAGGCGGCATACGCAGGGAACGACCGCGATGCGCTCCGACTGTTCGATCAGGCGGACGGCGTCCTCGAAGGGAAGCACGCCGCTTTGGGGTTCCAGGGTTCTATTTACGGGGATCACGCGCATGAACGCGGGAAGCTTGACGGCGGCGGCAAGCTCCACGAGCTGGTTGTAGTCGGTATCCATGAATTCGACCCAGAGCTTCGAAAAACCGGGAGGCGCCTCCGCCCAGAGAAGCGACGAGTCGTGAAACTGGACGACATGCCGCGGCATGCGGTAAATAATGGCGCCGGCCTTAACCGCCTCGAAGGCCGCGCCCCGGTGGAACAGGGATGCGAGTATTTCTCCCACGCGCGCCGGATCGATCCCCGTCCGGGCCGAAAGATCCTCAGGGGTTCCGGGCATCGCGTTAAGGACGAGGGCCTCTTCCTCGCTCGCGACCAGCTCCCAGATGCGCGCGAGCAGCGATGAATTTTCCAGCATGAGCTTTTTGCAGAGTTCCCGATATATGCCCGTCGCCGTCATGGCCCGCCTCCAGGATATTTTCATCAAGTGTGGTACGTGAATGAAGCCAAGTCAAATGCTATATCGCGAATCGGACCCCGGACGGCTTCCACGTGGGGTTTAGAGATTTTCTTCTGCAAGCGTATCAAGGATCTCGCGCATTTTTTGAATCGCCCGGGAGCGATGGCTCAAGGTGTTTTTTACCGCGAGCGGAATTTCCGCCATCGTCCTGCCCAGCTCCGGGACCAGGAATATCGGATCATACCCGAACCCGCCTTCACCCCGGGGCCCGGCGGTGATGACGCCATCGCAGGCACCCCGTGCGTGATACACCCTGCCGTCGGGCAGGGCAAGCGCCAGGTCGCATTCGAAATGCGCGGTCCTCTTCGCCTCGGGGACTCCCGCCATTCTTTCGAGGACAAGGATGCAGTTGTCGGTGTCGCTCGCGCCGGGTCCGCCATAGCGCGCGGAGTACACGCCCGGTTCGCCGCCAAGCGCATCGACGACGAGTCCCGAGTCGTCGGCGAGGGACGGGAGACCCGTATACGCGCAGACCGCTTTCGCTTTTTTCTCGGCGTTTTCCGCGAAGCTCCGCCCGTCCTCGACCACCTCCGGCATGGTGTCGAAGTTCGCAAGCGACAGGATCTCAACGGGCAGATCCCTGAGACGTTCCAGTATTTCGGCGATTTTTCCCTTATTTTTTGTTGCAATTACCAGTTTCATAGTGTTCATTATGTCGTTTGGAATCTTTTAAATCCCGCTTGTCGGCGGTATACTTAGACCATGAAGCTGGGCTACTTTTTCAAGATATCGCTCTTTTTCTTCCCGGACATGGTGCTTCTTGTCTACCTGTATTTCCTGTTCAGGTCGGAAAATTTACTGCGCGCTCCCCTGTTCATCGCCGTCTTCCTGCCCGTATTCCTGCTCCTTGTCGTCCAGGCTTCGATCCTGTACCTGCTGAGCGACCGGTTATATTTCCGGAAGCTCAGGGATATCGGGGAGGTGATCAAGGAGTACAAGAAGGGGAGATTTTTCGCGTCCGCGAAGGCGATGGAAGGCCGCGACGAGCTTTCCCAGCTGTTCAACGAGCTGGCGATCATGGGCAAGCACATGGACGATATCGTCTCGACGCAGAAGAACGAGATCGACCAGCTGCGCGAGATGTACAACAACGTGGTGTTCTCGATCACCTCGTACTTCCTGGTGCTGGGCGAAAAAAACGATATCGTCTTCGCGAACGACAGCTTCTGCAATAAATTCCAGTACGACCGGGACGAGATATACGGGAAGCGGATCGACGAGGTGTTCGTCTTCCTCACCGGGAGGATTCTCGAATCCGTCGGGCAGGTGAAGGTTGAGGGCGGAACCACCATCCTTGAAAAGACGCACCTTCTTTCGCGCAACCGCATCAGCGTGATCGCCGATATTAAATTTTCCAGGATCGACCAGCGCGGCGCGAGCCAGATAATCATGGTCATCGACGACATCACGAGCCGGTGCCGGAAGGACTACCAGATAAGCCTGATAAGCCAGATCTCCGAGTCGATACAGCGCGACTCCGAAATCGATACGGTTCTTTATACGATTCTCACGGGGGTGACCTCCGGTTCGGGACTGGGATTCAACCGTGCAATGCTCCTGCTCGTCGACGGATCCTCGAAGGCGCTCGCGGGAAAGATGGCCGTGGGCCCGGATTCGCTGGACGAGGCCATCGAGATATGGAGCAATCTCCCCTCGGGCAGGCTGAACGTCCTCTCGCAGCTCAAGGAGAGGGGCGAGCAGCCGCGCAAGGGGCTGAATCTCCTGCGCAAGGTGCTCACGGCCCATTTCCCCCTGGACGAAGGGAACCTGCTCGTCATGGCGATGCGCGGGGTGGAGAATATACATGTCCTCGACGCGGCGCGGGACGAACGTGTGGACCAGGAGCTGCGCGACTTTGCCGATGTGAATGAGTTCGTCGTGGTGCCGCTCGTCGCGGGGAATAAGACGATCGGCGTGATCATGGCCGACAACAAGTTCAACCAGATGCCCATAGGCAACGACAGCATCGAGCTGCTCTCCATTTTCGCCTTCCAGGCCTCCCTCTCCATAGAAAGCTACAACAACCTTTCGCTCATGAAGAAGGAGATGGAAAAGCTCACCGACCGCCAGGAGGCGATCGTGGAATCGGAAAAGCTTGCCGCGGTGGGGCGCATCGCGTCGCACATTGCGCACGAGATCCGCAACCCGCTCGTGACCGTGGGGGGATACGCGCGGCGCGTGGCCCAGCTCTCGCGCGGGGGAATCAAAAAGGAAGAGATGATATACAGCGCGGCCCAGGTAATCCTGAAGGAATCCGAAAGGCTCGAGAAGGTGCTCTCGAACGTCATGGATTTCACGCGTCCGGCGCCCTACATACGCGAATTCAACAGCGTGAACGACGTCATACACGACACGGTGGACCTGCTGCGCAACCTTTTCCAGGAGAGACGCCTCGAAATCCGGCTTAACCTGATGGAAGACGTTCCCCTCGTGAAATCCGATTTCAACCAGATGAAACAGGTGATGCTCAACCTGTTACAGAACGCGATCGATATCACGCAGGGCGGCGGCGCGATAGAAATCGCGACGTGCGTAAAGGAAAAGCGCGTGCAGATCGCGGTCCGCGACACCGGGCCCGGTATACGGCCCGACGACCTGGACAAGCTCTTCGAGCCCTTCTTTACGACCAAGGTCACCGGGGTGGGGCTGGGACTGGCGATCGTAAAAAAAATCATCACCGACCACGGGGGCGACATCATCGCGTCGAACCGGCCGGAGGGTGGGGCGGAATTCCTGATTTCGCTGGAGCTGCCCTGAGCCGCCCGGTACCGCTTACGAAAAAGCGACAGGCTGCGGCATGAAAATAGCGGTCTTCGCCGATACGCACGGCAACGGGCGCGACCTCCCGGACGCACTGCGCGCTCACGGCGATTACGATGCGTTGATACACCTTGGCGACGGAGCGCCTACCTGTCCTTGATCGAATCCGCGAAATCCATCACGCAGTTGTTGCGGTACGTCTTGTGCGGCTTGATCGAAACGCCCACGAAGTTCACGTTCTTCTCGAATATGTTTTTCCGGTGGCCGCGGCTGGGCACCCCGTCGTCTATAAGCAACTGGAGCATGATCTCGAGCGGGTCGGCGGCCCCGTACGAGCAGTTTTCCCACGGGCCGGTGTAGGGGCCGGTGAAGTCGCCGTATTTTTTTACGCGGGCCGCCGCGTCCGCGCCGGACGAGCTCGTGTGGCCCGTTCCCCCCGTAGATCCCATGTCGGTCGCGTGATCGCGTGCCGCGAGCGAAAGCGCCTTCGAGGGCGCGAGTGTATGAAGAGGTTTCGCGGCGAGCATTTCGTTGTAGCACTCAAGGGCATAGCCTCCCGATTCCTTGCGCGTGCCGAGATACATGCGCGCGAAGAGCGGGGGATTGCTGCGCGCCTTGTTGAGGAAAAGCACCACGTCCTTCTCGGGTCCCGAAAGGTAGGTTTCCCCGCGCGCGGTGTCGAGCGCTGCGATGTCCCAGCCCGTGAGCTTTTCGGCCTGTGAATCGGTGACGGGCTTGCCGCCGGTCACGTTCACGGTGAGCGCGCCCGCGGTGGCAAGGTGCGCGTAGTTCCCGCGGTTGGGATAGAGGACGAGCCTGCCGGAGACCGGGCTCGTGTAGGTCAGGCCGTCGGTGACCGTGAATTCCGGGCCGCCCTCCACGCGGCCGATAAGCTGGCCCAGGTAGAACGAGCCCACTTTCTTGAACGAGGTGTGCCCATTGTAATCCACCGGCGCCCACCGGTCCCACATGGTCCAGGTCCCCTTGACGGCAAACGTGATCTTTTCGGCTTTCTCCACCCAGACGGGGTACGGTTTCGCGCCCTGGGAGGAATCCACGGTGAGCTTATCGGCGGCAAATGCGACCGTTACCGCGAGGGTCACAAGTATGGTCAGGGCTACACGCATTTTCATGGGTTCCTTCCTGCGTTTTCGGGATAAATGGTGCCGGTGCCCATCGAATAAAAAAATCCGGATAAAATCCACAAATTTTTTTTCGAAACCGAATTCGCATTCGTATAAGGAGCAGTGAGTTTGATGGAACTCCTTATAGAGGGTGTGACTTGAACGCGTTGTTTCTTACCTCCGTTATGGCCGTATCCTGCGCGGGATTGCTCTTATCGAGCGGTTCCCGCGCGGATGCGGCCTTTTTTTATGCGCCGGATGCCGGGGAATGCGCGAATCGAGCGGACCCGATCTACCTCGCGGATGAAGCGGGGGGAACATGCGGCGCGGCCGTCGCCGGGAATGAGACGGGCATGCGTGTTACCCGGCTGGACGTACATGCCGCTGTTATGCGGACCGATTCTGAGCTTGAAGGTGCATATTGTCCCTTCATACTGCGGGAATCGCCCGGCCGGAGTAATCTTCTCGCGGCCGGGGAGTCGCACCCATTCGTCCGAGGAAACGAACGATGCTGTGCCGGCCCGGGAAACAGGGCCCGAGTTGCGAGGCCGCGCCCCGGGGGACCGCGCATCGGCGCGCGGCGGATGCTGGAAGTTTCGCCGTGTCCCGAGCGGTGCCATTATCGTCTCATCGAGCGTGGACGGAAGGGGGCCATTCCTGTAGTCGGCATGTGCCTTCCCGGCACGACCCGTCCGAAATCCCGATTCACCACCGATGGCGTCGCCGCTTCGCGAGGGCGTTATCGGTCCCCCCGTCCCCGTCGCTCCTTTGTTGAATTCCGCATAACAAGCAAACCGGAGGAATCCAGATGAAAAAACTGTGCATCTGTCTCATCGCGCTGTGCGCGCTCATCGCCGGCAATCATGCCCGGGGCGAACTGCGCCTGAAGGAATTTTCCGATACGCGCACGGAGGTCCGGAGGTATCTGGAATCGGCGTCTTCGAGGCGGATGGAGGCGGAATGGGAACGCATGGCCTCGTACGGCGCATCGGCGGTGCGCGCGCGATGGGAGCGGGAATCGGAGAAGGAGATCGCGCGCGAGGCGGAGGCGCGGACCGCGCAGGGAGAGGACGCGGCGGGCGTCGAGGATTCCCTGCGCGCGCTTCTCGAGCAGGCGCGCGCGCGTTTCGACAGGGAGCTTGACCGTGAAACGGCGCGGGAAAAGGCGTCATGGTACGCGGGCCTTGTCGAGATCGCGGTGCCCCCGTTCGCGCGCGAAACCCTGCGCACGGCGATCCGGGAGGCCGATATGGGAGCCGGCGCGGTGGAGAGCTATCGCGACGCGTATGCCCTGTGGGAGGAGGGCGCGGGCGGCGCGTTCATCTCGCTCTGGGAGACGTACGAAAACGGAATACGCGCGCGGCGCGATTTTCTCGTTTCCGCATGTGCGTACGCGGACGAGATGCGGGACGAGTTTATCGGCGCACTGGACGCGAGGCTTGGAGCGATGAAAGAGCGCGCGAGGGCCGACGAGGAGATATATCTCGCAGGGGCCCGGAATGCGTTCATCGGCAGGCGGCTGGAGGACACCGATTCGCTGCGTCGCGATACCGAAGAGCGCTCGGCGGAAGCGGTATCCAGGAGGATACTGGAGGCGACCCGCGCCCGCGTGGAGGACCTGATGGAGCGCGGGCTCGGGGAACCGGGGGCGCGCGCCGGTTCGACGCCGGCGGACGGCCTGTCCGGGGCGCGCGCACTCATCGATGCGGGAATTTCGGTATGGAGGGACGCCGAGGAAGAGCTGCTGGCCGCGCGCATGGCGTGGGAACGCGACCGCGCCGAAAGCTTCGACGCGGCGGAGGGGGAATGGGCCTCGTCCTGGAACCGGATCCGGGAGGAGAGGCGTTTATGGATGGAGGATATCGACGCGCAGATAGGCCGGGGAGAATCGATGTGGCTCTCCTCGCTCGGAAATTTCGACGAGGACAGGGCGCGGGCCGCGGAGGAGCTTCGGGAGTACGTGCGGACCGAAGGCGGCCAATGGGACGAGTACATTACCGGCATCAAGCGCATGGTCGACACCGGGTCGGGCGCGCTCACGGGAGCGCGGGAAAGCATCTATTACTTAGACACCCTTATCGCCCGCTACCGGGACCGTCCGGATAAAAGCGCGCTCATGGACGCGCTCGTCGCGGAAAAGACGCGCTGGGAAAATCAGACCGCGCGCTTCCAGGGATTGCTCGTGCGCGCGGAGATCGAGCTCCGGCAGGAATACGCGGGGAGCGGCGGGAACGGAACGCTTACCGACGATCGCGGCGCGACCATGCACGTGGTCTACACGGAGCTGGACGCATCGGGAACGCCCTACGTGGTGTTCGAGGGAACGGTCGCCAACGGGCGCGATCCCTATCTCATGACGAAGGCCGAGTACGATCTCGAGAAGCTCCGGATCGAGGAGGAATACTGGAAACGGCGCATGGCCGCGGCACAGGGGGTCTACGAATACGCGTTCGCGGGCGCGGCGAGGCCGGGCCGCGATGAGCAGGAGCGCGCCCGGCTGGAGGCGCTGGACGAGCGCGACCGAAAAAGGGCGGACCTGGATCGGGCCGAGACCCGGCTCACGGAGGTGTTTTTAAACAGGGTGAACGATGAGGCGAAGGGGGTCGCCGATGCGCAGGAAGCCCTGCAATTGGCGCAGCTCGAGTTTGATCGCGCCGAGGAGCTGTTCGGCAGGGCGAACGCCCGGCTTATGTACCTGGAAAATCCCGACTCGAGGGAGCTTCTTCTCGAGGAGATCACGGCGCTGGTCCGGCGCGTAAGCGAACTCGAAAGGGTAAAGGAAAACGGGGAGAGCCTGCTGCTTCGTTATGCCCGCGAGTATTACGCCGCGCGCAGGGTGGAGGAGGGGGTCGCATCCGCGCGCGACTACGAGGCGCGCCTCGCGGACGCGATCGCGGTGGTTGAGGGAGACGCCGATTCCCAGGGGTACAGGGGAAACCTGGAGGCATTCGGCGCGGCGGTTACCGCCGCCCGGGGCAAGGACGATGCGGCGGACGCGCTTGCGGCCGAGACGCGTGCGCGCGAAGATGAAATCTTCGCCACGGTCGAAAAGGCCGACCCGTACTACATGGACGGGGAAAATGTGCGGCTTTCCAGTGCGCGCGCCGGGCTCGCGGAAGCGCATGAGCGTTATGCAATATTTAAAAGAATCGCGGCGGAAATGGACGCAGGGGGGGCGTGGCTCGATGAAGCGGTGTTCGAGCTCCTGCCGCCGTCCCCGTACGGGGACGGCACACAAAAGCCGGATTTCGAAACGGTCACTTCCTGGATACGTTCCGCCTCGACAGGCGATTTCCCGGCAGTCGAGGAACTTTGCTCCCTTTCGGGCGGTCGGCTGGGTCCGGAGGAAATCTATTGCAAAGGCGCCGGTGACATCGCCCGTGCGCTTTCTTCCCTGTGGGCGGCCGATATACTCGGCACCGAAGGCGACACCGCCACAGGCCCGATAAATCCGGAGATCGAGGAACGCGTTCGCGCGCTGGTACGGAGCGAGCTTTCGGCGCGAAGGGGCGCCCTCATGGGCGCGCTCGCCGAAACGAAGAACGCGCTGGACGGGGCATTCGAGTCCGCGAAAGAGGTCGTGAAGTACCTGCTGTCCGATTTTACGGGAAGCCGGGAGATCACCGCGGCCACGCCCTACAGCCGGGCCTGGATGCAGGCAGAACTGGACCGGACCGGGGCGGCTGTTCCGGCCCGCGTCGCGACAAGTAACCTGGAGACGGTAAGGCGAGCGCGAGACTTCTTTATGTCCTCGAGAGGGTCGGATTACGAGACGATCAGGGGGGCGCTCCTGGCGCGTAGGGATGCCGCGTTTGCGGGGGCGTACCTTCGCGGACTGGATACCAATGAATACTATATCTGTGACGCGATGCTCACCCTGGTGGAGAGCGCGGAGTTTCGCGAGGGAATAAGACGTTTGAATTCCGCCGGCGAAGACCAGGGCAAAGCCGCATGGGATGAGTTCCTGCGTGATTGGGACCGTGAGGCGCTTACTGCGGAATACGCCGCGAGGTTTTTTTCGGAAATCCTGCCCCGCATGACGGAGGAGGGAACCGTCGAGGCACAGTATGCCGCGTGGAGTGCGCTCCTCGAGGCGAATACGGGGAGCGATGGGAATATCCTCGCCGGTTCCCCGATGGGGGAAGAGGAGTACCGCGAGCTTGTCGTCAGGGTTGCCGCGCTTTCGGATCCCGGGTCGGTGCTGCTTTTTGCGCATGAGGGTTTCTTTGGCGAATTATCGAACAGGGCGGGTGCGTGGGGAGTGCTGTCGCGCTACGCGGAAGAGAATTACGGGAATTCGCGCGAACATGCGTTCGTGATGCGCCAGGGATTACTGAGGCGCGTCGCGGAGGGGGCAGGGGTCATCTACGAGGACCTGGTGGCGCTCATGAACGGGGGCGCCGGCGTAGATCAATTGAAGAATGCGGGAGCCAGGCTCGCGGCGTACGCGGCTGGGGAAGACTCGAAGAATCTCCCCGAAACGGTGCGGGAAGCGCTTGCCGGGGTGAGCGCTCGTTTCGCGGCGCTGCGAACGGCAGAATTTATATCGGCGCACCGGGACACGGGTGTCGGGGGCGCGGAGGCTTTGAAAAGGGATGCGGATGACCTGGCGCGCGAATCGCGTACGCTCATGGAGGAGCTTGGGTCAATCGTCGCTCTTTACCGGGATAATGCCGGGAACGGGGAGGCGGGCCGTGAAGCAGTGTTCGGCATCGCCGATATTGAAAAAATGGACGCGGTCATCGCAACGCTGGCCGGAAAGGCAGGGGCGCTCGAGGCACATGCGGGCGCGGAGGCGGCGGGGGAGGTGCGCACGCTCGTGGAACGGCTGCGGGCGGCGCGCGAGGAATACCTGGTGGAATACTACGCGCATGAATTTTTATCGGACCCTATGGGCCTTTACCCTGACGATCTCGATGCGTTCAGGGAGCATCTTGAAAATAGCAACGAGGGGCCCGGGCTGGACGCGGAGCTTTCCCGGAAAATTGCCGGGCGAATTGAACCATTCGACACCAGGGGGCGCATCGCGCGCGCCCTGGGCCCGCGCGTTTCGGGATCGATGGCGGAATGGCTGGACTCGTTTCTTCGCGTCACCGGAAAAGATCCGGCATCGATCCCGGACGCGGAAATGAAAACATATGCCGATTTCGCGGCAATGTCGTACCTCGATAGCGTTCGTGGCTCGACCGCTGAAGGGATGGCTCGTCCGGATGAATTCGCCGGGGAATTTCGCGCGTATGCATGCGCACTTCGGTTTCTCGATTACTGCCGCAGGGAAGCGAGCGAGGGACGGTTGCCCGAATACGCGGCAGCCTGGGCGGCGTTTGCGGCGGACAATCCGTCCGCGGCGCTTTCAGGTCTCGATCTGCACTATGCGTATGACGCCGCGGCGTCACACACGGCGGTGTTCATCGAACGGGAGCTTGATCCCGCGACTGCCCTGCTTTCTTTGAGGGGTGATTTTTATTCGGGATTCATGGCCGGGGAATACCTCGATGTGGATGAATTCCTGGATGCGTGCGGTCTCGCTCCCGGGGATGAGCAGCGCGCCTTCTTCCGGGAAGGGCTTGATACGGACGAGCGCGCCTATGAAGAGTCGATGCGCATGGGGCCTGGTGCGGACGTCGAGGCGTACCTGGATGCGCGCAGAATCGAGGACGAGGCGCTGGCGGGGCGCATGCGCGCCTTCGCGGCGGTCCCCGATGGGCTGTCCCCCTATGCATGTCTCGAAATGGTGAACGAGTGCGCGCTGGCCCTTGCTGCGCGCGGGGCTTCGTCCACCGTGGGTGAACTTATCGGACGGATTGCGGGAGGGGACGGGGACGCACGCGGACTGTACGGCGCGGTGGAGGCGCGCTATGCCGTCCTGCTCGGCGACGCGGAGGACGCGGCGGCGCTCCTTGACTACGCGATGCACGGTGCGAACGGGTCCGCGGATTACCGGTCCGCGTGGAGCGACGCGCTCGCGAACTGGGACTATTATATCGGAAAATTCGTCGAGGCGGGCCGTGACGCGCGTTTTGTCGTGGTGCCGGCCGGGGAAAAGATTCCGCGCGATGACGACGGTGACGGCAAAATATCGGACATCGAAACCGCCCGATATGCGGATGACCTGGTCATACGGAAGTTGTCGCGGACCGAGTACGAAGTCCCCGACGGGATCATGGCGACCTTCATGTCCGAACAGAATGAATACCCGCTCGCGGCGCGAAGGCTCGAGGCGGGATTCCTCGCGGCGGATCGGGCCGGGGAGAGCACTCTTGGTTTCGTGGATGCAGGCGTTCCGGGACATTCGCTGGATAACGGGCTCGTAGAGGCGCTGACCGGGCTCAGCCGGGCGCTCGAAAGGCTGAAAACGGCCGCCGATGTGGAGGAAACCGCGCTTGCGTCGCTTGCGGACGAGGAGGCGGGCGGGACGGAAATCGCGGATGAATCGGATCTGATACGCGCCTACCGTGAGGTTTACAATGTGGATACCGGCAGGAGCGTGGACAGCGAGGGTGAAGTGCTGCCATGGGGACAGGAACTCGAGGACATGATCGGCCGCATAAGGGCGCAGTTCGATACCCCGCAGTTGCATTCCGCCGCGGAAAAATACGACCGCCTACAAGGGGCGCTCCGCGAAAATGACGAGGCCAAAAGCCGGATCGCCGTTCTTTCGGACATACTGGACCTGATAACCGGCGGGGCCGAGGGATACCTGCAGGGAAGCGAATACGGGGCGGCGAAGGATGCGCACGGCCTTGCGGGGGCGGCGCTTCGCGTCGCCGAGGACGCCGTCCTGGAAAGGCAGGCGGCGTACCGCGCGGCGCAGGAAGGGTATATCGGTCAGTTAAATGTCATCGCCGCGCTGTACGCGGGTCTTAAAAACGCACAGCAGGATTTCGACACGAAGCAGGCGGTGTACGAGTACGCGTCGAGCGCCTATCTTTACGCCTCGGAAACGGGTGCGGACGATGCGGGACAGGATAACGGACTCGCCATCGATGCCGCCGAGGAGTTCGGCGAAACACAAACGATGTACCGGGCCTGCCTCGAAAGGCTTCATGCCGGTGAACGCGAGGTTGAAAGGGTCAAGGAGCAGCGCGTGACGGACGATGCCGGCTACGTGCGCGTCGAGCGTGATCTCGTGGAAAAAGCCTCGCGGGCGTACCGGATCGCGAAGGTGGAATACCTGGTACGCCGCGAGGTCGAGGAGCGCTCTATCGCCTATGAGCGCGCGCGGGCGGAATACGATGAGTTGAAAAATGCGATGCTTGCCTCGGCGCCGGGAGAGGAGAATGCCCGGTCGAGGGACCGGTTCCTGGACTGGCTCATGAAGCGCGATTACACGCTTGATGCCGCCCCGCTTTCGAGCAAGGATTTCTCGAATCCCTGGAAATCGATCTTCTCGGGAATGCTGCGCTACATCCTGCCGCCCATCGTGATGAAAAACGACCTCTCCGAGGTTGCGCGCTGGTACGACGAGAACGTGGAGGACGTGTATCGGACCGAGCCGCTGGCGATGCTGCGTCCCGTGGTCGAGGCTCTCACCGTAACCGATGCGTTCGATCCGGAGGCGCCCGAGCTCATGGATTACATGGAGCAGGCATACGGGGAGGATGAGGAAAACCGAACATACGCGGGCGGGGAAATCCACGCGACGATTACGACCTACGCCCGGCAATACCTCGGCTACAGGGACAACGTCGCGAAATGGTTCAGGTACATCGGGGGCGGCAGCGCGTTTCTCGTTCTTTATGAAAGCATGCACAAGATACAGCATTCGATAAAATCCGTCGAACGGAAAATCGACCGCGTCAAGTGGAGCTGGATGAAGAAGCCGCTCAAGGCGCTTTTAAGCGGATTCCGTTACGCCCTGAAAAAAGCGGAGAAGGGTCTCGACCAGATCGCGGGAAACATGGACGACGTCTACCGGAAGGCGGCAACGAATCTGAAAAACGCATCGGCGCAGGTCCGGAAGCTCAACGAGGCATGCGCGAAGCTCCGTGAGAGAAAGAGCATCATGCAGAAGGCGGGGCTCGGGTACGCGGCGCTGACGCAGATAGAGAGCCTGGACGACGACGGCGCCGCGGGCGTGATCGCGTACCGTGACGAAAAGGGAAACTCGAAGACCATGGACAAACAAAGCCTGAAGACGGTCATCAGGGAGATTGCCGCGCGCAACGGCGCCGAGCTTCGCGAGGGGGACCTCGATCTCCTGGTGCGGGGTGCTTCCGGAGAAAATGATCCGATGAATGCGGACCTCTACTGGCATGAAGCGCCCCGGCTGGACCAGGACCTGGAAGAAACGGACCAGCACATGCGGGTGTGGAATGCGGCGGAGGTCTGTACCGCGTACGGCTCGCATCTCGAGCAGGGCCGGCTGGACGCCCTTGAAACCTATCTCGATTATACCTCGGGCATGAGCACGCGGGGCGACGCGGCGTATGATGAAACGGTGGTGCTGCGCGCCAGGGAAAAGCTTTTTGGGGCGCTCGCGGCGGAGATCGCCCCCGGGCTGGAAACCTCCGCGGCGGAGGCGGGACGCGAGAACCCCGCCTACAGAAAAGCAATGACCGAGTATGCGGGCATCCTCGAGGGATTCACCGTCGCCGATCTCCGGGAACTTGAAAGAATGGAGGACTCGCATGATCCGGCGATTCATGAGCGTTTCGCGGAGTTGGTGCGCGACAGGCAGGGTGTGAACGACCTGGAGCTTTCGCGCCGGGAAGCGCTCCAGGAATATGCCTGGGGGCGCGAAAGGGATTTGCTGGAGCAGGAGCATGGACGATGGAACGCGCGGGTCCGGGGAGTATTCAACCGCGGGAACCGGCAGTGGGACGCGATGGAGCGCGCATTTATCCAGGAGTGGAAACAGTGGCGCAGGGAAGCGGGACGCCGCGCGCTCGATGAGAAACGGGAGTGGGAAGCCTTGTCGAACGATTTGAAAGAGCGCGAGAGGGCGTGGTTGTCCAGGGCATATGACGATGCGGGATACAAGGATACCCTGGACCTCGCAACCCGGCTTGCGGAGATGGTGAACGGCATGATCGCGGACGCGCGGTTCCATGGCGCGGAGCGGGATGGCGTCTCCGCCGGGGATGCGCGCGCCGTGCTTTCCGACCTCATGAGGTATATGCCGGGCCGTCTTACCGACGAATTCATTCAATCCGGGAAAGGCCGCGCCCTTCCGGTTACGATGACCGGCCTTTCGGCCAGGAAGCCGGGGGGAACGGTGCTCGACGATTTCCAGGGGGCGCTCGGGGAATACGGTCTCGCACTCGAACGTACCTCGCGGATACGCCAACTGGAATGGATGAACGCGATGGCGGACGGATACCGGGATTCGGTGGCGCGAATGAACGAGTACATGCACACGGAGATCGATGGTCTTCTCATGGGGTACTCGTATGTAAAAGCGGACGGCAACGAGTACCGAAAAACCGAGAACGGCTTCGATTTCAGCATTGGAGGGTACCGTGACTATACCGCCGACGCCGAATCGCTCCTGGACGGCCGGGTGAGTTATTACCTTGGAAAACTGAAAAGCGAGGGAAGCCACGCGGCGGTCGATCTCCTGTCCCTGGACGACCCGGGGGCCGGGGACCTCATGAAAACGCTCATGACCGACCTCGAGCTCGCGTTCGGGAAAGAGATTGAAAATGCGAAGCGTCACATGGGCGAGTACTCGCAGTATAACGGAGACGGGGAACGTACCGGCGGCGGCACGGGGGAGCGCGCGCGCATCCTGGATCGCGCCATGCATAACGAAAAGAAAATAGGCAAGTCCCTGGCCAACCGCACCATTGCGCTCCAGGGGATATCGGCCGCCGCGAGCTTTTTCGGACCCGTCGGGATCGCGGTTTCACTGGGGATCCAGTCGCTCATGCTCGCCGAGCGGGCGGCGGAAGGAAACCTGGGCCGCGGGGAAATGGCGCTCTCGCTCGTGCAGATGGCCGCGACCGCAGCGGGGGGTTACGTGAAGGAATTGCAACTGGGGGCATATACGACCGCGGGTATCCGCGGCGGGATCCAGCTTGCGGCCTCCGGGGCAAAGCTTGACAGGAATGGCGGCTTACGATATGAAATCACCAGGCGCGACGCCTTTGCCGCGGGAACTAGCACCCTGCTCGCGATGGCGGGCACCGCGGGCGGGATGGATAAAAACCTTGCGTACAACTTTGCGGCCAATTACGCGAATGCAGGGATTGCCCAGGGGCGCGGCGAGTGGTACGAGCCGAACCTGGGCGCGGATACCCTCGCCATCGCCGCCGCAGAAACCGCCGCGCAGCGGGCCTCGGGGGGAACGCAAAACGCGTACGAGGAAAAAATGGCCGCGGGCCTTGTCTCCAATTCGCTCCTGATGGCGTATAAGCTGGGCAGCCGGGGCGGCCGCGTGGACGACTACATGCTCACGGAATGGAACTGGGACGCCGCGCGTTTCACCTGGGGCGACCTCGCCGGGATCATGGGGGAGGGCGCGGGGAGGGGAAGCGCCCGATACCTGGAGGCGCGCGAACAGGTTATCGCGGCGCGGGAGAGCGATTCCCTGCCCCGCGAAGGCACGGGGGCCGATACAGACCCACTACGCCGGCAGGAGGACGCATCCTTCGCCCTGTACGAAGCGCTTAACCGCCGGGGAATGCTTTCGGGCGCGTTCAACGGCATGCTCGATTCGTTGAACGAGTTCGCCCTGTCCCAGGGATTGGGGCAGAGACTCGGGCAGAGCGCGGTGAACTGGATGCAGGGAAACGGTTTTGTCGATAACAATACGAGGAATCAGGTCGAAGCCGCGCTGGCAGAACTCGCCTCCCAGCGCCGCCAGGAAGCCGATATCGCGGAAGCGGACCGCATGTGGAAAGACGGAACGCTTGATAAGCTGATGCTGTTGAGGAGCGGGAAGCTTATTAATGGGGAATATGATTTTGCGGTTAGAGAAGATGGATCGATTGGATTGGATGTACGGGGAGAGTATAATAAATATAACCCCGTAGAAGTGCGTAGTGATGTTGAGAGACTTGCGCAATATGGGCCTGGAATAATAACCGAGCTTAATAGCGCGATGAGAAGGTTGGCAGAGAAAGGATATGATACGAGTAAGATTAACACAAGTATTCTCGCTCAATCGGTCTGTACTATTGAAAATTATTATACCTTGCTGAAAAATAGTGGAGCTGTTCGGAACGGAAATTCGGGAATGGAATCCTTTGCGGAGTTTTATGCGAATTCGGTAATGGATGGCAGCGTGAGATTAGAAAATGGATTTATTGACAAGCCCGCGGAACTTGTCTCGAAATATACGATCAATACTGAAAGTATTGAACTGTGTATAATTCAGTCCTGGGATGAGTATAAAAAATTGATCCAAAATGATCCAAATTGTTTTGGATCGGTGAGGATTTATATGCCTGAATTTGGTCCAAATGCGGGACATAATATGATGGTATATACGGAAAATGGGGTTAAGTATTTGGGTTGTACTGGGTGGCCAACAGTTTATAATGGAACGAAGGCAAAGGATTCAGTGACTTCTCAAAATTTTTGGAGATATGATTTTTTACGAGTTATAAATCATTAAAATATGGGGATGAAAAAATGAGTAGAATCTCTATTTTGAGTATTTTTAGTCTCTATTTGATTGTTCCATTCAATTTTAGTATTGCAGAAGACATTAAACACGCGATTAATTATTTCAATTCTAGGGGCGGAGAAGTTGATGATCAAGTTATAAATTTGAATTCCGTATCAATGATAAATGATAAGGATCTGATATTTCTACAATATTTTACACAAGCTCGGGTGATTAGTCTAGAAAAAACAAACATCACAAATGATGGATTAGTTCATCTTCGTAACTTAATTTCATTGGAACGTATCAGATTGTCTCGAACCGCCATTTCTTCAATCGGAATTAAACACCTGAATAATTTAATAAATTTAATTGAGTTAGATATTTCGTATACTAATGTTGACGACAGCTCGCTGGATTATATTTCAAACATGCGTAAATTAGAGATTTTTAAAGCTATGAATACGCAAATAACAGATAATGGTCTTAAACATTTTGAAAACTTGGTCAATATAAAGTATTTAACTTTAAATAATCTTAGGATTACAGATAATGGCCTTGTTTCGTTGAGTTTGATGCCTAACTTAGTTAGCAAACTTCAAACAATAACTCTCGGTAACACGGATATAACCGACGATGGCTTAAAGCATCTTGAATCGTTTAATGGTTTGATTTCAATAATGCTAACAGGGACAAAAGTAACAAAGGAAGGAGTACAGCGGTTACAGGCGAAGTTGCCCCGCTGCAGAATAATTTATTAATGAGAATATTCGCTGTTGTAATGCTGTCGAGTCTCCTCCTCCCCTCCCTCCTCTTCGCGGGCGAGTGGGTGAACGACAACGCCTATCGCGTGGTCGCGCCCGGCGTCCCCGACAAAAATGCCGCCGATAAACTGGCACGCAGGCTCTCGGCGAAGACGGTGGCGGTGGCGCTTGCACGGGCGCGCGTGGTCGAGGAGCTCGCCTGGATACTGGGGGGCGATTCCCTGGACGATCCGTCCGGGGTGCTCGCGTGCAGGAACGCCGTTTTCGGCGCGTTCCGGGACGCGATCCTGGCGGGACGGGTAGTCGAGGAGCGGT
The DNA here is from genome assembly GCA_004297825.1 of Spirochaetota bacterium. Taxonomy (NCBI): domain Bacteria; kingdom Pseudomonadati; phylum Spirochaetota; species Spirochaetota bacterium. Next base: position 245,534 of record SCSX01000036.1, read on the forward strand.
ACGGGGAGAGCGACGACTGCACGATCACTTACGAGGTCGAAACCCCCGGCCTGCGCGCGAAGCTCACGGCCTTGCGCGGATCGCTGAAAATTCCCGGTGAGGGGACCGAGGGCGCGGACGCGGACCGCCTTTATCGGTCCCTGGGCGGGGATTGAAACCGCGTAGTCAAATCATGCCGCGTTAAGCGCCCCCGTCATAGCCACGTATACGAGCAGGAAGTGAAAAAATCCCCCCAGTAATATCAGCACATGAAACAACTCGTGGAAACTGAACACCCCCGGCAGGAGGCGCGGCCGCTCGATCGCATAGATTATCGCACCGGACGTATACGCGGCCCCGCCCAGCGCAAGGTAGAGCAGCGCATCGGCGGGCATGATGCCGTAGAGCCTATGCACGGGGATTATCGCGATCCAGCCCATAATGACGTATACCCCGGCGGTAAGCCAGCGCGGCGCGTTCAGGTAGAACAGCTTCATAAACAGGCCCGCGAGCACCAGTGCCCACTGCACCCCGATGATCGACCAGCGCCATCCGCCATCGAGGTACGCGTAACAGACCGGCGTGTAGGTCCCCGCGATCATGAAAAAAATCGCGAGGTGGTCGAGCTTCCTCCAGAACGAAACCTCGTCCTCTTCTCTTTTAAACGCGTGATAAAGCGAGCTCGCGGAAAAGAGGAATATTGCCGAGAACCCGTATATCAGGGATACCCCCAGCAGACTTGCCGATTTGCGGGTCGTAAACGCCAGGAAGACGGTCCCCGCTACGGCGAGCGCCACCCCCGCGAGGTGCGTGTAAACGGATACCCTTTCTTTTCTCAGTACAATCACACTATTCTCCCGGATATATAGTTATATACAGAGACAGCTGCTCAATAAGCCGGTTGCGCATTTTCGCGTTTATCCGGCGGCGACGCGCGATCGCGACGGCTCACGGTAAGGGGCGGGGGTCCGCTTCGCGCCTGTATGCGTATCGGACCCCATGCCGCATCGCCCCTTACGAATACGGATAAAAAATAAAAAACAGAACCGACATCGCGCACAGGAACCATGCGCCCGAGGTCACCTGGCGGAGCTTGCCGGAGAACAGCATGATGAGCGGGTAGATCACGAAGCCCGCGGTCATGCCCACGCCCAGGTTGTAGGTGAAGCACATGAGCGCGATGATCGTGAACGCCGGTATCACTTCGGAAAGGTCGTCGAAGTTGATGCGCGCGATGGGCGCGATCATGAGCATGCCCACGATGATGAGCGCGGGCCCGTAGGCGTACGAGGGTACCACAGTGAGGAAGGGCGCGAAAAAGAGCGCGAGCAGGAAAAGGATCGCCGTGACCACCGCGGTGAGCCCCGAGCGGCCGCCCGCCTCGATCCCGGCCGCGGATTCGATGTACGCGCCGGCGGTCGAGGTGCCGATAAGCGCGGCCGCCGTCGTCGCGACCGCATCGCAGAGCATGGGCTTCTCGATCTCGGGCAGGTTGCCGTGGGCGTCCAGGAGCTTCGCCTTGAACGAGAGGCCTATAAGCGTCCCCATGGTGTCGATGAAGTCCATGATGAAGATCGTGAGTATCACCGAGAAGAATCCCCAGGTGAACGCGCCCGCGATATCGAGCTGCATGAATACCGGGGAGATGTCGGGCGGCATGCTCACGATGCGGTCCGGTATCCGGATGATGGAAAGATGGGGGGCGGCGGTCTGAATCGCGAACGCGGCCGCGGTCACGCCCAGGATGCCAATGAGCATCGCGGCCTTGACCTTCCTGATCATGAGGAACGCGATGAGGAGGAAGCCGCCTATGGCCAGGAGCACGGTCACGTCGCGGAGGTTGCCCACGTGGACGGGGGCGCCCGGAACCCCCACCGCGACGATGCCCGTCTCGTTAAGCCCTATGAACGTGAGGAAGAGCCCTATGCCCACCGCGAAGGAAATCTTCAGGCTCTGGGGGATCGCCATCGCGAGCCACGAGCGCACGCGGAGCACCGTGATGATGATAAAGAGCACGCCCCCCAGGAAGATCGCGCCCAGCGCCGTCTGCCAGGAAAAACCCAGCACCTTGACCACCGTGTAGGCGATAAATGCGTTTTCGCCCATGTACGGCGCAATCGCGAAGGGCCTTTTCGCGTACACGCCCATGAGCATTGTCCCGATAAACGCGGTGTAGATCGTGGCCGCCATCGAGGCGCCAAAGGGCATGCCCGCGGCCTCGAGTATCTTGGGGTTGACGATGATGATGTAGGCCATCGCGACAAAGGTGGTGAGCCCCGCCATCACCTCCTGCCGTACGCTGGTGCCGAGCTCGTTAAGCCTGAAGTACCTGCTGATCATTCCTCCTCCTCCCGCGCCGCCGCCGCGCGGCGCCTGGGTCGATAGATGCCGGCCGGCGCCGGTGCGTGAACCGGGATTACCACATTGTCCCGGAATTGATTGAAAACTGGACAGTCAATAGGTCTATCCGGACCCTGCGATAATGCGTCTGGTTCGAATCGACGGTGAAGAGCATGCCTCCGAAATATGTGTCGCCCGTATATCCCGCCGCAACGCGCAGGAGCATGGACGGGTTCCACGCCATGACGCGGTTTATCGTTTTCCCCGTGGTATAAAAGCGCTGGTGCTGCACCGCGTCCCCGAACAGGAGCGCCGAGGAGAGAAAGAAGGGTCCGCGGGGAATGCTGAACGCATACCCGCCCGACAGGCCCGTGCTGATAAACCTGAAAGATTCCAGGCCGGACAGTCCCTCGAAGTAGGTCGATTCCGAGGGAAGGATGAGCGAGCGGTCGCTTTCGTTCCGGCTGAAGGTGGAAAAACCCATGAGTATGAACGAGGATGAGATCGCGTGTGCGCGCTCGGTCTGCTGGAACGCGGCGCGATAGGAGAATCGTTCGTCGAAAAAATAATAGAGGTAAAGACCCGCGTTGGTGCAGGTGAGATTCGGCTGCTGGGGATAGTCGTGGTTCACGGGATTGCGCAGGGAGTCCCTGGGCACGTAAAAGCCGTGGTACCGCTTCCAGCTCGCCTCCGCCCCGAACGAGCGGCGGAAGTAACTGCCTTCCACCGCGTAATAATCGGACTGCCCCTTGTCCTCCACGCCCCGGGACCACGGCGCGTCCACGCTGAACCCAAGCGCGGCCCCGAGATAGCTTGTTCGTATGCCAAGGTCCCACGTCACGTTGGTCTCGTAGGGAATTTCATGCTCGCTGTCGGTTTCGGAGATGCTGAAGGTATGACTCTGGCGGGAGAGGGCGGCACTGATACTCACCGCGTCCGCGATGCTTGCGGCTTCATCGGAAGCCTGCGAGACCGTCGCGGTCATGACAAGGATCGCCATGCAGAGTATAGGGGCCATTTGTCTCATCGATACACACCCTCCGCGGCCGGGGCGCGGTAATTCCAGTATGGTGACTTTTCGAGCCGTAATGTCAACAATTTATGGCGCGAAAATTCCGTGTTTGACTTTTCTTCGGCAGATAGTATAGTTTTTCCATGCAAACCGAGATAACGAAACGAGAAAAGCTGTTAGTTGGGAATGGCAGGCTCACCAGACCGGGATACGCGCGCTCGCCCCTGCAGGAATACAACCCCGAAAACATACGGGTATACCCCGGCAGGGCGCTCAACCGGCTTCGCCTCAAGGAATGGGATTATTATGGAATCACTGCCCGGGATTTTTTCTTCTCGGCGACGGTGTCCCATATAGGCTACGCGGGTATGGTCTTCGTGTACTTCATCGATTTCGCGAAGGGCTTCTGCGTGGAGCGGAGCATCACCATCCCGCTCGGAAAGGGGTGCGATCTCCCGCATTCGAGCGAACAGGGGGATATCCTGTTCGAGAACCCGGGTGCGCGGCTTTCTTTCGTCAAAAAAGGCGATCGGCGCGAGCTTTCCGTGTGGTGGAAGGGGTTTCATGAAGGCGACTGCGAGGCGAATATCACGCTGTTCGAGCCGCGGATGGATTCCCTCGTGATTACCACGCCTATCGGCGCGAAGCGCTTCTATTATAACCGCAAGATCAACTGCATGCCCGCGGAGGGAAGCGTCACGGTGGCGGGAAAGAAACGCACGTTTTCCAGGAAGGACGCCATGGGCACCCTGGACTGGGGACGCGGGGTGTGGGAATATTCCAGCTTCTGGAACTGGGCGAGCGCATCGGGGTTCCTTCCCGGCGGCGGGTCGGTGGGTCTCAACCTGGGGTGCGGGTTCGGCGACCTTTCGGCGGCCACGGAAAACTGCTTCTTCATAAACGGCGCGATGACCAAGCTCGATTGGGTGGATATCTCGTACGACCCGTCCTCGTACATGCGTCCCTGGTATTTCAGCTCGCGGGACGGCAGGCTGAACCTCACGCTCACGCCGTTTTTCGAGCGGGTCGCGAAGACGAACCTTCTTGTTATCGCAAGCGAGGTCCACCAGATGTTCGGGACCTATCGCGGCACGTTGCGTACCGACGCGGGCCGCGAGCAGCGTATCGACGGCCTCACCGGCTGGGCAGAGGAACACAGGGCGCGGTGGTGAGCAAATGGAACCGAATTCCAGCACGAAATTCGTCTGCCTGCTCATCGATGAAAACCTGATCTTCACCGAGTGGCATATCGAGTCCCAGGTGTGGGAAAAACAGAAGGCGGCCTCGATCGCCGATTACCAGGGCGATCCCTTCCTCTTTCTCGAAGTATGGATCGTGATGGAGGGTCGCTCCACGCTGTGCACCGAGTATCCCGTGTACGGCAGGGAAAACCGCTGGCACATCTTCGTTACCGGCGAATTCGCCGGGAGGCGCGTCCGCCTTAGCCTCACCGCCGAGAGCCTGCACGGCTACCGCGTGATAATTGCCGAATCCGGCGAGATAGACGTGCCGCTCTCCGGCGCCGCGCTGGACAAGTCCCTCCGCAAAAACGGGGTAAAGGATCTATACGACATTTCCGGCGCGGGGGGCGAGACGGGCGGATCGTCCTCGTCCTCATGACATAGTACCATGGGATCCGGTAAAGGCGCGCGTGCGCGCCTCGCGTTCGTCCTTCACGCCCATATCCCCTGGGTGCGCATCCCGGAGGAGCGCTTTCCCCTTCAGGAATTGTGGCTGTACCAGGCGATGCTCGATTCATACATACCCTTTCTGCAAATGGTCGAGCATCTGTGGCCTGCGGGCATTCCCCCCAAAATTACACTGTCCGTCAGCCCTACGCTGATTTCCATGCTGGACGATCCCTACTTCACCGCGCGGTTTTTGGATTACCTTGCCGTGCTGAAGGAGCTTTGCGGGATAGCCGCGAAGCGCGGGGGATTCGACGCGGCGCGTGCGGCAGGCTTTCTCGCGCGCCGGGCCGCGGAATCGGGGGATTGGCTCGCCCGGCAGGAGCGTGGTTTGGTCGGCGCGATACGCGCGGCGGCCGGACACGGGGTAAACCTGATCTGTACGGCCGCTACCCACGCCTTCCTGCCCGCGTGGAGGCATTCCCCGGGGATGGTCAGGCTCCAGGTCGAGACGGGGCTTCGCTGTTTCGAGAAAATTATCGGGTCCAGGCCCGACGGTTTCTGGCTTCCGGAAATGGGTTATTATGCGGGCCTGGACGGGCTCCTCGCGCACGCGCGCATCGACTATACGTTCTTGAGCGCGCACAGCCTGTACGCGACACCCACGGTTCCCCCGACGGGAAATTTTTTCCCCGTGGTCACCGGGACGGGGCTTCGCGTATTCCCGCGCGATGCGGGACTCTCGGACCGGATATGGTCGAGGGAATCGGGTTACCCGGGCGACGTGCGGTATCGCGAGTTTCACCGTGATTACACGTACGATATCCCCGAGGGGGAGCTCTCCTCTCACGGCGTTACCCGGTCCCCGTTCGGGCTAAGGCTTTTCGGCATCACCGGCGGCTCTTCGGAAAAAAAGTTTTACGACCCGGGAGAGGCGTCGCTCGCCTGCGACGAGCACGCGGAAGGCTTCATCGCGGCCGTCCGGGAGCGCGCGGCAAGGGTGAGGGAGCTCGCGGGCATCGACCCTGTCTTCACGCTGCCCTTCGACTTGGAGCTCTTCGGCCACTGGTGGTACGAGGGGCCGCTTTTCCTGGAGCGCGTCCTGCGCGCCGTCGAACAATCGGACGACCTGGAGCTTGTCACCCCGGACGATTTTCCCGGGGGTTTGGATATGCCTCTGGTCGTTCCCGCGGAATCTTCGTGGGGGAGGGGGGGCTACGGGGCCACCTGGCTCAACCCGGACGTGATCGATGTCTATTCGCGCGCGGCCGGCCTGTTCGACCGGCTGTGTGCACTTTCCCGGCGCGCGGACCCGCACAGTATCTTCGCGGCCGCCCGCGAGATCATGCTCCTCCAGTCATCGGACTGGGCGTTTGGAATATCCAACGATAATTTTCGGGACTATTTCCTGGGGAGGATCGCCGAACACACGGGAGCCGCGGAGACGATCATAGGCCGGATGGAGTCAGGTGCGGACGATAACGATTTCACCGCCGGGCGCGCCGCCCGTTATCCGATATTCGACACCCTCGCCGGTGAGATCGCCGAACTCGTCAGGAAGGGATAAGCTGAATCGCGGCGAAGAACGCGGCCGCGGGTGAAGGCATTTTCGGCGGTGGCCCGGGGGCCGATATCAACGCGCATCCCGGGCGCGCGATTTACTTTCCAGGAGCCCCTCTCAGCCTTTCTGTTCATCGGACCAGATCCGGAGCGAATGCCTGTAATAGTCGAAATCCGGTGGAGAGGCGGACTGCTGCTTGATGATGAGCTTCCTGGCCCAGCGCCGTTCCGCGATCTCGCATACGTCCTTGATCGTGCGTCCCGAAAGCCCCTCACAGGCAACCCCCAGCGCCGTCGTCTCCTCCGCGGAGAGATGCGTCGCGTAATTGGCGAATATCGCGGCGCGCTCCTTCTCATTCGGCAGGGGGAAGCGTATCGTCTGGTCGAAGCGGTTCACGAGCGCCTGGTCGAGGTCGTTTTTCCTGTTTGTGGCTCCTATGGTGATCGTGTTGCCCACGGCGTCGATCCCGTCGAGACGGCGCAGCAGCACCGAAAGCACGCGGCGGGTCGCCTCGAACATGTTCTGGTCCCTGGACCCGGCCAGCGAGTCTATTTCGTCGAAGAAGAGTATCGAACCCCCCAGGTCCTCGCAGGCGTCGAAAATGAGGGAGAGATTCTGGGACGACTGCCCGTACCACTTCGACATGATCGATTCTATGGGTACGTACACGAGCGGCACGCTCACCTCGCCCGCGATGAGGCGCGCGATGGTGGTCTTGCCCACGCCCGGGGGGCCCTCGAAAAGGATTGCGCGCGGGCGGTTCGATTCGAAGCTGCGGCGCGTGAGGCGCGCTATGGAATCGTACACCTCCGGGGTCTGAAGCGGCATGATGATGGACTCCCTGATCTTCCGCTTCACCTCGTCGTAGCCGGCGATGTAGGACCAGTCCAGGTTGGCGTTTTCAATATAGGGCGACGCGCCCAGCTTGCGCAGTCGTACGATCGGGTCGTCCTTCATCTGCGAATAGGCGGTCTTGAAGAGCTCTATGACGAGCGTGATCTCCTCCTGGGAGAGGTTCCCCTTCTTGGAGAACTCGGCGCGAAACTGGGAGGAGAGGCCCAGAAATTCGATTTTCAGGTTGTCGTACAGGTTCTCGGTCTTGTAGAGGTTCTTGTTGAGCGCCTGGAGCGCGTAGTAGCCGTCCTCGAAGGCGTGGATACGGATTTGGTCAAGGTGGTTCTTGACGACGCCAATGAACCGGTTGAGGATCGAGTCCCCCAGCGCGGGGATCGAAAAGCTTACCTGCGCGGTGCCCTTCTCGTAGCTGATGCGCGGGAGGGTGATGTCGTCCGGGTACTTGCGCCGCTCCAGGAAGGACACGATCTCACGTTCCACCTGTTCCTTCATGCGGTCAAAGGGAATGGCGCCTATCTCGGGGGCTTCAACCATGACTGGGTACCTCTCCTGGGTGATTGTGCTCATTGTTATTATCGGCAGGGAGGATCAGGCGGAATAGGGGTCCGGCAGGAGAAAAGCGTATCGGACCCCTTATGAAACCGCCTCCTCGTCGGGCGCATCACCCGTGGCGGTGTGAAACCTCTTAACCAGCAGCACCTCGTTGCCCCGGCGGTTGAACGTGACCTCGTCGAAAATATTGTAGGCCATGAGGAGGCCGCGCCCGTGGGCGAGCATTTCCTCGTTCACACCGTCCCGCGCCCGCGCCAGCACCGACTTGTAGTCGAAGCCGTTGCCCTCGTCGGCGATCTTGTAGGCGACGCGCTCCGCGTTCAGGAGGAACTCGATGGTCACGCGCTTGTCCCGGTACCGCGGGTCCTGCTGCCGGCTGAAGATGAACTCGAGGTAGTTCCCCTGCATCGTGGCCTCCGATTTTTCGTCGAAGGTGATGTTGAGGTTCCCGTGTTCGATCGCGTTGATGATTATTTCGCGCAGCCCCATCCTGATGTGGTTCACGGCCTTCTGGTTCATGAATTTCGCGAGGTTCAGCACCAGCCGCTTGCTGATCTCCTCGGAGGCGATGAGGTAGTTTCCGATACAGAAGCGCATCCGCTCCGACTCGAGATACTTCATCAGGGTATCGTCGTAGATGCTCGAGGCCCGCAGCAGCACCTCGTTCTTCTCGCCGATATTGATGGACTCCAGCCGGACAAAATATTCGCGCGGCTCCCCGGTGCCGTGCGCGCGGAACGCGGCCTTGAACGAGACGGGCCTGCCGGTTTCGAAAAACTCTCTGGCTTTTTCGCGGATGAACTGCTCGACGATTCCCCCGGCAGCGGGATCGAAATACAGGATGTCGAAAAGCTTTTTCCCTTCGCAGTCCCTCGCCGGAACCTGGAGCTGTTTGAACACCGCCTTGTTCGCGTTGAGGATGTTCAGTTCCGTGTCGAGCGAAATGATGCAGTCGTTCGTGCCCTCCACCAGGAGGCGGTACTTTTCCTCCGAGATGCTTATAATCCGGTGCGCGACCTCGACCTCCTTCGCGGTGTCGATGAACCGGCGCGTGGCGGCGGCTATGAAGCACATGATCATGATCGTGAGGCCCACGCTGAAGCGGGAAAAATAGTCGTCGGGGAACGGGCCGTAAAATACGCCCAGGTGGACGAACAGCGTATCGATGACCGCCCCGAAAAAGGCGCACATGAGCCCGGCCACGGGGTAGACCAGGAACCTGAAGTTGCGGTGCATCCTGAGATCGGCCAGGAAAACGATCACACTGTACACCACGTACAGCCCTATGAGCGCGTCCCTGGCCTGGTAGAGCACACCCTCCCGCCCCCTCCCGTAATCGGCCTCGAAGGTGAGCCACGTGGGCTTGTGCCCGGTGAGGGAGATGAAGCTGTCGGGAAGGACGAATGCGAATACCGCGATCACGGCCGCGAATACGAGCCCTCCTACGGCGAGGGCCCTGTTCAGGCGCTGCCACTGCCGGTTGAGCTGGAGTATGTGGATGAGCGAATAGGGAAGCGCGAAGAGGTAAAACGCCCCGACGACCTGCTCGATGCGATGAAACTGGACGGCGATTTCACGGTTGTGCAGCCATGACCCGTAGGAGAGCAGGAGCGTCTCGCTCCCCACGAACACGATCCCGAGCGCGGTGAGGAGCGTGATGCCGCCGTAGAGCGGGAGCCGGTACCGGCCGTACATGTACACGTAGAGGAGGAAGCCGCCCAGGAGGATGCCCATGCAGATGGGCGGGATAAGAAACTGTGACAGCGATAATGCGTGGCTGAATGCGGGCATTGGCTATCGATCCCCCTGTCGGTCCAGAATAGTTTTCGGGACGGATGCGCTCAGGCGAGCATGCCGCCGTCGACCACGATGCACGACCCGGTCGTATAGGTCGCCGCGTCGGAGCAGAGATACAGCACCGTGCCCGCCATCTCGTCGGGGCGCGCGAAGCGTCCCATGGGGATGGAGGGAAGCACGAGCTTCATGATGTCTTCGTTATTCGTGATCGCCGCCGAGAATTTCGTGTCGGTGAGGCCGGGGAGCACGGCGTTCACCCGTATGTTGAACGGGGCGAGCTCCTTCGCGAATGATTTCGTGAGGGCGATGAGCCCGGCCTTCGTGATCGAGTAAATCCCCTGCATGGGCGCCGGGCGAATCCCGTTCACGGACGATACGTTCACGATGCACCCGCCGTTCTTTTCCTTCATCCACTTCGCCGCGTGCTGGGCCATGAAAAAGCATCCCTTCAGGTTCACCGCGAGCGTCTTGTCCCACGCGCGCTCGTCGGCGCTCAGCACGTCCCCGAAGAAGGGGTTGGTTGCCGCGTTGTTGACGAGAATGTCGATCTTGGGGTACTTCTCGCGCAGTTGCTTGAACAGATCGTTGATCTGGTCCATCTCCCCGGTATTGACCGCGAAGCACTCGGCCTTGCCGCCCTCGATGCCGATGTCGCGCTGGACCTTTTTAAGATCGTCCATCTTCCTGCTGACCAGTATGAGTTTGGCCCCGAACACGCCCAGCGTTCTCGCCACGGCCTCCCCGATCCCGCGGCTCGCCCCGGTGACCAGCGCGACCTTGTCCCTTACAGTGACTTCCGGTACCCTCATGCGTCCTCCACGTTGTTTTTATTTGATCGCATATATAAGTCCGTATCCTTAAGTCTCCCGTGTATTTCGCGGGCGCGCTCGACGAGCTGCGCGCGCTCGTTGACCTCCGGATGATCGAGCACGATCTCGAGGAGCTCGTTCAGGATGGCGCCGATAAGCGGCCCCGGCTTCACCTTGAATTCCTCCATGATCGCGTATCCGTCTATTTCCAGGTCGCGCACGGTGATGGCGTTCTCGGCCTCGATTATTTTATCGATCCGCTTCCTGAGCTCCCGTATGGGCTGGGGGATGCCGTCCCGCATGCCGTTGCCCCGCCGGTCGGCGAGCCGGAGCTGGATGAGATCGTCAAGGTTTTCGAGTCCCACCTTGCGCATGAACCTGCGTACGGCGCCATCGGTCCACTCGTCCGTGTAATGGAACATGTGGTTGGCGACCAGGTTCGTGACCTTCGCAGAGTCCTCGTTCGAAAACTTGAGCCTTTTTAATATGCGGCGTGCCATCCTCATACCCACGACCTCGTGGTTGTAGAAGGTGGATTCGCCGTCGGGGCCTTCCTGGCGGACCGGCACCTTCCCCAGGTCGTGCAGGAGCGCCGAAAGCCGGATGATCGGCTCACCGGACGGCGCTGCGTCCGTCGAGTACAGGCTGTGATAGTATATATCGTACATGTGGTACTTGTTTTGTTTCAGCCCGTAGCATGCGGCAAGCTCCGGGAGGAACACGTTCATGAGACCGGACTCCCGCATGTACTCGAACCCGATGGAGGGCTCATGTGCCTCGAGAAGCTTCATGAGCTCGTCGCGCACCCGCTCCATCGAAACCTGCGCCGCGATGTCGAGCGTCATGCCGATCGCGGCGCAGGTCGATTCCTCGATGACGAACCGGAGCTTCGCGGCGAACCGGCAGGCGCGAAAGGGGCGCAGCCCGTCCTCCCCGAAGCGCGCGAGCGGATCGCCTATGGTGCGGATGATCTTCCGCTCCATGTCTTCCAGCCCGCCGGGATAATCGATGAGATCGTTCTTCAATACGTCGAAGGCGATTCCGTTTATCGTGAAGTCGCGCCGGGCGACGTCCTCCTCGAGCGTCTTCGAGAAACGGACGCTCTCGGGGTGCCTCCCGTCCGCGTACGCGCCGTCGGCGCGATATGTGGTGATCTCGTACTGCCGTGCGCCCAGGAGCACCGACACCGTGCCGTGCTTGATTCCCGTGGGGACCACCCGCCGGAACAGGCCGGTCACCTTTTCCGGGAGCGCGTCCGTAGCAAAGTCGTAATCGAACGCGTTTCCGCCCAGCAGGAGATCCCTTACGGAACCGCCCACCAGGTAGCATTCAAAGCCCGCGTCGTTCAGCGTGCGGGCGATCGTCCTGACATCGCCCGCGGTATCTTCAGGCAGTCGTATTTCCCTGTGCAGCGTTTTCATCGAAACTGCCCCTAAGCGTCTCAAGCTCTTTCTCGGTACGCAGCATGAGCGCCATCGCGTACTCGGCGTGCGACCACATGAGAGGTGTCGCGAAAGAGATGTGCCCGTTTTTGCCGACCTCGGCGCACCGGCGCTCCACCTCTTCGTAAGACTTCTTCATGTGGGTGAGCTCCTCGACCACGAGGTCGTAGGGGATTCCGGGGACAAGAATGCCCGGGGCGAATTCCTTGTCGAAATCGTCCCCCGAAAGCCATTCAAGGCGTTTGAACTCGAAATACCGCTCCGGCGTGGTGAGGTGCTCGCACAAGTATCCCTCTTTAGATTTGTACGAGTCGATTATTGCAAGTATTTTATTGCCGCGCTCCATGTTCCCTGTATAGAAATAATACTGCGCGAGCATCGAGGTGTACTGTACCCACGGTCCGTTCCCCGCGTGGACGTGCGTGTGCGGGTCCTCGATAAAGGGAAGGTAGCGCTGGAGCATACCCAGGTCAGGGTCCCAGAGCGTCTGTTCGATATACTGGATGGAGTTTCGGAACTCCTCGGAATCCATGAAAAAATCCTCCACGAGGCCGCTCCCGAAGAAGAAGGGGCTCATGAGGGTGATGTCGGGCCTCAGGTCGATCTCGCCGTTGGGCTTCAGCCGCCGCACGAATCGTCCCGACATGGTGAAGATTTTTTCGATCGTGCTCTCGAATCCGCTTTTCATTTCCATCGCGTCGGCGAAACGCTCTACCATGCCGTAATCGCAGGCCACGCGCTCCATGAGCCGAAACATGAGCAGGTAGGCGAAGTTGACCCAGATCGAATAGCCCTCCTCGATCGCGGACTCATGGATGGATGTGGTCGAGTAGAAGAGGTGAATCTCATTGCGGTAGTAGTTTTTCTTCGCGTAATCGAAGCCGTGTTCGATCGCGGAGACCATGCGTTCCAGGAGGGGCGTGGGCGCGCCGCGGCGCTTGCAGGCGAGCAAATATCTGCAGAGGATCGCAATCCCGTGCGCGACGTTGTCCTCCTGCTTGTAGATTGCCTTGTCGTCGCCCACGATGCCGTAACGCTGGCCCCAGTAGCCGTCGGCGCGCTGGCACTCCAGGATAAAGCGCGCGATCTCCCCCAGGAGCCTGAAGGCGCTGTCGCCGGCCTTAAGGGGGCTCGTGATGACCTTGAAGAGAAAGCGCGAGGCGCAGGCGCTGTCGCGCGGATACACGTACGGGTAGCGCGAGCCCGGCATGGTGGCCAGGAGCGCCCCGCCGCGCTCCGTGTCGATCACGCACTGCGACAGGATGTCCATGTGAATGTTGATGTCGCGATTAAGGTCCAGGAGCTGCCGGGTCATGTGCGCGATATACGGGTTTTTAAGGATGTCCTCGCGGTTTTTGCTCCGCTCGGCGAAGACATCGCGGAACTCGCCGCGGACGCGCGCGTCGCTCCCGGCGATCTTCATGAAGACGTTGCGCGATATGCGCACCAGCGAGACCTTGCTTACGGCCTCGACCGTGGCGTTGCGCACCTCGTCGGACATGAGCGACATCTCGCCGAAATACTGTCCGTCGGCGAGTATGGCAATGAGCTTCCGGTCCCCGTCCACCGTGCGGTATACGTCCACCTTGCCCTCGCGGATGAGGTAGAACGCGTCACCCGGGTCGCCCTCGCGGAAGACGATCTGGCCCGTCGTGTAGTCCAGGAGCTCGACCTCCTTGAGCAATCGCTCGAAGATATCGTCGCCCAGGTTGGTGAGGAGGGGAATACGCCTGAGGTCGCCGCGCAGGTTGCGCTCTATGTAGCGCGCGTCCATGAGCCCGCGCACGTGCGGCGACGCGCCGATAAGCGTTTTAAGTATCTCGGAGGGCATGGCGAGCATGACGCAGGCCGTTTCCGCGATGATGCTGTCCCCCCGCGGCTCCGTGGAAAGGACGATCTCCTCTCCGAAAAAGTCGCCGGGTCCCAGCCTGTAGAGCTCGAACCGGGGATTGTCCTCGGTGGGGATCACCGCGCGGGCGGTTCCCGAGAGGATTATAAAGAAACGCTCGTCGAACTTGCCGTGCCGGCACACCACGGTGCCCTCGGGGAATTCGCTGATAAACACGTCCGCCGCAATCGACGCGATCGTGTCCTCGTTGACGTCGGAAAAAAAGTCCATGCTCCGGAGGACCCCGACGGGGCTTACTTCCTTGAAGTAGGGGATGAGGCGCAGGCTTGCCGAGAGATCCTTAATCGTATAGTTCTGGAGCCCCATGGGCACCTCCATTACCTGGTGATCTCCGAACCGGCGAACGGGCGCGCCGAGATTTCCTCGGAGTGCCTCGATTCGTGGTTATACCCGGAATCGGGCCTGTAGGTGTCGTACGCGGTTACGGCGAAGAAATAGAGAACGCCGTTTTTCAACAGCGGGTACTCAAGAATTTTCCTGCCGTCCCTCTTCATGTTCTCGTCGATCACCTTGTTCGTAATCTCTATTTCAATATACGCAGGATCGGCGCTTGTGTCATTAGAAATACGCGCGCCCCCGATCGTGCCTATGACCCCGTCGTAGGCACGGGACCGCGTGCCGTAATATACGCGGTAACCCAGGATGTCTTCCTCCACCGACTTGCGCCAGCGGAGCCGTATCCCATTATCCGACGTGCGCACCGCCTCCACCGCGCGGGGCGGAAGGGGCGGGTCGTCGTCGAGGTAGTTGAGCGATATGTCGAAAAGCTCCGGCGAGCGGTTGCCGTCCGGCGAGGGCGCCAAGTGCGCGCGCCACTGGTAGTACCGGCCGCGCAGGTAGCCGTTGCCGGATTTTTCCATGTAAATATTCCGCTGCCCGTTTTCGATGCGGTACCAGCGGGGCGCGTCGGCGTTCATGGTGAACAGGTCGTCCCCGGTGCGGAACTCGAACCAGATGAAGGTGTGGGCGGGAAGGGTCTCGCCCCACTGGAAGCGGAGCACGCCGGTTCCCGTATGGGGGAACTCCAGGACGGGACTCGTGACTACGCCCTCGCGGTTGACCGGGACGCGGCCGATCCGCCCAGCTTCGCCGTGCGCGCGGATCGCCATGTCGCTCTCCCTCTTTAAATCGTCAAAATGGCGGTACGAGATGCGGAGCTCGTCGATTATGCCGTAGAAGTTTTTCCCGACGATCGCGATGGGAAGGTCCTCGCAGGAGAAACAGGGCTTGTAGACTTTTACGCCCGGCTCGCCCCGCTCGGAGGCGTAGACCATCTCGTCCTCTTCGCCGTTAATGAACAGCGCGAGCTTTCCGGTTATCCTGTCAAAGGAAAGGCTCACGTGGTACCATCGCTTCTCCTCGAGGAGACGCCCCCGATTGAGGACGAAGTCCCCGGTCCGCCGTCCGTCCTCCTCCTTGAAGAGCCGGCTGAGCCGGGCGACGATATGGCCGTTTTTCATCACGAGCTCGATCCCAATCCGCGCGCCCGATGTCTGGCCCATGCGCGAAAGCAGCACCGCGTCCTCGCGCAGCGCCACGGGGTAGATGCGCATCTCGATGGTGAATGATCCCAGGTCCTCGCACGATCCCATCCACTGGTTGCGCGCCGATTCGATCTCGACACGGTGCTCCTTCTTGTAGAACGACGCGCCGCCGCCCCCGAGCACGCCGTTCCCGGTCGCGCTGTCGTAGACCGATGAACGGAGGGTATAATTCCCGGTATCATCGCGCACCGACGAGGAGGCGGGCCCGTTGAACGAGAGCACCAGGTCTGTCACGGACGGCACGTTTTTTTCCCGGTAGGAATTGTCGTCCAGGCGGTAAACCTCCCTTCCACGGTCGTCGCGCGTCATCCTGACGTTGTAGAGGTCGAGTCCCCTGGGGCCGAACCTCACGGAATCGGAAAATTCGGGCGCCGGGGAAAGCAGGATGAAGGCTATGAAGGGAACGAGATATCGAATGTAGCGTGTGCGCATTTTATGCATGGGTGGTTCCGGTAATTTATTTCTGTATATTCTTAATCGCACAAAACGGGGCGCAAGTAAAGCAACATTTTAAGGCAGGACGGCATTATTTCAAGGGGGTTAAAAACCGGTCGGCGTCAATCCGTAGAGACGTCCCGGCGGGACGTCTCTACGGATTGACGTCTCTACAGATTGCCACCGCACTGCCCGTTCTCTATGCCCGCGATCTTGTCGAGCCTTCGCTGGTGCCTGCCGCCCTCAAAACCGGTGGCGATCCAGCGGCGCACGATCGCGAAGCTCAGGTCCTCCCCCGTCACCCGGGAGCCCAGGATGAGCATATTGGAATCATTGTGCATGCGCGACATCTCGGCCATGAACTCGTTCCCGCACAGCGCGGCGCGTATCCCCCGGTGCTTGTTTGCCGTGATGGAGGCCCCGATCCCTGTCCCGCAGATGCCTATCCCGCGCTCGGCGGTTTTTTCCTGCACCGCGCGCGCGACCTTCGCAATGTGATCGGGATAGTCGGTGGACTCTTCGCTGTTGGTCCCCATGTCGAGAAACTCGATATCGGGAAAGGCCGCCTTGATCTTGTCCTTGAGCCTCACGCCCGCGTGGTCGCATCCGATCGCTATTTTCATGATAGTCTCCTGGTAAATTTCCCGGGTGGCGCCCGTTCGCATTGTTGAATTCCTGATTCATGGAGGAGCTTTCCACCCTCCCCAGCCCCTCCCATCGAGGGAGGGGGAATGAATTAGATGCCTTAACCGATATATTCCTGCCCCGTTGCGTCCGACTAAAACCCCGCGTTGCCCGGCGTGCGCGGGAACGGTATGACGTCGCGGATATTCTGCATGCCCGTGATGAACTGGACGGCGCGTTCGAACCCAAGCCCGAAGCCCGCGTGCGGGACCGTGCCGTATCTCCTTATGTCCAGGTACCACCACAGGTCGTCGGGATTAAGCTCCATCGACTTCATCCTTTCGACCAGCACGTCGTACCGGTATTCGCGTTCGCTCCCGCCTATGATCTCGCCTATGCGGGGCAGGAGCACGTCCATCGCGCGCACCGTCTTCCCGTCGTCGTTCAGCTTCATATAGAAGGCCTTGATCCCGCTCGGGTAATCGGTGACCGTGACGGGCTTTTTGAATTTCTTCTCGGTGAGGTAGCGCTCGTGCTCGGACTGGAGGTCGCTGCCCCATTTCACCGGGAATTCGAACGATTCGCCCGATTTCTGCAACAGGTCCACGGCCTCCGTATAGGTGATCGTTTCGAACGGCGCGCTCACGATGTCTTCCAGGGTTTGGATGATCCCGGGCTGGATGCGCGCGTTGAAAAACTCCATGTCCTCGGGGCATTTCTCCAGGCACGCGCGGAAGATGTGCTTCAGGAAATCCCGGGCGAGAATGATGTCGTCGGGAAGCTCCGCGAAGGCGACCTCGGGCTCCACCATCCAGAACTCTGAGAGGTGGCGCGCGGTGTTGGAATTCTCGGCGCGGAAGGTGGGGCCAAAGGTGTAGACGCTGCCCATGGCGCAGGCGAGGAGCTCGCCCTCCAGTTGTCCGCTCACGGTGAGCCCGGTCCTCGTCCCGAAAAAATCGCGCTCGAAGTCGACCTTCCCCTCGCGGCGCGGAACGTCGGCCAGGTCAAGGGACGTGACGCCGAACATCTCGCCCGCGCCCTCGCAGTCGTTCGCCGTAATGATGGGCGTGTGCACGTAGATGAAGCCGCGCGACTGGAAGAACTCGTGGATCGCGAAGGAAAGGGCGCTACGCACCCTGAGCACAGCGCCGAACGTATTGGTGCGCGGCCGCAGGTGCGCGATCTCCCTCAGGAATTCGAACGAATGCTGCTTTTTCTGGAGCGGATAATGCTCGTGGTCCGCCCAGCCGTACACCTTCACGGCGGACGCGGCGATCTCGTACTTTTGTCCCTTCGCCGGCGAATCGACGAGCGTGCCAGTGACCTCGACGCTGCATCCCGTGGAAAGCCTCTGGATGTCCTCGTACCCGGCAAGGGCCGAATCGGCGACCACCTGGATGTTCCGGAGGCACGAGCCGTCGTTCAGCTCGAGAAAGCTGAATCCCTTTGCGTCGCGCTTGGTGCGCACCCACCCGCGCGCGAGCACCTGCGTCCCCGCGGCGCCCGAGACGAGCAGTTCCTTGATAAGCGTTCTATTCATGGCAACCTCCGGACATATGCAGGGTTCTCCTTCCGGCTGTACGAGTACACAGCCCGCGGCCGGGCCTGTCAATTGATAATCGCGCGTCACGCGGAAGGGACTTCGCGACGATCACGGCGGGGCGGGCGCCGATTCACGTGAAGCGTTCCAGGGCGCCCCCGTTGCCCCGCGCCTTCCGGCCTGTGCGATATCGGACCCCCGGCCGTCGTCCCGTGCCGTTTATCGCACCCGCCAGGCGGGAGCTCATCTCCCATGCCGTACGCCCCGCCGGGGATTAAAACCGTCCCGCGGCCCGCCGATGCGCTCCTGGACGCCGAATAAAAATTATTGACATTTATTTATACTGTCCAGCAGAATTGAACAGGCGGGCAGGGCGTTTCCAGGCCCTCCCGGCCAAGGCGCAAATCCGGAAGGCAGCGGGCTCTATGAACCTGAAATATAAAATAATGACGGTGCTCGGCCTCTGCGGGCTGCTGTGCATCAGTTCCTATCTCATCATCGCGAAAATGTTCGACAACATAGAAAGCCAGCTCTACGAGAAATGCAGGGTCGAGGCCCGCGTGGGCGCCCACGTCATGGGGGCGTTCATGGATGAGCTCCTTGACGCGCGCACGCTCACGGAGGCCGATCTCTTCGACACCACTTACGTGGAGATACCCGGGACCGCGCCGAAAAAATACACGACCCGCTACGACAAGCTCCTTGAAAAACTCATCCAGAAAACCCTTGACCAGTTTCTCGCCGACCCGGATCTCACCTACGCGGTGCTGGTGGACGTGAACGGGTACGCGCCCACGCACAACTCCAAGTATTCGGGGCTTCCCACCGCGGACCCGCTGCAGAATATCCGCATGAGCCGGGGCAAGCGCATTTTCGACGATCCCACGGGGATCCGCGCGGCGCGCCACAACGACGAGGAGCCCATTCGCCAGCTTTATTACCAGGATACGGGCAAGGTGATCTGGGACATCGCGGCATCCGTCACGGTTAAGGGAAGGCACTGGGGGGCGGTGCGCACGGGCGTTTCGCTCGAGCGTATCGACGAGATCAAGAACCAGATGATCATACTCGTCGGCATGTCGCTCCTCGTGATCCTGTCCATCACCATGCTCATGCTTTTCCTGATAATCCCGCGCAAGCTCTACGACACGGACCTGAACGTTCCCCGGTATTAGCGCCGGAAAATCCGGAAATATCGAAACCATGTAAAAAAGCTCCCGGTGCCGGGGGCTTTTTCATTCAGGGTGCCGTGCAGCGGGCGGGATCAGGAGCGCCTGTGGTCCATTTCGATCTGCGCGTAGGCGGAATGGTTGTGGATCGATTCCATGTTCTCGGATTCGGCGGAAAACCAGAGGATCTTGTCGAGCCCCGCGAGCTTCGCCGCCGCGCTGCGCACCATGTCCTCCACGAACATGGGGTTCTCGTACGATTTTTCGGTGAGATACTTTTCGTCCTCGCGCTTCAATATCGAGTAGATGTCCGAGCTCGCGGACTTCTCCGCGAGATCGACGATTTCCTCGATCCAGATGCGCTCGCGCGCCTGGACGGTGATGGTCATGATCGAGCGCTGGTTGTGCGCCCCGAACTCGGATATCTCCTTGGAACACGGGCACAGCGAGAGCACCGGAACGCGGACCGCGAGGGTGTAGAAATCGTCGTAGGAATTTGCAGAGAGCCTGCAGGCATATTCCATCTTCGCCTTCTCCCCGGATATGGGCGCGCCCTTCGTGATGAAATACGGGAACTCGATCTCGAAGTGGGCGTTGCGCGCCTTGAGCTGGGACTTCATCTCGTCCAGAATTTCCCGGATGTTGAGCGTGCTGATCCCCTCGCGGTAACGGTTCAGGATCTCGATGAACCGGCTCATGTGCGTCCCGCGAAAGTGGTGGGGCAGGTCCACGTACATGTTCACGCGCGCGACCGTGTGCTGCCTGCCCTCGGCGCGGTCGAGCACGACCACGGGGTAGGAGATGTCCTTCACCCCGACCTTGTTTATGGGAAGGTCCCTAATGCCCGGGGCCTCGGACTGTATGTCCCTGAGCTTCCTGCGCGGCATACTATTTTTCCTCTATCCGGTCATAGGACTTGAACTGTTCGCAGTCTTTCCTGCACGAATCGTGCCTGGTGTTACACCCTTCCAGACACTTGCCCCCGCCGTAGAGCACTGCGTCCTTTCGCCGGGCGTCCTGCGTGTCCCCCATGCGGTAGCCCCCGCAGGCGTCGGCGCATTCGCGGTAGAGCGAGTCGCATTCCAGGAGGCAGCGCTCCCGGTCGGAGAGCTTTCCCGATACGCAGGAAAGCATGACGCACGCGACTGTCACGAGCGCCGCTGCGGCGATGAGGCTTCTCAGGCTGCGCGTATTCATGGTTCCTCCGTCCGGATTAGATTCATCTTCCCGCAGAATGCGGCCGCGGGAGTACACTCAAACCACCACACGCGGCCTTTTTCAATCAATTTTTAATGGGGCGCGGGGCGCCGATATTCGCTTGCATTTCCCTCGCGCCCATATACAGTAATCCGGACCGGCGCCGCACGGTGCCGTGTTTTCACATCATCTAGCCGGGGTGTGCGCCATGAAAACCAGGAATGTCGTCGCGGGACTGCTTCTGATAACGACCGCCCTCGTCGCGGGTCCCCGCGCGGTGGAGTCCCAGACGAAGGAAAGGTTCAAACAGGACGTCGAGAAGCAGAAGGATATCGGGAAAAAGGACATCGAGCTCGTCAAGATGAAGGTCGAGGTGATACGCCAGGAGATTGTGCGGCGAAACTACAAGTTCAAGGTCGATATCACCGAGGCGATCAAGCGCGACATCAAGGAGATCACCGGCCTCGAGGTGCCGCGGGGTGTCGAGAAGGAGGCGCGCGTCCAGAGCAGCCTGGGAAACCAGATGTTCCAGATGTTTTTAAAAAAGCTCGCCGAGGCCGAACGCGCTAAGAAGAAAAAGAAAAGGCCGGAAAAGACCGAGCCGGAAAAACGCGCGGAGGAACCCGAAGAGAAGGTCGAGCCGGATGCGAATGAACGGCGCGACGAGGGCGCGCGCACGGACGAGACCGAAGAGCCCGCCGGGAAGGACAAGGTCCCGGTCGAGGAGCCCAAGAAAGAACCCGCCCTCGCTCCCGACGCCGACCCCAAGGCTTCTTCGTTCAGCTGGGTGCGGCGCGGCAAGGTGACCCCCGTCAAGTTCCAGGAAAACTGCGGAAGCTGCTGGGCGTTTTCCTCCGTGGCGGTCGTCGAGTCGAGCGCGCTCATCGTGAACAACCGGGAAATGGACCTTTCGGAACAGTTCCTGGTGGACTGCGCGGTCGACAAGAGCGGCCGCGACGCCGGGAGCTGCGGCGGCGGGTGGTACGGGTACGCCTTCGATTTCCTCACGCGAAGCTCCCCGGTGGACGAGGCGAGCGTCCCCTACGGGGCGCGCGAACAGGCGTGCAGGAAGGGAAGCGAGGTGCCCCTGCGCATCGCCGCGTGGGGCTACGTTCAAGCCGACGCCGGTAACCCTTCGGTTGACGAAATGAAGGCGGCGCTCTGCAAGTACGGGCCGCTGGCGGCCTGCATCAAGGCGACCCCGGCCTTCCAGGCGTACCGGAGCGGCGTGTTCGACGAGTTCGCCTCGACCTGGGGCCCCCGGGACATCAATCACGGCATCGTGATCGTAGGATGGGACGATTCCAAAAAATCGTACCTCATCAAGAATTCGTGGAGCACCGACTGGGGCGAGGACGGATACGGGTGGGTCGAGTACGGGTGCAACAATATAGGCTTCGGCGCGGCGTGGGTCGTGGTCGAGGGAATGTGAGGAGCGGAGCAATGAAACGATTAACGACAAACCTGAGTATCGGCCCCCTGTGCCTGCTGTGCGCCGTCATGCTCATCCAGGGATGCGCATCGCTCCCGGAGCAGGCACTATCCCCCGCAGACGAGGGAAGGGCGATCCCGCTCGCGCTGGGATCGGAGATGCTCGTCAGGATCGAGGCCCAGGTTTCTACCGGGTACCGGTGGGAGGCTCATCCCGCCCGGGGGCTTGTGGCGGTGAAGGAGCACGCGATAGAATCGGCGGGCGGCGGGATCGTCGGGGGGATCGACATCCAGGTGATGAAGGTCACCGCGCTCGCCGCGGGCGAGGACGAGGTGGAATTCGCCTACGCGCGCCCGTTCGGGCCTCCGGAGAAGCCGGCCAAGCGGTTCGTCGTAAAGTTCGTCGTCAAATAGCGGCCGGTGCCGCGCCGGAAAGCCATGCGAGAATGCGGGGGAAGTGGTCCAGGACCGCGTCCCGGTGGGTGAGCATTTCGATGTGCGAATAGTCGCGCAGCGAGCCGTGCTTTTTCCCGAGCACCATGAGCGCGCCCTTCAGGTCGCCGCACTCCCGCATGAATCGCCGCACATCGGCGGGATTCCCCAGACACCGGTCGCCCTCCGAGGCGACGTAGAGGGCCGGCGGAAGCGTGATGCCCCGTATGGCCTCCCCGTAGTCGAACCCGTCCACCGTGTCCCGCCAGGTTTTTGAAACGAGCCATTCCACGCTGTCGCGATAAAACATACGCGTTTCGTTGTCGTCGCCCAGGAACAGGTGCAGGTCCTTCATGGGCAGGTAGCCGCAGGCCGCGCAGACCCCCCGCGCGAGGAAGCGCCAGAAGAAATCGATCTGGATGAAGCGCGCGGGGTTGCGCACCGCGATCCTCCGCCGGGAGCCCAGGTACACCAGCGCGGCCGCGGACGCGCGGCAATACGGGTCGCGCGCGATCGCCGAGGCGGCCAGCGCGCCGCCGTAGGAATGGGCGACCCAGAGCTGGGGCGCGTCACCCCGGATCGTGCGGATCGCCCGGGAGAACGCCGGAATATCATCGAGGATCATCTCATGCTGCCCGTACAGGGACGCCCGCCCCGCGGGAGGAACGCTTCCCCCGTGCCCGCGGGCGTCGGCGACGAAGACGTCGTACCCGTTATGCGCGAGAAAAGGGGCGAATCCCCTGCCGCTGTCCGAATAGAATATCCTGCCGTTCTCCACGCCCCCGTGGAACATGAGCACGGGCCTTCCGCCCTCGCGGGCGCGCATGCGCCGGAGGTGCAGGGTGTCCGTGCCGTTCACGGGTATCATGATGGATTCCATTGCAAGGGGCGGTCTGTCCATGGGCGCGAATTCCTCCATCCGGCGATCCGGGGCTTTTCGGAAAGATTCTGAAGGAAAACGCGTTTTGTGCAACTCGAATTTAACGTTATGCGAAATTAATTTCAATTGCCCCGGCGTGCGGGGATCAGGTGTTCGTCACGAACTTGCTGGTGAGGAATTCCCCCTGCATGGGATTGAGGTCGAAGCGCTGGCACGCCTCCTCGATGAGCTTGAGCCTGTCCGCCTTGGGATTTTCCATGAGCTCCGCGCTGATAAATCTCATGGCGTCCTCGATCGATGAGTCCATATCGGCCCCCCTGTCCTTTCGTGGCCCGCTCAGAGCGCCCGCATGTGTTCGGGCTTGAGCAGTTTTTCGTCGCCGCGCCGGATCACGTCTTCCAGGAGCGCGATCACCTTGTGGCGATCGTCCGGCAGAGTGGCCCGGATGGGAAGATAGTTCGACGCGTGGTTCGAGGTGAAAAAACACCTGTTTTTCACCTTCATGTTGATGATTATGAGCCTGAGCTCGTTGAGCATGCCGAACTTGTCCGGCAGCGCGAATGTGCCCTTCGCGTAATCCTCGTAGAGCGAGGTGTTGGGAAGGAGCATCACCGTGAGCGCGCCGGCGTAGTCGGGCGACATCGCGCCCAGGTGCTTCCCGGTGTCGATCGCGTGCTCCTCGGAGAGTTCGGTTCCGCCTATGCCCAGGAGCACCGTCTGCGAGAGGAGTATCCCGGCGGATTTTATTTTTTCGGCGGCCTCGAGCTGGCGATGGGGGAACGCACCCTTCTTGATGCGCCTGAGCACCTCCCGGTTCCCGCTTTCGATCCCCTGGTAGACGATGCCCAGGCCCGCCGCGCGCAGGGCGCGAAGCTCTTCGGGCGTTTTCTTGATGATCGCCTTTGTGTTGCCGTACACGCCGATGCGCTCGATCCAGGGGCTCCGCTTCTTTAAATGCGCGATGATATCGAGTATGGTCTCCGTCGGGAGGATGAGCACGTCGCCGTCCGCGAGAAATGCGCGCTGGAACCGGTACTGCGAGGACATCTCGTCTATGTCGCGCTTGATGGTCGCGATATCCTTGAAATAGAATTTCTGTTCCTTGTAGGTTCCGCAGAAGGTGCACTGGTTGTGCGAGCACCCCACGGTCACCTGGATGATCATGCTGTACGCCTCGCTGGGAGGCCTTATAACGTGTCCTACGTAATCCATGTCACAAATCCTTCGGCTCGCCGCCGGGCCAGATGATGGTATGAAGCTGCAGGTTCAGCCTGCACCGGAGCCTGTCGTTCAGGATGAGCCGGGCGAGCTCATCGGGGCGCATCCTGTCGCTCACGGGCGACAGGTTGACAACTGCGGCCGATTCCGCAAGATATTTTTTAATGAATCTTTTCGCGAACCGGTAATCCCCCCCGCCGGCGATCACGAACTTGATCTCGTCGGAGGCTTTCAGGAACTCGAGGTTCCGGAGAACGAACGAGCCCGCGCAGCCGCTCGAGGGCGTCTTGACGTCGGCGATGATCCTCGCGTGGGGGGGCACGGCGTCCAACGGGATGCTTCCGTTCGTCTCAACCTGGACGTTTCGTCGCGCCGCGAGAAGCTTCCGGATGAGCGGGATGCTGTTCCCTTGCAGAAGGGGCTCGCCCCCGGTGAGCGTGACATGATGAACGGCGCCCAGGCGCGCGACCTTCTTCACGACTTCATCCACACTCATACGCGCGCCGCCTTCCCTGGCTTCGGGCGTATCGCACCACGAGCAGGTGAGGTTGCATCCCGCAAGCCGCACGAACGCCGAGGGAAAGCCCGCGGTGGTTGTCTCGCCCTCGATAGAGAGAAATATGCCATGCACGAGTAGCCGATCGTCCGCGGTGTTTCGTACCGTCTTCGCCCGCGCTTTCAATTGTACACCCGCGCGAATTCTTTCATGTATTCCCCGGTGATCTCCGCGTTGTCGAGGATGATGACGTTCTCGTCGTTTTTGACGTTCGCTCCCTTTGAGAAATTAAATGAGCCGGTGATGAGAAGCGCCTCGTCGATGATGATCACCTTGTGATGCATGAGGCCGGGATTGCGGTCGATCTTAACCGCGATCCCCTCGACGCGGAGCTTGTTG
The DNA here is from genome assembly GCA_004297825.1 of Spirochaetota bacterium. Taxonomy (NCBI): domain Bacteria; kingdom Pseudomonadati; phylum Spirochaetota; species Spirochaetota bacterium. The sequence goes on from SCSX01000036.1 coordinate 270,783, forward strand.
TACTCGCTGTTTTCGGTGTCGGATCCCTCGCGCTCGATCACGCCCTTCACCGCGATCCCCTTTTTATGCAGCCGGATGAGCTCTTCCCCCAGCGGGTCGCTCGTGAACGAGAACGCGAGGAAATGGACGGAACGCCTCGCCTTTTTCAGCCGTTCAAGGATTATGCGCTCGATGTTGTCCTCGGGGGAGAAGTAGGCGTTGATATTCGTGTCGGCGATTTTCACGAAATATTTTTTTGTCAGGGAACCAAACAGGCCCGGTTCCTTCCTGTTGCCGAACACCCCGCCCGCATGCATCTCGTCGAACTCGGCCTGGAAGATCGATGCGAGCTCCGCCGAGCGGATCACGATCGCGTTGTTGTCGTCCTTAAAAGCGCCGTTGTCGGTGAGATTGTAGGAGCCCGTCCAGAGCTGCTCGCCGTCGATGATCGCGAACTTGTCGTGCATGAGTCCGCGCCGGTCGTCCACCGCGACGGGTATCCCCGCGTTCACGAGCGTGCGCACCCCGGATGCGACGGTGTCGGTTTCGGTGACGATGCGGACGTCCACGCCGCGCGCCTTCGCCGCAAGGAGCGTCTGGATGATGCGGTTCGAGGTGATCGAGTAGAACGCCCCGTGGAACGAGCGGCGCGCGGCGTCGATGCGCGCAACGAGCGCCGATTCGGGATTTTCGGTAAAGGGCGCCCCCTCGGGCGCGGTGAAGTAGACGTTCCACCAGCGCTCCTGCGCGGAGAGTGCGAGCGCGGAGAGCGTGAGCGCGGAGAGCGTGAGTGCGACGGCGGTGAGGCGCAGAATCTTATGTAATGTCAAGTTGCTTCCCCAGGTATCTCGCGAAATTAAGCAGGTCCGATGCGTCCCTTCCCGGTATGTGAACGCGGAATATTCGGAAGTACGCCCCCAGCGTCTTCCCGATTTTAGAGAACTGCACGCGCCCGTCGCGCAGGTCCTCCAGGAGGTCATACGCCTCCCGGTCCAGGAACACGATGAATTCCCCGAGCCCCTGCGCGGTATCGAACGAGTACCGGACGCCGACCAGGTTGCCGCGCTCCATGGATTTTTTGACCTTGAATCCGCGGATAGCGGTATCGATGGAGCGCGATCTCCCGTAGCGCACGCCGGAGGGCCCCGCGGCGAGCACGTTCACGCGCGTGAGCATGGGGACCGCGAGGGCGGCCGCTCCCGCGGCCGCGGCCCCCGCGAGGGCCAGCACCATATACGCCGCCGTCGCCGAAAGGGCCTCGCCCGACATGAAGCCGGCGGACGTGATGACCAGGCCGCAAAAAATTCCGAGCCCAAGCAGGAGCCGCGACACCGCGCCGCGGTCTTTCCACGCGTAGTACCGCGTGCCGCCCGATTCTCGGGTGGTTATCCATCCCGGGAGTTCCCTCCGGTCGTCGACCTCGGACGAGCCCTTGAATTTCACCGTCTCGTTTAATCGGCGCGCAAGCGCCTCACCCTTTTTTGACGTCGTCCACCCCGTGCTCCAGAGGTCGAAGATCGCGCCCCCCCGCGTGTGAAGGAAAACGATATGCCCCCTCTCGCGGACGTAGCGCTCGCGGATGCCCAGGATTTCCCCGTACCCGATCCGCGCCTCCGATTTTCCCCGGCCGCGCATTATGAAGTGCTGTGCGGCGTTATCGAACACGAGACGGCGGGGATGGGCGCGGCGCGCCTGCAGCATGACAAAACCGGCGCAGGAGAAGACCGCGCCGAACCCGCCCAGCCCGAGCGAGGCTGCGGAGCCGGTACCTGCAAAGGCCGCGATCCCCAGGAGTGCGAGCGGAATCCCGAGGACTGCCATGGCCGCCCCCCAGACACGGAGGCCGGACCCAAGCGCAAGCTCGATCGAGGCGTCGTCCATCTTCCTGATACGATACATGGCGGCTATTTCGAAATCTTTTTTTCGTACACGAGGTTCTCGTAGTCCGTGTAGAGGAGCTGGTTGTCCCTCTCCGGGTTCATGAGCTTCACCTTCGTGATGAGCGTGGAGTACGACGCGAGCAGGCTCATGTCCGAGAGGGCCTCGATCATGTGCTGAACCTCCTGGGTGTCCTTATTCAGGAGACCCATGTAGAACCTGAGCGACTCGGCGAGGGATTCGAGCTTGGGGCGGTTTTTCGCGATATCGGGATTGGCGTCCGCGTCCTTGAGCATGCCGCGGATGAAGCTCAGGATATACTCGGCCTCGATCGCGGTGAGGTCGAAGTCCAGCATAATCTGGTTCACCTTCATCACGTTCATGTCGCGCAGGTGCACCCGCGCGAGGAACACGGGATTGGTCGACATCATGTTCAGGTTGACCTCGCCGTCCGCGCCCGATTTCGCGGGCGACTCCTCTATCATGTCGAGGGAGCGCTCGACACCCGCGGTGATGATCACGGCCGCCGGGAACCGGTTCTTTATCACGATGATGTCGTTACCCGAAATGGCGCGCGACACCACGATTGCGTCCGGCTTGTCCGTTGCGTCGGTCTCGCGGACGAGCGAGGCCGTGTTGTCGAAGGCCCGGAGACGGGTGGGCATGATGTCCACCGGGCCCAGGGTGTCAAGGAAGAGGTATTTCCGCGACCTGGTTTCCAGGTCCACGTAGGGGAGCACCATCTGGTTCTTTATGACCTTGAGCAGCGAAAATTCCTGGTGGGTGTTCCGGATCGCGAAGCTCACCCCTACGAAATACACCGCCTGCATGCGGTGGAGCACCTTCGTATTCTGATCGTCGGAGTAGACGCTCTTCCCCCTGCGGTCGAAAACGAGGAACTGGCTTTTCTTGGGGAATATCTTGAGGGTCATCCCCTTGGGTGATTTTTCTTCTATGAAGTCCGAATATTCCATCACATGAAAAATACCGCTGTCCGGCGGCAATTCAATCACTTTTTAGGCGCGAATAAAATATTTGACAACCGGGTTTTCCGGAGCCAATCATCTGGTACATTTCCAATTGGAGAATACCGATGAACCACATCAATATCAGCGCCCGGTTGATTCACCGAGGAAAGGTCGCCGCGTTCTCGAGCCAGCTCGACGAGCCGCACGCGGCCGCGTTCGTGGTAAAGGAGGGCGGATACTGGTGCAGCCAGAAGGGCAGCGCGATAACCCGGGAATATTTCAGCATCGACTACGGGTCGCCCCTTCCCCTCAACACCGTGGAGGTTCACGCGGCGCCCTCGGGCCCGGAGTCGTTTCCCGCGGATTTTCGCGTCGAGGCGAGCCTTGACGGCGCGGAGTGGCGGATCGTCCATACCGAGAGAAAATACGAGATGGGCGACTCCGGTGTGTGCGTGCTCGACATCCCGTTCACCGTCGCGCGGTTCATGAAGTTCGTAGCGCTCAAAACGCGCAAGGTGCAGACGCGCTTCTTCGCGGAGGTGGGGGCATTCGCGGCGGGTATTGCGGGGGTTCGCGAGATATCGGCGAGCGGGGCGTCATCCTACATGCACGGCGCCGAGAAGCTCCTCGACCGGCAGAAGGGCAGCATGTGGGAGTCAGATCTAAAAAGCGCCCCCGCTAATGAGTTCGTCTATCTGGACCTGGGGCGCGTGCTTCCCGTGTCGCGTCTCGCGCTCTGGTCGACCGACATGGTCCCGAACGGTTTCCCCGAGCACTTCTACTTCGAATACAGCACCGATAAAAACGTGTGGAGCCCGCTTTTCGAGGAAAAGGGCTTCCTCGCGGAGCCCTCGACGCGCTACAGCTGGGACGTGCCGCTGGCGCAGGCCAGATACGTGCGCGTGGAGATGAATACGGTTCCCCTGGAGGGAAAGGTGCACGGCGTGCGCCTCGCCGGGCTGGAGGTATTTTCGGCGCCCATTAGCCTCGACCACACGCATCACGCGGGCGAGATGACACCGCATGCCTCCGTCTTCCAGCACGGCGTGGTGCGCATGGCGAAAGACGGCGAAGACCTCATGGGCGCGGCGGTCCAGGCGAGCGACCGAAGGCTCAAGGAGGCGACTACCATCTTCAAGGGGATCATGCAGTTCGCCGAGGACGGCGAGGACGCCCCGGGGCTCGCGACGCAGGCGAGCGACCGGCGGCTCAAGCCGGCCACCGAGGCTAAGTACGGGATCGTGCGGCTCGCCTTCGACAGGGAATCCAAGCAGGGGGCCGTCGTCCAGGGGAACGATACCCGGCTTCAAGAGGCCACCGAATCGAGCTTCGGGATCGTCAAGCTCTGTCCCGACGGGATCTACTCCGACCTGAGCGTGGTGCGCGGGAGCGACAAGAGGCTCTTTCGCGCAACGGCCGAGAACTTCGGGATAGTGCGGCTCGCCTCCGACGGCGAGTCGGCCGCTGAGTGCGTGGTGCAGGGGAGCGACCGGCGTCTCAGGGACGCGAGCACGATCGCGAAGGGGATCGTGGAGCTCGCGGAGGACGGTGAGGACGCGCCCGGGATCGCGGTGCAGGGGAGCGACCGGCGTCTCAGGGACGCGAGCACGATCGCGAAGGGAATTGTGGAGCTCGCGGAGGACGGCGAGGACGCGCCCGGCGTTGCGGTGCAGGGGAACGACCGGCGGCTCAGGGACGCGAGCACGATCACAAAGGGGATCGTGGAGCTCGCGGAGGACGGCGAGGACCGCCCGGGCGTCGTGGTTCAGGGCAGCGACCGGCGGCTCAAGGACGCGGCCGAGGGTGCGAAGGGAATAATGCGGTTTGCCCGTGACGGTGAGGCCGTTTCGCTCGCCGCGGTGCAAGGGAACGACCGGCGGCTCAGGGACGCGAGCACCACGGCAAAGGGCATCGTGGAGCTTGCGGAGGACGGCCAGGACGCACCCGGCGTTGCGGTACAGGGTAACGACCGGAGACTAAAGGAAGCGACCACCGTATCAAAGGGCGTGGTCGAGCTTGCGGAGGACGGCGAGGACGCGGCCGGTGTCGTCGTGCAGGGGAGCGACCGGCGTCTCAGGGATGCGACCACCGTCGCGAAGGGCATCGTGGAGCTCGCGGATAACGGGGAAGACCGCCCGGGCGTAGTTGTCCAGGGGAACGACCGGCGGCTCAGGGACGCGACCGCCGCCGCGAAGGGAATCGTTGAGCTTGCGGAGGACGGGGAAGACGCGCCCAACGTCGCGGTGCAGGGGAGCGACCGGCGCCTCAAGGACGCGAGCACTGTCGCGAAGGGGATCGTGGAGCTCGCGGAGGACGGTGAGGACGCGCCCCACGTCGTGGTGCAGGGGAGCGACCGGCGGCTCAAGCCGGCGAGCACCGGCGCCCGCGGCATCGTGGAGCTCGCCGACGACGGCGAGGACGCCCCCGGGCTCGCGGTTCAGGGAAGCGACCGGCGGCTGCGATACGCGAACGAATCGCAGCCCGGCATCGTCCGCTTCGCCGAGCCGGGCGAGAGCCGTAAGGGCTTCGCCGTACAGGCGGACGATCCGCGCCTAGCGGACGCGCGGGAGCCCGCCGCCCATACCCATGACTACGCGCCGCGCGTGCATGAATTTTCAGCGCACGCGGGGACCATCGCGGTGAGCGGCGCGCGCAGCGAGCGCTATACCGGCGTGGTCCCGCCGCCCGACGGCGCCGCGGTGATCTACGCGAAAAACGAGTCCCCCGCGGCGGGCGCCGTGGGAATCGCGGGGGTGGCGGACGGCACCTACGAACACGCGGAGCATTCCTGCGGGGTGCTGGGGCACGGCAGGTTTACCGGCGTGCGCGGACAGTCGGCGGGGAGCACCGATCCCGGGCCCAGGGGATGCGGGGTCCTGGGCGTATCGCGCTTCGGGGCGGGCGGCGTGTTCGCCAGCGAGCACGGATACTCGCTCGTGGTGGACGGGTTCGGGAAGATCGAGGAGTACGACGACAGCCTGAACCTGGTCGGAAACGGCGAGGCGCTCAAGGTGAACGGGACGAGCGACTTCACGGGGACCGTCACCCTCGCGCGCGTATCGGCGGAGGGGGTTCCCCCGAACATCGCCGAGATGTTCGAGGTGGACGGGGCCGACCACATTTCCTACGGCGACGTGCTCGTGGCGAGCGAGCGCGGGGGCGGCGTGCTCGCGCGGTCGGATTCGGAATATTCGCGCGCGGTCATAGGCGTGGTGTCGGGCAATCCCGCGCTCGTGCTGAACGCGTCCGGCGACAAAAGGCTCTACCCGGTCGCGCTCGCCGGAAGGGCGATGTGCAAGATCGACGCGCGCGGCCGCCAGGTCCGCCCGGGCGACCTGATCGTAACCTCGGCTACGCCCGGCTGCGGGATGGCGGGCACGGTGGATTCGTTCGAAAAAATCGGGACGGTTCTGGGAAAGGCCCTGGACGGGCTGGAGGACGGGATAGGCGTGATTCCCATCTTCGTGACCGGTCGTTAGATATCACAAGGTAGAATCGGAAGGGGTCCGATATTGCAGGTTTAATCCGCGCGCTGAAAAAATGGTATTGGCCACGGTTTGACGGATGATCGCGGATCGTCAAAGGTTATTCGGCACGATTCCCGTGAATTGAAGCGGTCTCCGACCTGCAGTCGAAATCCGTGTAAATCCGTGAAAATCCGCGGCTGATAAAAGGGCTTGGGCAACGGATTCGCACGGATGAACACGGATAAAGCGTTCGGGAGGGCGAGTCCGGCAGCTCATGCGCGAGGCGGGTTTCAGGGACCGGGGAAACGCGTCCCGGCAGGACGGGTAATATCGGCGCCAGCCAATGACCTTAGAATATCCAATCGCGGACTGTTGTAATGCGCGGGAAACGGGCGCGCTCAGGGAGTGATCTTGCCCATGGTCTGGATCTCCTGGGCGTTGAAAAGCTCCTTCAGGTAATCCGCGAGCTCGCGGGTGAGATCCTTGCTCAGGTAGGTGATCTTCCGGCTGAACGGCTTCCTCTCGTACTGGTCCACCCAGAGGATGATCGTGGTCTTCTCGAACTCCCAGGTCAGGGCGCCCGAATTGTTCTTCACCGAGTCGCCGGTGGGTGCGCCGTACTGCTCCTCGAGCTTCTTCGCGACGTCCGCGGTGTTAAGGTAGGGAAACTGCACGTTCACGAAGAAGAGGCGCGTCTCCTGCTCGGTCTTGTTGTCCTTCCCGACCTTTTCCTTGAAAAAAAAGCCGTAGTGATAGCTCAGGTCGCCGTCGCGAGCCTCGATCACCCGCTTGTCGTCGGTGTAGCTGATCTTGCCCATCACCTCGTTCTTCACGGTGGCCATGGGGCTGCCCCACTTGGCCTTGCTGTATCCCTCGATCCCTTTTTTATCGGAAACGGGCGCCGCCGCCTTTTTATCCTTGTCCGCCTCCGAAGCGTCCCGCGCAAGGAGCCCGCCGGGGGTTCCCGCGAGACTCAGGGTCATAAGCACCGCACACAGCTTTTTCATGGGTCCGATCCTCGTGGTTCTAATATACCGCGTCCGCGCCGAAACGGACACGTGTCTGTCCTTGTTATCGGCACGCGCGCGCGGATTTTGCAGGCAATAATTCACCCGGGTTTCCAATTTGTATTGACATCGGGGATTGCTGCGGTAGGCTGAGAATCGAGCAGGAGGCGTCATCATGGCTGGATTACTGGAAGTGAACGATAAGAACTTCGGCAAGGAGGTCCTTGAGGCCCCGGGCAAGACCCTGGTCGATTTCTGGGCCCCCTGGTGCGGACCCTGCCGCATGCAGACCCCCATTCTCGAGAAGCTCGTGAGCTCCGGTACGGTGAACGCCAAGATCACCAAGCTGAACACGGATGAAAATCCCGAGACCGCGCAGAAATACGGCATCCAGGCCATCCCCACGCTGATCATATTCCAGAACGGCGAGGTCCTCGAGCGCCTGCAGGGAGTGCAGCCGGAAGGCGTGCTCAGCGCCAAGCTGAAATAGCGCCTCCACACCGGGGCGGCATCCCCGGCCCCCCCATACCACCCGGCGGGGGGCAACGGTATCTACCAATGGTTGAAAATGCATATTCTGCCGATCGCTGAAGTCCCCCTCCGGGGGATTTTGGGGGCCTCCTGAAGCAGTTTTGTGATATGGGTAAAGAGCAGCTATGAGAGCGGTCGTACAGCGGGTTCTACGCGCCCAGGTCCAGGTCGATGGTAAAGTTGTCTCGTCGATAGGCCGCGGGCTTCTCGTGCTCGCCGGGCTGCATCGCGCCGATACGGACGAGGACCTCTCCTACATTGCGAACAAGATCCTGGGTCTTCGCGTGTTCGACGACGAGGCAGGCGTGATGAATCTCTCCCTTGCTGAGGCGGGCGCCGAACTCATGGTCGTCTCACAGTTTACCCTTTACGGCGACGCGCGGAAGGGCAGGCGGCCCTCGTACTCCGAGGCGATGCCGCCTGGGGACGCTGCCGGGAGATTTGCGGCTTTCGTGGAAATGTGCGCGTCCGGGTTTCCCGGCGTGAAAACGGGACGGTTCGGCGCCGACATGCATGTGGAGATCGTAAACGACGGGCCCGTCACCATACTCCTGGACAGCTCCCGGGCCTTCTAGTCAGCGCCCCGTGTCATCGGGGATGCCCGCGCCGTTTTTTAGCCCCTGGTAGATGCTTTCAATGTCTCCGTTGTCTGGCCGCTCCTCGCGCATCCTGCGAAGCTTCTCGGTCACCCTCCCACGTTCGAAGCGCTCGCCGGTATAGGCGCTGTCGGCCTCCCTGGCACGGCGGTAATACCCGTACGCCTCCCGGTATTTGCCCAGGTGGAAGCACGTGACCGCCATGTTTGAAAGCGCCTTGCAGAACCGGGGATCGAGTTCCAGCGCCCGCTCGAGTGCGCGGTAGGCCTCCTCGTATCTTCCCTGGTTCATGAGCGCCGCGGCCGCGTTGTTGTGGTAAATTTTCGCGCCCGGGTTTTTCGCGATAGCCAGTCCGAAAAGCCGCGCCGCCTCCGCGAAGCGGCGCTCCTCGAATGCGGCGAACCCGGCGGCATTAAGCTCCGTGTCGCCGCGCTCCTCGATCGCGGGCGCGTCGTGCGCATCGGCGCGCACGGGGTCGGGGGAAGCGGTCATGGCCGCGCACGTCAATGCGGACGCGAGGATTATCCGGGAAGTCGCGTGAAATGAGAAGAAGCGTTGCATGCGTTAACCTGAATGCAGGGACGCATTTTATTCAAGAAGAATTCCGGAGCGGATGTGCCCGGCCTGGTGGCGACTTTATTTCTGCAATGCGGGCAGCACCGATTTCCGGAGCTCCTTCTTGTTGAACTTTCCCACACTGGTCTTGGGAATCTCCTTGAGAAACACGACCTCCTCCGGGATCCACCATTTGGCGATCTTGTCCTGGAGGAATTCCATGACGGAGTTCCGGCTGATCTCGGTTTCCTTCCCGGGCAGGGGAACCACGCAGGCGAGCGGGCGCTCCTGCCATTTCGGGTCGGGCATGCCTATCACCGCGGCCTCGAGGACCAGGGGATGCGCCATGATCGCGTTTTCGAGGTCCACGGACGAGATCCATTCGCCGCCGCTCTTGATGAGGTCCCTGGTCCTGTCGACCAGGCTCATGTAGCCCTCCTCGTTCATGGTCGCGATGTCGCCGGTGTGAAGCCACCCGTCCCTGAAGGTCGCCTTACTCCGCTCGGGGTCCTTGAAATACTCGGAGGCAACCCAGGGACCCCTGATGCATATCTCGCCCATATCCTTCCCGTCCATTGCCGCCTCCTCCCCGGTATCGATGTTTTCGAGGCGTACCTCGAGCCCGGTCGCGATTATCCCCACGGTGGTTTTTATATCGAAGAGCTCCTTGTCCGACAGGCCGTCCATGTAACTTTTTGGTATGGCCGCGCTCACGAAGGGCGAAGTCTCGGTCATGCCGTAGCATTGGGCGATGTTGAAGCCGTACTTGTCCCTGAACGATTCCATGAGGTGGCGCGGCATCGCCGAACCGCCGGACACCACGGTGCGGATGGACGAGAAGTCATGCTCACCGCCCTCCTCCAGGTACTTGTGCAGCATGAGCCAGATCGTGGGAACCCCGCACGTGAAGCTCGCGCGCTCATCGCTGATTATTTTACACAAGGCCTTCATGTCGAGTATCTGCCGGCCCGGGAGGACCTGCTTGCAGCCAAGCGCCGCGCCCAGGAAGGGGGCGCCCCAGGCATTGGCATGGAACATGGGAACGACGTGAAGCAGGCAGTCGCGCTCGATCGCCCCGAGGGTGAGCCCCACCGTGTAGCTGTGAAGCACGAGCGCGCGGTGGCTGTAGACCACGCCCTTGGGGTCGCCCGTGGTCGCCGAGGTGTAGCAGATGAGGGCCGGGTCGTTTTCATCCCGGTCGATGCTGAAGGGGTATTCCTCGGGGAAATCCCTGATCCACTCGTCGTAGAGCATCACGGGGGAAAGGGTCGTGGGCGGCATGGTCCCGCTCTGGGACATGATCACGAAATGCTTTACGGTTTTCAACTGGTCCTTGACCGGATCGAGCATGAACCAGAGGTCCTCGTCGATGAAGATTACCTTGTCCTCCGCATGGTTCACGATGTAGACGAGGTGCTCCGGTGAGAGGCGGACGTTCAGGGTATGGAGCACGGCGCCCATGCAGGGGACCCCGAAGTACAGCTCGAAATGCCGGTGGTTGTTCAGGGAAAACGAGGCGACCCGGTCGCCGCGCTTTATGCCGAGCGATTCCAGGGCATGTGCGAGCTGGCAGCATCGCTTATACCACCGGCCGTAATCGTAGCGGAAGGTCTCGTTCGCGTACACGGACACGATTTCCTTTTTTGAAAAATAGCGCGCGGCACGATTCATGAACGTCGTGATCAGGAGCGGGTAATTCATCATGGGAAAGCCTCCCGGATGCATGGGGGATCGGACGATGGCGCGGGGAGCACAGAAATTATATTTTGTAGTAATACTAAACCAGGTGCGGCTGCGGGTCAAACAATTTTTAGCGGGGGCAGGCAGGGCTTACCCGTAAGAACGGATGGTTTCGTATACGAAGCCGGCAATGCCGCGATCGATGTCACGGCTCGCGTCCAGGAACGTCCGCGCGGTTCCGGCAGGTTCAAACGCGCCGTCGAGCGCGAGGATGGGCGTTTTCTTGGGCTCCCCGGGGACTTCACCGTCGTCGATGCGGTCGTGGGTGTATCCGCGCCCGCGGCGCCACGTCATCACGCGTTCGTATCCCTGCTTGTCATAGCACAGCTGGAAGCCGCTTATTTCATCGCGGTCGTCGTGCCACACGATGAGATCGAAGTACTCGTCGGAAAACCAGCGGCGCAATCCCTCTCCGGGGATTTGTCGTACCTCGCGTATCTCGAACAGCATCCACGCCCTCCCTTGAATGAAGCAGTATCGGCCCCCGCGATCCCTGGTGTGGCGATCGGCGCGTATGCTATTATATGCGGTAACCGCGTGACAGGTGCAATCATATTTACGGGCGTGCTGATAATATCTTGACTCCGCGCGTTTTCGGGGATAATGCAGAGGTGGAGCGCGAGCGTAGCGCGATTGAAGGGAGCAGGATTATGAAAAAGAAATGGCTTTGGGGAACGCTCTTCGTACTCGCGGGAATCGGGATTTTCGCCGCGAAGATTTTCAGCGACGCGGGCGAATTCCGCGCGATCGAGCCGCACTGCGACTGCGAATGCGAGAATATCCCCGGTATTCGGGGCGCCGAGGACGTCACGGTTGACGCGCAGACGGGCACGGCATTCATCTCGGCGGACGACCGTTATGCGGCACTGAATGGCCCCGTCCCGCGCGGCGCGGTGTACGCCGCAAACCTGAACGCGCGCGCGCTGCGCCCCCGGGAGATCAGCGCCGGGTTCGACGGGGATTTCCATCCGCACGGGATCGGCCTCTTCCGGGAACCGGGGGGCGCCCTGCTCCTGTTCGTCGTCAACCATCGCGCCGACGGCCCCTTCGTCGAGATTTTCGAGTACCGGGCGGGCGCGCTCATTCATCGCGAATCGGTGGGCAACCCGCTCATGCACAGCCCCAACGACGTGCTCCCCGTGGGACCGCGCAAATTCTACGCCTCGAACGATCACGGCGCGCGCTCGGCGTTCGGCAGGACTGTGGAGGAATTTCTGCAGCGCGCGGCCTCGTATATCGTGTACTTCGACGGTACCAGGATGACCGTCGCCGCCCAGGGGCTCGCCCACGCCAACGGGATCGCGATGAGCCGGGACGGGAAGACCGTGTATGCGGCAGCCAGCGTGGGGCGCCGGATCGAGGTATACCGGCGCGACGAGGCAAGCGGGGCGCTGAGCCTGGTCGATTCGATAGGACTGACCACGGGGCCCGACAACATCGAGCTGGACGAGACGGGCGCACTCTGGATCGCGGCCCATCCAAGGTTGATCACCTTCCTGAGGCATGCGAATAATCCCGGGGTATTTTCCCCGTCCCAGGTCCTCCGGATCGAGTACGCGGCGGGTAAGGGGGCCGCGGTATCGGAGGTGTACATGGATGACGGAAAGGGAATTTCCGCGGCGAGCGTGGCCGCCCCGTTCGGGAACCGCTTCATCATGGGATGCGTGTTCGATGACCACCTGCTTGTATGCACCCGGAAATGAGCGTCGTACGGGCGCGTGCGCGGAACGGCAGTCGATAGTGTCCCCTGGGAAAATTTGAATCGTAACGCGGACTTGCTAAATTTGTTCCATGGTTCGATCGAATCTCCGGGCCGCGATTGCGGATAAGAATCACTATGAAGAATGCCGCCATCCTTATCGCGGATGATGATATCATCCGGTATTCCGCCACGAAGCGCCTGCTCGAGGAGGCTGGTTTCGCCGTGATGCCGCGCGCGGCGTCGGCCGCGCTCGCGGTACGGCTGTCGCGGGAGATGCATCCCAACCTTGTCCTGCTGGATATCGATATGCCGGGAGAATACGACGGGATCGAGGCGGCCCGCCTCATCCGCGAATCCGGCGTCGTCCCGGTGATTTTGGTGACGGGGAGCGACCAGCGTTCGGACCTCGAGCGGGTCCGGAACGCCGTTCCCTATGGCTTCCTTGAGAAACCGGTGCGGAGGAACGAGCTTCTCGTATCCATCGATACGGCGCTTGCCCGGTACGCCATCGAGAGCCAGGTGCGCGAACGCGTAAAGGAGCTCAACTGCCTTCATCGTATAAGCGCGCTGGGCGAAAGGACGAGCGCCCGCATTCCCGACATACTGGAGGAGGCCGTCGCCCTGCTTCCGCCCGCAATGCAATACCCTGAAATAGCCGCCGCACGCATCTGCTATGGGCGCGCGCGCGCCGTGACCGCCGGGTTCAGGGAAACGCCCTGGATGCTTTCATCGAATATCATCGTTTCGGGCACCGGGGAAGGCCTCGTGGAGATCGCATACCTAGAAGAGAGGGGCGACCCGGGGGCGGAACAGTTCCTGCCCGAGGAGCATGCCCTGGTCGCGGACGTTGCGGCGAGGCTCGGTGCCATGATCGAGAACAGGGTCGCGGAAGAGAAATACCGGCAGGCGAGCGCTGCGATCGACGCGGCTACGAACGCGATCGCGTTCGTGGACCTGGACCGGAGGATCACGTATGCGAATCCTTCATGGCTCACGATGCATGGTTTGTCGAGTCTCGACGAGGCCGCGCGCGAATACGGGCCGTCTTTTTTTATGAAGCCGGAGAGCGCGGAGCCGATATTCGAGGCCCTGATGCGCGGGGATCAGGGCTGGGAAGGCGAAATGGAAGGGATACGCCGCGATGGAACGCGGTTCAACATGTACCTCTCCGCGAGCCTTGTGCGCGACGACCGCGGCGAGCCGTCATACATCATGGGCTCCGCGACCGATATTACGGGTCGGAAACGAATGGAACAGGCGCTCAGGCGGAACGAGCGTCTCCTCAATTCCATTTTCGATATCTCCTCGGAGGGCATGCGGATCGTGGACCCAAAAGGGATCATTATCAAGGTCAACCGCAGGTACGCCGAGTTGAACGGCCTTGAGCCTTCCGCGATCGAGGGACGCGTATGCTCCGAGTTTCTCAAAACCCCTTTCTGCGATACGGAGTCGTGCCCCCGGCAGCAGGCGCTATCGGGAGCCATGATTCCGGACAGCCTCGTGGAGACCAGGATGCCGGACGGGGGGAATGCCCATTTCATTTTCCATTCCCAGCCGATCGTCGATTTCGACGGGGACCCGATCGGGCTTCTTGAAAGCTTTCGGGACATTACCGCGCTCAAGCGCGCCGAGCAGAACCTGAGGGAAAGCGAGGCCAAGCTCAGCATCATCATCGAAAATTCCTCCGTGGGAGTGGCGCTCACGGGAAACGACGGACGGATAATCTTCTCCAATGGAGCCTTCTCGAAGCTCCTGGGCTATGGGCGCGGGGAGCTTGTGGGCATGCATTTCAAGGAGTATACCCACGAGGACGACTGCCCGCGGGAGTACGAGTTTTTCCAGGAAATCCACCTGGGGATGCGCGATTCCTACGTCATGGAAAAGCGCACCAGGAAAAAGGACGGCTCCGGCTCCTGGGTGCGCGTCAACGTTTCCTGCGCGCGCAATGAAGACAAAAAGGTGGAGTATTTCATCAGTATCGTCGAGGACATTTCCGCGCGCCGTGCCATGGAGAAGGCGCTGGTAGACAGCGAACAACGCTTTCACCAGATCGCGAACGCGACCTTTGAGGGCATCATCATTCTCGAAAAGGGAAGGATTCTCGACGTCAATGCAGAGGTATGCAGGTTCGTCGGGCGCGAGCGCGACGAGCTCATCGACATGAACTGGATGGATCTCGTACTTCCCGAATTTCACGAGGAGTTGCTCGGCATCGTCAAGAACAACGAAATATCCAGGCTTGAAATAAAAATAAGACGAAAAGACGGTTCGATCATGGACGCCGAGATACTTGGAAGGCCGTTCAAGTTCGGGGATATTGAGGCGCGATCTGTCGCGGTTCGGGACATTTCGGCCCGAAAAGGGGTTGAGGACGAACTGCGCCGGGCGAAAGAGGCCGCCGATGCGGCAAACCGCGCGAAGAGCGAATTTCTCGCGAACATGAGCCACGAGCTCCGTACCCCGTTGAACGCGATACTCGGTTTCAGCCAGCTCCTGGAAATGCAGGGCTCCGGTGCGTTGAACGATAAGCAGATGGAATCCATCCGCTTCATCCGGGACGGCGGGCGCCATCTCCTGGAAATGGTGAACGATGTGCTCGACCTCACGAAGATCGAGGCCGGCAAGGTGGAGATACTGAAGAAACCATTCAACATAGGGCTCATGCTGTCCCGCTCGCCTTCCGCGGTCAAGGCGCTCGCGGACCGGAAGAATATCACCCTGGTGGTGGAGGTGGAGCCCGGCCTGGGCCGCCTGGACGGGGACGAGGTGCGTATCAAACAGGTCATTTACAACCTGCTTTCGAACGCGATCAAGTTCACGGATTATGGCAGGCGCGTGGGCGTGAATGCGCATGCGGACGGGGACTGGCTTGAGATCGGGGTATGGGACGATGGCATCGGCATCCCGTCCCGGAGCCTGGAAATGATTTTCAATCCGTTCGAACAGGTGAAAGACGCCGCGCGCCGCTTCGGCGGGGGAACGGGTCTGGGCCTTGCCATCTCGCGGCGGCTGGCCGAGCTGCACGGCGGAACCCTTACGGTGAAAAGCGAAATCGGGACCGGCAGCACGTTCATCGTGCGCCTCCCGGGAAGGCTGGCGCCCGTCGAAATTGACGATGAGAAGCCCGGGGAGATCGCGGAGGAATCGCCCGCGCCCGCCGGCCCGTTGAGAATCCTCGTGGTCGAGGACAACGCCGCCAGCATGAAGGTCATGAAAAGCGCAATTGAGGGCTTTGGATGGGAAATGGACGGCGCCACCAGCGGCGAAGAGGCGATACGCCTGGCCGGGGTGGTCAATTACGATGTCGTTCTCATGGATATCCAACTGCCGGGGATTGACGGCATCACGGCGGCCGGAAGGATCAGGACCCTGTACGGGCCTACGGTCCCGATAATCGCGCTCACTGCGTACGCGATGAAGGGAGACAGGGAGAGATACCTGGAAAACGGATTCTGCGATTATTGTTCCAAACCGGTGAACCTACAGGACCTGCACCGGGTCATCGTCACATGGTCCGGAAAACGGGGCGCTTCATGATACCCGGGGGGTCCGATACTGCGGTCGGTGAGAGGTCGATCATTGGCTTTTACTAAAACGTGCAGGGGAATAAGGCTCATAGCGGCGGAAGACGACGGCGTGAGCGCATTCGCCCTCACCATGTATGCCGAAAGGATCGGATGCGATCTCGTGATCGCGGACGACGGTCACAGCCTCCTGGCGCGCATGCGCGAAGAATCGTTCTCGCTCGTTCTCATGGATATCGAGATGCCGGGCATGGGCGGGATCGAGACCGCGGCCCGCATCCGCGCCGGTGAAGGCGGGGCGGCCCACCGGGCGGTACCCATTATCGCGATGACAGGGCACTCGAAGAAGGAGTACTCCGACAGGCTGCGCGCGGGCGGAATGGACGGCTTCCTGGGAAAGCCGGTGGGTTTTGCCGAGTTCACGGACGTCATTGACCGTTATGCGAAACCAATTCGCGCGGACGGGCCGCCGCGCTCCAGGACGAAAGCCCTCGACCGCGTGAAAGGCAATGAAGCACACCTGCGCGGGCTCGAGCGCATTTACCGGGAGGACGCCCCGCGCCGCATGAAAGAGCTCGAAGAGGCGCTCCGTGCCGCCGATTGCGGGACGGTGCGGAAGGCCGCGCATTCCCTCAAGGGGGCGAGCCTCGTCATCGAGGCCCGGCGATGCGCGGACGCCGCCGCCCTGCTCGAGGAGGCCGCCGCCGCGGGGGACCTCGCGCGCTGCGGGGAACTGGCCCGCGTCCTCAGGGGCGAGCTCGATTCACTGCTCGCGGAGCTGGGTGGTCCGGGGGAAGGCGTGTAAACATCTGGGGCGTATGATCGCGTACGCCGCGCATCGGCGGGGAATACCCCGGCGGCCGGGTTCGACAGGATTTCCAGAAGGAGGGGCGCCATCATGAAAACGGGACTGGAACACTCCACGAAGAAAAAAATTTCCGAGGGCAAATACTACCCCCTCGGGGCGACCCCGGGCGCGGGCGGGGTCAATTTCGCATTGTATTCAAAGCACGCCCGGGAGGTCTTCCTGTGCCTGTATGAACAAGGCCGCACCGAGCCGACAGACGTTATCGGGCTCGCGCAGCGGACGCGTGATATATGGCACTGTTTCGTGCACGGAATCGGGCCCGGCCACCTGTACGCATACCGGGTCAGGGGCGATTTCGATCCCGCGCACGGGCACCGCTTCAACGAGCATAAGCTCCTGCTCGACCCATACGCCAGGGCGTTCGCCGGAAAGGTGCGCAACACCGAAAACCTGCTCCTCGCCTACGACCAGAACGCGCCCGGGCGCGATATGAGCCGCGACGAACGGGACTCGGCCAGTGCGATGCCGCGGAGCGTGGTGGCGGACGACGCGTTCGACTGGCAGGGGGATGCGCGCCCCGACATCCCGCTCGGGGACCTGGTGATCTACGAGGTGCACGTGAAGGGATTCACGGCGCACCCCTCCTCCGGCGTGAGCCGCCCGGGAACGTACGCGGGATTCGTCGAGCGTATCGAACACCTGAAGCGCCTGGGAATCAACGCGGTGGAGCTGCTCCCGGTCCAGGAATTCTACGTGGAGGATTTTCTCCACGCGCGCGGCCTCGCCAATTACTGGGGATACAACACGATGGGATTCTTCGCGCCCGAATCGAGCTACGCGGCCGACCCCGCCCCGGGGGCGCCGGTGAGGGAGTTCAAGACGTTGGTGCGTGAGCTCCACCGCGCGGGGATCGAGGTGCTGCTCGACGTGGTCTATAATCACACCGCCGAGGGAAATGAACTGGGTCCCGTGATTTCGTTCAAGGGGATAGACAATGCGTCCTACTACGCGCTCACCGGCCCGGAAGAAGCGCCGGGACGCTATTACATGAACTACACGGGCTGCGGGAACAGCCTCAACCTCGCGAGCGCGCCCGCGATCCGGCTCGTGATGGACTCGCTCCGGTACTGGGTGGAATGCATGCACGTGGACGGGTTCCGGTTCGATCTCGCCTCCGTCCTGGGGCGCGGGCACGCCGGCTTTGAGCGCTCGGCGTCGTTCTTCGACGCGATCGCCCAGGACCCCGTCCTGTCGCGGGTCAAGCTCATCGCCGAGCCGTGGGACCTGGGCACCTACCAGGCGGGAAATTTCCCCGTGGACTGGTCGGAGTGGAACGGGAGGTTCAGGGACGCCGCCCGCAGATTCGGCAAGGGCGATTCCGGCACGCTCTCCGAGATGGGATGGCGTATAACGGGTTCGGCCGACCTGTACGCCGACGACGGGAGGACCGCCTACAACAGCGTCAACTTCATCACCTGCCATGACGGCTTCACGCTGTGCGACCTCGTCTCCTACGGCCGCAAGCACAACGAGGCCAACCTCGAGGAAAACCGCGACGGGTCCGACGACAACAATTCCTGGAACTGCGGCTATGAGGGGCCCACGGCGGAGCCCTACATCAACGAGCTGCGGGCGCGCATGGCGAAGAATCACCTGTGCATCCTGCTTTTCTCGCTGGGGACGCCCATGCTGCTGGGGGGCGACGAGTTCATGCGCACGCAGCGGGGCAACAACAACGCGTACTGCCAGGACAACGACCTGAGCTGGTTCGACTGGGGCCTCGCGGAAAAGAATGCGGGCATGATCGAGTTTTGCCGGAAGGCCATCGCCTTCCGGAGGCGCCATCGCGTGCTGCACGGCAGGAAATTCCTGCTGGGCCGCGACCTGGACGCGGACGGCGTGCCCGATATCACCTGGTTCGACGAGCGCCTGGGAACGCCGGACTGGAACAACCCGGAAAACCGCACCCTCTGCTATCGCCTGGACTGCAACGACGCCGACCGGGACGGCGAAAACTACTTCCTGTTCTTCATTTTCAACGCCGATTTCAACGCACATGAAGTCATGCTCCCGCCACTCGACGGCCCATACCGGTGGCGCCGCGTCATCGATACCGCGCTCACGGCACCCGACGATATCGCGGAAGAGGAGGCGGCGGCTCCGCGGGCCGATACCGGCGTATATCCGGTGAAGCCGCGTTCGGTGGCGGTCATGATCGCGCGCGCATGAAGGCGCGGAAGCGTTTACGCGCCTTCATGGCCCCCGCGCCGTATTCTTGTTGACACGAGGGCCGTGCATCGCGTAGTGAATGACACACCGCACCGGGTGAGTCCCGGACGAAGGGCGGCATGCGCACACCGCCGCAGGCAGCCCGGCAGAACACAAAAAGGAAAATTCGCAATGGAAGATAAGCTTATCGCGCTCGGGAAGCGCTGTGAAGAGATCGAGCGCGCGCTCAGCACGCCGGAGGTGATTGGCGACAACAACAAGTTTCGCGCGCTCCAGAAGGAGCATTCGCAGATAAAGCCCGTCGTGGAAAAATACGCGGAGCTCACGCGCTTCCGCGCCGAGCTCGCCGACGCAGAGGAGATGCTCAAGACCGAGAAGGACGAGGGGATGCGCGAGATGCTGCGCTCCGAGGCCGCCGAACTCACGGCCCGGGTCGACGCCGCGCAGGAGGCCCTCACGGTCATGCTCCTGCCCAGGGACCCGAACGCCGGCAAAAACGTGATCATGGAGATACGCGCCGGCACGGGGGGTGAGGAGGCGGCGCTGTTCGCTGCGGACCTGTTCCGCATGTACTCGCGCTACATCGACACCAAAAAATGGAAGTTCGAGCTCATCGAGATGAGCGCCACGGGCATAGGCGGCTACAAGGAGGTCATCTTCTCCGTGGGCGGCCCCGACGCCTACGAAAGCCTCAAGTTCGAATCGGGCGTGCACCGGGTCCAGCGCATCCCCGCCACCGAATCCGGCGGGCGCATCCACACCTCGGCCGTGACCGTCGCCGTCATGCCCGAGGCCGAGGAGAGCGAGGTGCACATCGAACAGAACGAACTCAGGATCGACGTGTACCGCTCTTCCGGCCACGGGGGCCAGTCCGTCAATACGACCGACTCCGCCGTGCGCATCACGCACATCCCCACGGGCATCGTCGTCACGTGCCAGGACGAGAAGTCGCAGCTCAAGAACAAGATCAAGGCCATGAAGGTCCTCCGCGCGCGCCTCTTCGAGATGATCGAGGGCGAGCGCCTGGATAAAGAGGCGAAGGCGAAGCGTTCCCAGGTGGGCTCGGGCGACCGGAGCGAGCGCATCCGCACCTACAATTTTCCCCAGTCGCGCGTGACCGACCACCGCATCGGCCTCACCCTCTACGCGCTCGAAAGCTTTCTCGAGGGCGAGATAAGCGGAATGGTGGAAGCGCTCAAAAAGTACGATATCGAACAGCGGCTGAAGTCCGCGACCTCCTGACCACGGCATGATCATCACCGACAGGCTCGCCGATATCACCCTCCGGCTGGAGCGATCCGGTTCGCTGTCTCCCAGGCTCGACGCCGAGCTGATCGTCTGCCGAACCCTCGCCATGGAGCGGCACGCGCTGATAACGGAGCGCGACCGCGCGATCACCCCGGAAGAGGACGAGGGGATCGAATCGCTCGTCGCGCGTAGAACGCTCGGCGAACCGGTCGCTTACCTGACCGGGACCCGCGAGTTCTACTCCCTGGATTTTTCGGTGAACCGTTCCGTGCTCATACCCCGTCCCGAGACCGAGCTCCTGGTGGATCTCGCGGTCTATTATGCGCCGCGGGGAGGGGAGGTCGCGGATATAGGGACCGGCTCGGGCGCGATCGCCGTCGCGCTCAAGCGAAATCGCGGCGACGTCCGCGTGACCGCCACCGACATCTCGGCGGCCGCGCTCAAGGTCGCGCGCGCCAACGCGGCCCGGCTCCTGGGGACGGGCGAAATCCACTTCGTGAAGGGCGACCTTTACGAGCCCCTCCGCGGGCGGTACTTCGACCTCATCGTATCGAACCCCCCTTACGTATCCCCCGCGGAGATGGCGCACCTGCAGCGCGATCTCGCGTTCGAGCCCCGCGAGGCGCTGGTCGCGGAGGACGACGGATTCCAGGTCATAGCGCGGGTCATAGAGGGCGCCCCCGCGCATCTCGAGCCCGGGGGCATGCTCATCCTAGAGACGGGCAGCGCGCACAGCGTGCGGGTGAAGGAAACGGGCGCCGCGCACGGTTTCGAGGTCTCCGTCATGAACGATTACGGGGGCCTGCCGCGCGTCGCCGTATGCAAAATCCCGAAATAATCCCGTTTGGGACAAAAAAGTGTTTGAATTAATGGAAAGTATTACTATCTTCATCAATGTTTTATATAAAAAATATTATACTGTTTTTTCGGAGTGTCACTAATTATCGTATATCCGTCCTCCAGGTGACACGCAGGGCCAAATCAATTGAATCGGTGATGAATTCATGATTGATCCCAGGGATGAACTGCTCCACGAGTTTAAGCGGAGCGAGGACTGGATTGAGCGCTACAGCCTGAACATAGTCGACAAGAAGGCCAGGGTCTACGGGTTCGTGGACATCAACTTCATGTTCCACCAGCGCAAAACGGAGTACATCTGGGCGCTCTACTGCAACGACAACCTCTACACCTATACCAACCTCACCGATCTCGATTCCAAACCCAACCAGAAGCTCTTTTCCGACGGCAGGATAAAATACAAGATCCTCTCTCCGCGGGAAAAAGTCGAGGTAAACTTAAAGAATGACGTGATGAACGCGGGGCTTACCCTTTCGGGGGCCTATCCCGTCTATGTGTTTCCCCTCTCGGCAACGGCGCCCGAGCGGGGACCGGCCCCGGAGCGCGTGGTGGAGCTGTGGGAGCGCTACGAGCAGCGCTGCAAGGTCTCGGGATCGGTCACGTTCACGAAGGGCGAGCGCAAGGGAACCAGCAAGCGTATCGAGTGCATGGGGATGCGCAAGCATTCATGGGGACTGCGCTCCCCGGACGGGATGTCGTGCTATTCCTGGATTACGATTCAGTTCCGCGACATGGCGATGGACCTCACCTACATGGAGCTGGACGGGCGGCCCTACTCGGGGGGCTTTATCTCGCGCCGCTCGGGGAATATCCCCATCGTCGAGGTCGAAATGGAGCTCGTGTCCCTCTCCAAGGACAACAGCTCCCTCATCTCGACCGAGTTCTCTTATCGCGACGCCCAGGACGACCGCGACCTCATCGTCTCCAGGAGGCTCCATTCGCTGGAGATGTCGGTGCCTCGTCACCGGAAGGGCAAATTCGTCCGGCTTCGGGCCTTCTCCGACTTCACGATTATCGGAACCAACAAGAAGGGCGTGGGGATGGAGGATCATTACATTTCGTTCGAAAGGCTCAGGAAGATAGACTGATACGGCCATGCAGTCCCTCGCGCTACCCAGGCTTAAAAAAACGGCGGGCTTCTTTTTCATACTCGCCGGTCTCCTCGCGTTCAACCTGCTGTTCAACCTGTTCTATGACTGGTCGGGAATCACGCTCATCGTACAGATTTACGCCTACGTGTTTTCATTCTACCTTGTCTTCGATTTCTCCCTGATTAACCTGGACGAACACGAGGAGAAGTACCGGTCCGCCTACGGCCGCGCGGGGGAAAACTACCTGTTTCTCGAGGCGCGCGTGCTGCCCCTCATCATCATATACGCCGTGGTCCTTATCGCGTTCCTTATCCAGGAGATACGAAGCCCTCACTGGCCATGGTCCGTCGTGATGGGGATGCTGGACGGGAGGAACACCAATCTCCTGGTGTACTCGCTTTTCCTGCTCTTCGCGCTCAAGTTGAAGAGGGACCCGTTCATAACCATCCCGCTCTTCCTGGGCCTGAGCGTGGCTTACTTCTATCTCGATCTCCTGGTGAGATCCATCTCCTCCGGGGGAGGGCTCATCCAGGCGACCATGATCTTCAAGCTGGTCATTTTTTACTTCTTCCTGTTTTACGAGTTTTTCGCGCGCAGAAATCCGTTCAAGCTCCTGGGTACGGCGCTCGCGGTGGGGGTGGCGTCGTATGCGCTCTTCCTGGGCTCCACCGTGCTCATATTCGACCGCGCGTCCGCGGAAGGAATAGGGAGGCGCGAGGCGGGGATGTACCTATTACGCCTCGGGTTCAAGTACCCGATCAACGAGCTCAAGGACCAGGTCATGCGCTCCGGGGATCCGGAATACCTGAAGGAGTTTCTTTCCTACGCGCGGCGCTACCGCGTGGAGCTTCGCTATACCGACGAAGAATGGGAAGGCCTACTTTTCTCGGGAACCATCGACACCGCGGAAATGATCGCGGCCCATTTGCGGCAGAGGCAGCTTCCCGTCGAGTATGCAAAAATTGTCGACTTCGCCGAAAGACGCTCGTTCGTGATCGGGTCTCACCTTGAAAACGCGCCCCACTTCACCCGGCTCGCCGCCCGTTGTGTGAAAGGAAACGAGGCGGACCTCGAGCGGAGGATGCGGGCGGGCAACCCGCGCTTCGCGCGGTGGGGGGTTTCGCTCGCGGGCGAGAGCAGGAGCCCGCTCCTCATTCCCTTCCTCCTTGAGCATCTCACGGGGACGGATACCGCCATGGCCCAGGCGGCCTACGACGCGCTCGCGCACATCACGGGGCTGGACCCCAGGGAAACGATGAACTTGAAGTTCAACGACCCGGAGGCCGTGACGGCCTTCAAGGATTTCTACGTGCGAATTCGCACAGGGCGTTGACCGGGCACTCCGGGCATCGGGGCCCGCGCGCGACGCAGAGGGTGCGCCCGTGCGTGATCAGTATCAGGTGCGCTGCGGTCCATTCTGCGCGGGGAATAAAGGCGGTAAGCGCTTCCTCCACCCTGTTCGGGTCGTCCGACTCGATGTAGCCGACCCGGTTCGCCACGCGCATCACGTGCGTATCGACGGCCAGCGCCGGAATTCCCATCCCCATCGAAAGTATGACATTCGCGGACTTGCGCCCGATCCCGGGGAGCGACATGAGCCCTTCCCGGGTGGAGGGAAGGGCTCCGCCGTGATCGTCCCGGACGGCCTTCGCCATGAGGACGATATGGCGCGCCTTGTTGTGGTAAAAGCCCGTGCTCCGAATGATGCGCTCCACGTCGGGGACGCGCGCATCGGCCAGGCTCCGGAAATCGGGGTAGCGGGAGAAGAGTGCGGGCGTCGCCGCGTTGACCTGCGCATCGGTCGTCTGGGCCGAGAGCACCACGGACACGGCGAGCTCGTAGAGCCCCCCGTAGCGCAGCGAGGGGGAAGGGACGCCGTACCGTTTTTTCAACAGGCTGAAGATGCGCTTCGAAAGAGCCTTGTCCATGCGGTCAGGACACCGCGATCACGCCTTTTTCCCGGCGGAGGGGGAATTGGATGGTGAATCTGGTTCCCAGGCCCGGAAGTGACGCGACCTGGACCTCGGCGTTGTGCTCCTTGAGTATCCTGCTGCTTATGGAGAGCCCCACCCCCGTGCCGGTGCTCTTGCGCTTGGTGGTGAAGAAGGGAGACCATATCTTCTTGATGTTCTCCTGGGTGATGCCGATCCCGTTATCCTCGATGGAAAGCGTGGCGACCTCGCCGTTGAAAACGGAGGCGATTGATATCTGCGCCGCGTAATCGCCGCTCTCGGACCTGCGCCGCTCTATGATCGCGTCGCGTGCGTTGAGCAGCAGGTTAATGATGAGCTGTTCCAGGCTGATCTTGTCCCCGTAGATGCGGCTTGGGGTTTCGCTGAGCATGAGGACGATATCGATGCTGAACTTCTTGAACTGGAGGCTCACCAGGTCGAGCGCGTCCATGATGACCTTGTTGACGTCGATGAACTGTTTGTTGAGGCCGCTCTTGCGCGAGAAATTCCTGATGTGGTCGATGATCGAGGCGGACTTGTCCACGAGGGCGCATATCTTCGTGAGGTCGGCGACGGCCTGGAGTCCCTCGAACTCCTCCCCGGTGATGTCGTCCATCATGTTCTGGGCGATGCCCTTGATCCCGGTGAACGGCTGCATGAGCTCGTGCGCGATACCGGTCGTGATCTCGGCCAGGCTCGCGTGCCGGGACATCTGCATGAGCTCGATCTCCTTTTCCTGTATGATGCGGTTGAGCTGTTCCGACTTCTGGCGCAGGCGGTTGATGGTATGCACGAGCTGGCGGTTGAGCCGGCGCGATTCGTCCAGGTTGCGCGCGGCCATGCCCGC
Source organism: Spirochaetota bacterium (assembly GCA_004297825.1). Classification (NCBI taxonomy): domain Bacteria; kingdom Pseudomonadati; phylum Spirochaetota; species Spirochaetota bacterium. The sequence goes on from SCSX01000036.1 coordinate 295,763, forward strand.
GGTCCGATGGAATCCGAACGCGATGACGATGGAGGTCAGGTGGAACTGCGCCGATGCGGCGAGGGCGCATAGCGGAAGCGAGCGTTCAAACCCCGCCCACGCGAAAAGCCCTGCGGACAGCGCAAGGGCGACTTGTAAAGCCACATACGCCCGCTGGGATTGGAAGACGCTCGTGAAGAAGAAATACATGTGCACCAGCACAGCAAATCCGAGCCACGCGGCGACAATCACGGATGCGGCAGAGGGGAATATGACGGCGGCGGCCGCGACGCATACGGAGCCCGCGAGTACCGGGACGGGCGAGAGCGCCCTGGTCGCCCGGATGAAGGCGCGCGTCACAAGCGCGTACGCGGCGGGGAAAAGCGCGATCGATGCGGCGGCAGTCCAGGCTTCGAACGGCAGCGGAAACGCGGTCAAAACGAGACCGGCGGCGACCGCGGCGCAGGCGGGAAGGTAACCGCGGGACTGGGACGTGTTCAGGAACACGGCCGCGGCAAGCGTCTCGACGGCCAGGAATCCCAGGGAAAAAACTGCGATGAACTGTAAAGCGCTCATGTGCCCCGCACTACGTGATTGACATATGCCCGATGGATTTTTAATATGTCAATATATTTTGCTCACAGGGGGCGCTATGAGCTTCAACTGCGGAATCATCGGCCTGCCCAATGTCGGGAAATCCACCATATTCAACGCCCTGTCCGGGGCCGGCGCGCAGATTGCGAACTACCCCTTCTGCACGATCGACCCCAACAAGGGTATCGTGCCCGTGCCCGACGAGCGGCTCGAAAAGATCGCGCACATGCTGAAAAAGAGCGACCCCATCCACGCGAAGATCGAGTTTATCGACGTCGCGGGACTGGTGAGCGGCGCGTCAAAGGGCGAGGGGCTGGGGAACCGGTTCCTGGGGCACATCCGCAACGTCGACGCGGTGGTCCACGTGGTGCGCTGTTTCGCGGAGCCCGACGTGGTGCACGTCACGGGGGGAGTGGACCCGGTGCGCGACGCCGGGATCATCAACACGGAGCTCATGCTCGCCGACCTCGAGCTGCTCACGCGCGCGGGCGACAAGGTGAAAAAGCTCGCCCAGTCGGGCGACAAGGATGCGAAGGCGCGCCTGGCCGTCATCGAGCGCGCGTGCGCGCACCTGGACGGCGGCCGCCTTCTCGCGGGCATGGGGCTCGACGAGGACGATCTCGCGGCGCTCGGGGAATACGGGCTCATCACCCTGAAGCCGGTGCTCTACCTCGCGAACATCGACGAGGGCGGCGCGGATTCGCCCGCGGTCGCGGGGCTGCGCGCCTACGCGGGAGAAAACGGCGCGGAGTTCCTGTACCTGATCGGGAAGATCGAGGAAGAGATATCGCACCTGCCGGCGGGCGAGAAACAGGAATTCCTCGATGCGATGGGGCTCGCGGAGTCGGGGCTTGCGCGACTCATCCGCGCGGCGGTGAAGCTCCTGGGCATGGTCACCTTCTACACCGCGGCCACCGAGCTGCAGGCATGGATGATACCGGACGGCACCACGATGCAGAAGGCCGCGGGGAAAATTCATAAAGACATGGAGCGCGGGTTCATCCGGGCCGAGGTGTTCTCGTTCGAGGACCTGGAGCGCGCGGGCGACGACCACAAGCTTCGCGAGCTCGGACTCATGCGCGCGGAGGGGCGCGACCACCCCGTGCGCGACGGCGACATAGTGAAGTTTCTGTTTAACGTCTGACAGGGCGGGTGGAGCGATGACCGCGGAGCTGGACGCACGGGATCGTTACCTTATCCTCTTCGGACTCCCGGAGGACTATTCCCTGGACGAGCTGGGCGCCGCCTACCGCGCCCTCGCGAAGCTCAATCACCCGGATGTGAACCCCGACCCGTCCTCGGGGATGCGCATGGCGATCGTGAACGAGGCCTACCGGTTCCTGCACGCGCGCCACGGCGCGCCCCGCACGCCGCCGGCGGGCCCCGCGAAGCCCCGCGACGAGTGTTACGAAATCTACCGGGACGCCTTCGACACGCTCAAGTCCGCGTTTCGCGACTACTTTGGCGAGGGGCCGGACAAAGCGCGCGTGAACGACCTGTCCTGCCTGCGCGAGCGGCTAGCCGCGGCGCGCAGGGGATTCGCGCGCCTGGTGGACGAGCTTCCCTACAACGCGTGGACGAGCGACGCGATCGACCGCATTCTCTCCATCAACACCTGGCTCGGGGAAAATAAAAGTGATTGAAAAAATGGGGGAGGCTTTCTAGTATATCTTAATCGTTCGCGCCTGTAGCTCAGTGGATAGAGCAATGGCCTCCGGAGCCATGTGTCGCACGTTCAACTCGTGTCAGGCGCACAGATCGACAACTGGCGGGGTTATTCCCGCCTTTTCGTTTGGCGCCTCCCGGCTGCCTTTGAAGCGGTAAGGCCGGCGGAATATTTCTAAGAATTTCGGGCGCCGATACACAAAGAATCAGTCATCGCGCATTGCTGTTAACAGGGCACCGGGATGAACCTGAAAAAATATCAGCGATACCTTTTTCTTTGCTGCGCCGTCGCGATTACGGCGCTCTCTCCCCTCGCGGCCGCGCACACCCCGCCCGTCGCCGACAAAGGCGTCATCGATCTGCGCCCCTGGGACTTCGACGCGGACGGCTCCCTTCCGCTGAACGGCGCATGGGAGTTCTACTGGGACCGCCTCCTCGCGCCGGCGGATTTCGCGCGGGACACGAAACCGGGAATGGACGGGTACTTTGCAATCCCGGGCACCTGGAACAGGCTCTCGGTCAACGGGGCGCCCCTGGGACATCGCGGCTGCGCAACCTTCCGCCTCACCGCGCTCATGGACGGAAAGTCCCGCTGCGGCATCAAGCTCTTCCGGCTTTCGACCGCCTTCAGGCTTTTCGTGAACGGGGCGCCCGTCGCCGCGGCCGGCGTCGTGGGGCCCGATACGGCTTCATCGGTGCCGCAGTACCTTCCTCAAGTGGTCGCGCTCGTCCCCGCGGACGGCAGGGCCGAGCTCGTCCTCCAGGTGTCGAATTTCCACCATACGAAGGGCGGCCCGCGCGAGGAGATTGTCGTGGGTCCGGAGGAGAGCCTGCGCGGCGCCTTCATGCGAAAAATGCTCATGGAGCTCTTCGTCGCGGGAAGCATCTCGATCATGGGTCTGTATCACATGATACTGTTCCTCTATCGAAGGCGGGAGCGCGCGGCGCTGCACTTCGGCCTGTTCTGCTTCACGATCTCGGTCTGGGCCGTGTTGAACGGCGAGCTCTCCCTGGTACAGGCGTTTCACGGCCTGGACTGGCGCCTTCACCGCACGGTGAGCTACCTCGCATTGTGTTTCAGCGTGCCGCTTTTTTTCAACTACGTGCGCGATATCTTTCCGCGCACCCCGCGCGCCGCGGTGCGGTTCCTGAACGGTGCCGCGGCGGTCTATGCGCTCGTCATAATCGCCGCGCCTATCAGCATCTACAGCGCGGCGCTTCCCTACTACGAGATCATCATCCTCGCGGCCGTTGCCTTCGTGCTCTTCATCGTGGGGCGCGAGCTCGCCGCGAAGAACATCGAGGCGGTGTACGTGAGCGCCGGGATCGTGATCTATTTCACCGCCGTCGTGAACGACATCCTGTATGACATTTATGTAATTCGCACGATAATGCTGGGCCACCTGGGGCTCTTCGCGTTTTTTCTCTTCCAGTCCCTGCTCATGGCCCGTCGCTTTTCGCGAGCCTTCACGCTGTCCGAGCGCCTGTCGGAGGACCTGCGTGAAACGAACGAGTCGCTGCGCGAGCTGGACCGTCTCAAGGACGAATTTCTTGCCAACACCTCGCATGAGCTGCGCACCCCGCTCTCCGGCATGATCGGCATCGCGGAGTCGCTCGCGGACGGGGTTGCCGGCAGCGTGTCCCCGGGGATGAGGAAAAACCTGGACCTGGTGATCGCGAGCGGGCGGCGCCTCTCGAACCTGGTGAACGACATCCTGGATTTTTCGCGCCTGAAGCACCACGACATTCGGCTCTCGCTCGCGCCCGTGAACGTGCACTCCGTCGCGCAGGCGGTGCTGGACGTCACGCGCTACCTGGCGGGCGGAAAGGACATCGCCCTCGTGAACGCGGTCGATCCGGGGCTTCCCCCCGCAGCCGCCGACGAGGCGCGCCTGGAGCAGGTGTTCCACAATCTGGTGGGCAACTCGCTCAAGTTCACCGCGCGCGGGCGCATCGAGGTGGACGCGCGCCTGCTTCCCGGAAAGGGGACGCTGGAGATACGCGTCACCGATACGGGCGAGGGCATCGCGGCGGACAGGCTCGCGCGCGTGTTCGAGCCCTTCGAGCAGGCGGACGGATCGGCGACGCGCGTGCACGGGGGGACGGGGCTGGGGCTCTCGATCGTGAAGAGGCTCGTCGAACTGCACGGGGGTGGCGTCGATATTGCCTCGCAGCCGGGGGAGGGCACGCGGGTGTCCTTCACGCTTCCCGTGGCGGATGCGTCCCTGGAGAAGGCGCAGAACGCGCGACTCGTCCCGATCCAGTCCCGTTGGGCGGGCGATATCGTCGCCGCGGACGCGGAAATATCGGACCCCCCGGCGCCCTTCCCGCCGGCGCATGAAAAGGCGTTCTCGTGCCGGGGATGCCGCATACTTGCTGTGGACGATGACCCCGTCAACCTCCAGGTGATCGCAAACCAGCTCGCGCTCCACGACTACTCGGTCACCACCGCGACCGGCGGCGCCGATGCGCTTGAGCTTATCCGGCGCGGCGGCGATTACGACCTCGTGATCCTGGACGTCATGATGCCGCGCGTATCGGGTTTCGAGGTCGCGCAGGCCGTGCGAAAAAATTTCGACCTGTTCGAGCTGCCCATCATCATGCTCACGGCAAGGAGCCGCATCGTCGACATCGTCACCGGGTTCGAGGCGGGGGCGAACGATTACCTGACCAAGCCCTTTCACCGCGACGAGCTCCTGGCCCGGGTGCACACGCTCATCGCCCTGAAGCGCGCCGTGAAGGACAACGCGCGCCTTTCGGTGTTCGAGAGCGAGATCCGCAACGCGCTCACCATCCAGCGCTCGATCCTTCCCGGGTGCGCCCCCGAGGTGCCGGGGATCGATATCGCGTTCCGCTACGTCCCCATGCGCAGCCTGGGGGGCGACTTCTTCGACTTCTTCATGCCCGCACCGGGGTGCCTGGGCGCCATCCTCACCGACGTGTCGGGACACGGCATGGCCGCGGCGCTCATCGCGTCGATGGTAAAAATCGCGTTTCACTTCCAGCTGAATTGCGCGCGGGATCCCGCGACGCTTCTGCAGTGCATAAACGACGTGCTCCTCGGAAAGTTCTCGAAGCAGTTCCTCACTGCCTGCTACGCCTTCATCGACATGGAGGGACGCACGATCTCGACGGCGAACGCGGGGCACCTGCCCCTCGTCATCTGGAAGCACGCCGAGCAGGAAATCCTACAGCTAAATCCGGCCGGAAGGCTTATAGGCTACTTCGCCGATACGCGCTGCGAGGACGCGGTCGCGCCGCTCGCGCCGGGGGACCGCGTCATCCTCTACACGGACGGCATCACCGAGTCGCGCAACGCCGCGGGCGAGATGTTCGACGAGCGCTTCTTCGACGCGGTCGAGACGGGAGGGGCGCTTGCCGCATTGGGATTTATCGATGACCTCATGCGCCGCCTGGCTGAGTGGCACGGGAGCGACGATTTCGAGGACGACATCACGATCGTGGTGATCGATATTCTCTGAGCGTTTTATTAAGAATAGATTATTTCCTGGCAGGGTATGATATTTTGCAGTAAATTAACTTTTGCTGCGCTGAATGAGGAAGACTAACTCATGGAAAGTACGACCTTGAAATCCGCCGCCCCGGTACGACGCTTCGACAACGACTGGCTCACCGTGCTCGCGACACTCACCATCTTCCTGTTTCATTGCGCCAGGTTCTTCGATCATGGGCCCTGGCATGCAAAAAACAACCAGATGGACCAGGGCATGACCCTCTTCGTGACGATAACGGCCCAGTGGATCATGCCGTTGTTCTTCGTGCTTTCCGGGATAAGCTCGTTTTATTCACTCGGGTCCCGGAACGTCGGGCGTTACGTCGGCAACAGATTCCGGCGGCTTGTTATTCCGCTGGTCTTTGGCTCCCTCGTGGTGCTCGCCCCCGTGCAGGTCTGGATCGAGCGCGTTACCCAGGCCGGGTACACGGGGAGCTTTATCGAATTTTATCCGCACTATTTTCAGGGTTTCTACGCCCTTGGCGGAAATTTCGCGTGGATGGGACTGCACCTCTGGTACCTTGAGATGCTGTTCGTTTTTACCGTGCTGACGCTGCCGCTTTTCATCAATATGAAAAAGGGAAAGAATCCAAAACTGCTCGCCGGCGCGGCCGCCTTTTTTTCCAGGCGAGGAACGATCTACCTGCTGGCCGTCCCCCTCCTTCTTATGGAACTGGTCGTCAACCTGCAGCCGATGGGCGCGGGGATCAGGGCTTTCGGCGGGTGGAGCCTCTTCTCGTACATCGTGATTTTTGTCGCGGGCTTCCTGGTGGCGACCAGTCCACTGTACCGTGAATCCATGGAGCGGTCGCGATATATTTCACTGGCCCTGGGGCTCATGACCGCGAGCGCGATGTTCCTGGTGAAGTTCGATCTCTCCCTGCTGGGCACCGCCGGTGCGTATCTCGTATCGGTGCTGTTCCGCTCCTTCAATTCATGGTTCTGGCTCATAGCCATTCTCGGCTTCGGGAGCAGGCACCTTAATTTCAGTAACCCGTTCCTCGACTACGCCAGGAACGCGGCGCTTCCCTTTTATATTCTCCATCAAACGGTGATAGTCGTATTCGGGTATTTCATCGCGAACTGGGAGGCGGGCGTAATGGTGAAGTACTTGGTGCTGGGCTGTGTGTCGTTCGCGGTTATTATCGCGTCATATGAATTTGCGATTAAGCGGATCGCGGTGCTGGGTGCGCTGTTTGGGATGAAGGGGCGGTGAGTTGTGCACGGCGAAGACGCTGTGGAGCAGCGGTGGAAGGAACAAACCTGATGCGAAAGCTTGTGGTCGGCACTTTCCTGACTCTCGACGGCGTCATGCAGGCGCCGGGCGGTCCCGACGAGGATCGCGATGGTAAGAAACGGTGATATTCGACTAGCGCGGATAACCTCAGTGTTTTTTCTTGTCCTTGTCGAGCATCCCGGCAAGGCCTGCGAAGGGACTGGTTGATTTAGGTGGTGCCGCGGGCGATTTTAGTTTCGCCGCGACCGCCTTTCCACCACCTGCTCTCTTTGGCGCTATCTTCACGGTGATCGGTTCCTCTCTCTTCGGCTTTCGCGGCGTAAAGGGGTCGCTCCGCATGGACAGGGAGATGCGCTTCCGCGCCGCGTCAACTTCCAGGACCGTCACCTCGACCTTCTGGTTCACCTTGACCATTTTGTAGGGGTCTTTCACGAAATCGTCGGAAAGCTCGCTCACGTGGACAAGGCCGTCCTGGTGGACACCCACGTCCACGAAGGCGCCGAAGTTTGTGACGTTGGTTACCACGCCGGGGAGCTTCATGCCGGGCTCCAGGTCGGCGATGGCGTTCACCCCTTCGCGGAAGGTGAACAGCTCGAACTCCCGCCGCGGATCGCGCCCGGGTTTCGTGAGTTCCTCCAGGATGTCGCGGAGGGTCGGCATTCCGATTGTGTCGGTTACATACTTTTTGAGGTCGATTTTTTCCCGAAGAGACGCGTCGCGCACCAGATCGGCCACGGAGCAACCGAGGTCCGCAGCCATCCGCTGTACCACATGGTAGCTCTCGGGGTGTACGGCGCTTGAATCCAGCATGTTCGCCGCGCCGCGGATGCGGAGGAAACCGGCCGATTGCTCGAAAGCCTTGGGGCCAATGCCGGGAACTAAGAGAAACTCCTCGCGGGATGCGAAGGGCCCCGATGATTCGCGGCGCGTCATGATCCCTTCGGCCATCCTTGCAGAGAGGGCCGACACGTACTGTAAAAGCTCGCGGCTTGCCGTATTGACCTCCACGCCCACTGAGTTGACGCAGCTTTCCACGGTGTCGTCCAGGGAGCGCTGAAGCTCCTTCTGGTCCACATCGTGCTGGTACTGGCCTACGCCGATTGCCTTGGGGTCGATCTTCACGAGCTCCGCGAGCGGATCCTGAAGCCGCCTGCCGATCGAGACGGCGCCGCGGACCGTGACGTCCTGATTCGGGAACTCCCGGCGCGCCGTCTCCGAGGCAGAATACACGGAGGCCCCGCTTTCGCTGACCATGGTGATTATCACCCCTTCGAGGCCGATGCCTTTCAGGAAGGACAGGGCGTCTCGGCCCCCCGTGCCGTTGCCCACGGCGATCGCTTCCACGGAATATTTTTTGCACAGAGCGGCGACTATCTTTGCGGACTGCTCGATTTTATTATGTGGCTCCAGGGGATATATCGCCTCGTGATGCAGGAGGGCGCCCTGCTTACCGAGCACGGCGAGCTTGCAGCCGGTCCGCAGGCCCGGATCGACGGCGAGTACCGCGCGCTCGCCCATGGGCGAGGCCATGAGGAGCTCCCGGACGTTGCGCGCGAAGACGGCGATTGCCTCCTCGTCCGCGCGCTTCTTGCAGAGGGCGCGTGTCTCCGTGTCCATGGAGGGGCCGAGGAGCCGGTGATAACAGTCCTCGGCGGCACGCGACACCTGGGCCTGGGCCGCGCCGTTTCCCTTCACGAAGGCGCCCCTCAACAGGGCCACGGCCTCGTCGTCGGCGGGCATGAAGCGCGCGGAAAGGAAACCCTCATCCTCACCGCGCAGGACGGCGAGGATCCGGTGTGACGGCGCCTTGGCCGCCGGCTCGGCCCAGTCGAAATAATCGCGGTATTTAGCCGCCTCCTCTTCCCTGTCTTTTACGACGCGGGAGCCCATGACGGCTTTTTCCGCGAAGAGGGCACGCATGGATTCCCGGGCCCCGGCGTTCTCGTTGATCGTCTCGGCGATGATGTCGCGCGCCCCGGCAAGGGCCTCCTCCGTCGATGCCACGCCCTTTTCCCCGTCGACATAGGCAGCCGCCTCGCCCTCGACGTCAAAGCTCTCCTGGGAGAGAAGGCGTAGCGCCAGCGGCTCCAGTCCCTTTTCGCGGGCCGCCGTGGCGCGGGTGCGGCGCTTGGGACGATACGGGAGGTAGATATCCTCAAGCTTCGAGAGGGTGGACGCTTCGCGCACCGCTTTATCGAGCTCCGGCGTGAGTTTCTCCTGATCGGCGAGGGACTTGAGCACGGCCTCGCGGCGTTTCTCAAGCTCCCGGATCTGGTCGAGGCGGTCGCGGATAGCGATGACCGCCACCTCGTCCAGGCCGCCGGTCGCCTCTTTGCGGTAACGGGCGATGAACGGCACCGTGGCCTCCCCGGCCAGGAGCTCCGCCGCAGCGGCCACCTGCGCGTCTTTTATGCCGAGCTCGGCACTGATTATTGAAAAGGCCTGCTGGTCGGTCACGATGGGTCCTCCCGGGAATTCATTCGTCGCGGCGCTGGGGCGCACGACGGGAACTCACCTAGCGGACCTGCGGCGGGAATGGCAAGGAAAATTTAAAAGTTCAGGATGAAAGCCTTTTACCTGTATTCACTCTTGACCACAGGGGGCTTCTTCGAGAACCCGCCAACCGCTTTCCTGAGCTCCCGCCGGAATTCTTCACCGGTTTCGTCATGCGCCAGGTACAGGCGCCATGAATAGAGCCGGGACTCGTCGTACGTGAAGCCGGATATATTGATTCCGCATACCACAATGCAGTCCGGTTCGGGCTGGTTTTCAAAATCGATGGTCCCGGCGATGTCCTTGATCCTCGCGCACCCTTCGGTGGTATCGATCCGGTCGCCGCTCAAACCCCAGAAGAACCATTGCGGGGAGAGTATCAGGTCCGTGAATTGCTGGAGCTTTCCCCACAGCCGGCTCTTAAAATCGGTCGTAGTTTCGAAGCAGTGCATGGTCATGCCTTTCATCTCGCCCAGCTTTTGGGTTACGATGAAGTCGCGCACCGCCTGTTTGAATTCATTCTGGAGATCGTCGTATTTGCAGCGCCGGGTGCTTCGCGTGAGCTCGGATTTTTTCATGGAAGTGAAGGTCATGACCTTTGAATAAATATATTGATAAATAGTTACCAGTTCAATTAGGGTAGCCAATTAAAGGAAAGAAATTTGAGAGAAGGGTGTCCGCGCATTCCTTGGATAATAAATATCGCCTCGGCAAATATAACGCTTGACGATATTATCGCCATGCGTTATTATTGTACCATATGATTCGCTCATTTAAATGCAAAGATACCGAGAAAGTTTGGAATCAAATCATTTCGAAAAGGTTCCCAATCACTATTCAGAAGATCGCATTGAGAAAGCTATTTATGATTCAGCGTGCAAAGGATCTTAATGATTTGCGAATTCCTCCCGCCAATAGGCTCGAAAAGTTGAAGGGAGATAGAAAAAATCAATACAGCATTCGAATAAATGACCAGTATCGAATATGCTTTATATGGGATAATTCCGATGTGTTTGATGTTGAGATTGTGGATTATCATTGATTTGGAGTTCAAAAATGAAAAAATTGTCAAATATTCATCCAGGTGAGATATTACGAGAAGAATTCTTAATTCCTTTTAAATTATCCGCTTATAAATTAGCAAAAGAAACGAAAATTCCTCCTACGAGAATATCTCAAATATTAAAAGGGAAAAGAAGTATTACTGCGGATACCGCCTTGCGGTTTTCCAGATTTTTTGGAACTACACCTGATTTCTGGTTAGGGTTGCAAATAGAGTATGATCTGAGAGAAGAGCTTAGAATTAAATCGCGTGAATTAAAAACAATTAAAGCGATAAATACTGTTCATGCTATTTGAGAATCAACCAGAACGTGTTAAAAACCGCGATCGTGCTCGGGCTCAGGGATTTGAGGGAGATCGTGGAGAAGGGGAAGCGCACGGTGACTGCCATGAGAAAAGAGATTGATTTTTAATTTGAAATGAAGAGTAAGTTTTACATGCCGGATGAATAAACCAGCACGAATTTATGTATAGTCAATATCTCCACAAAGAAATAAAAACAAATAAAACATTCGACCTGTCTTCGCTCATACCGGGAGGCGAAGCGTCGCTTTCCGTGAGAATATTTCATCTGGCAGTTGGTGCCGTGTTCCTCTGGGGGCTTCTGGTGTGTGGATTTGTCATGCATTATGTTCCTCCTGTGGTTCTTGATTACATCAATTTCACGGGCTTAGTGCTTATTTGTCTTACTCTTGCACTGATCGGAATAATGATGTCGGGGCTCTCTTATTCGGCGTTAACCAGCTTCATCGGATATAATCTGGTTGCAATACCTCTGGGGTTACTTATCGCACCGGCCTTGCCAGCACATGGTGAAAATGTAATTAATGTGTCAGCATTCTGTATCGTTTTCATTAGTGCGGCCATGCTCTTGGGGCTGGCGCTTCCATCTATAATTGATGAGTTCAACCGATCGCTCATAGCATATTCTGTTATCATGATTATTATGAGCCTTGTTGATTATAATTTCTCGCATATTTTAACCCACAAGGCGGAATGGGTTATTTCATTATCCATCTGTGGGTATATTTGCGTACACTGGGCATATGCCAGCCGATTCGAAAAGTCACTCGATGCTGCCGTCGATACCGGAGCTAATCTTTACATGGATCTCTTAAAACCGGCTGTTAAAATCGCCGGCTTGTTGTCTGGTAAAAGTAAATGATTCAATAGGCAGTGTTTACGATGAGTAAAAGGTCAAAGGAATATAAAGTAAGATATTATTTAGTTTCGTTTATAGATCTTTTAGGACAAAAAGAAAAAATAAAAGCTCTTTCTAGTTTGCCAAAAAATCAGGAGGAGGAAGAAGAATTTAATCTAATATTGCGTAATAGTTATGGAAAAGTGAGGGCATTCAGGAATTCTTTTAAGAGATATTTCGACTCTGCCTACCATGAACGTCCTCTGCCTCCGGGTTTAAATGAATCTCAAATTGAAGAATTCAAAAAGATTAAAGAGAAAGCTTATGTCGCGCTTCATTGAAAACGGGAAAAAAATAGGGTAAAAATAAGCTAGTAAATCCTCCGAGATATTTATAGGAGGATCACATGACCAAGAGTAAGAGACGGCGTTTCACCCCGGAAGA